>JAYVUL010000180.1:0-11050 GCA_043787935.1 Chitinophagaceae bacterium | reverse complement strand
AACTACCCGGTAAGAAATAATTTATGAATGGCATCAGCTGCCGCAAAAGTTGAAATAAAAAAAACAAAATGGCACTTAGAAAATACAAACCGACCACAGCAGGTACAAGATGGAGAATTGGTAATGCGTATAAAGAAATTACCACCAATGTTCCTGAAAAAACCCTGGTTGAAAAGCAAAGTAATACTGCAGGCCGTAACGCCCAGGGCAGAAGGTCAATGCGCTACATGGGTGGTGGAAACAAGACTATGTACCGGATCATTGATTTTAAAAGGGATAAGAAAAATATACCGGCTACCGTAAAGTCAATTGAGTATGATCCAAACCGTACAGCCTTCATCGCATTATTAAATTATGCTGACGGTGAAAAACGGTACATCATAGCGCCAAATGGTTTACAGGTGGGCGCTATCGTATCAAGCGGGGATGATGTGGCACCAGAATTAGGAAATGCATTGCAGTTGAAATATATGCCTTTGGGTACCATGGTGCACAACATTGAAATGCAGCCTGGCCAGGGTGGTAAATTGGTTCGCAGTGCAGGTGCAAGTGCACAGCTGGCGAATAAGGAAGACAGGTATGGTGTGTTGAAAATGCCAAGTGGAGAATTAAGAAAAGTATTAATCAACTGTTATGCTACTGTAGGAGTAGTAAGCAACAGCGATCATAACCTGGAAAGTGCAGGTAAGGCGGGAAGAAACAGGTGGAAAGGGGTTAGGCCAAGAACAAGGGCAGTAGCGATGAACCCGGTAGATCACCCGATGGGTGGTGGTGAAGGAAGGGCTTCTGGTGGCCATCCACGGAGCCGTACCGGTAAGTATGCTAAGGGGCAGGTTACCCGTACAAGAGGTAAGGGGTCTGATAAGATGATATTGACCAGGAGAAATGGTAAGAAATTACCTAACAAATAAAAGACAAATGAGCTAATTAGCCAGTGTGCTGATCTGCTAACTGTTAAAATGCCCTGGTTAACTCAGGGAAATAAACAAACTTTTTAAATTAGATGTGGCCAATTAGCATATCAGCCAATTAGCACATTAGCAAATTAAAATTAACATGGCTCGTTCGGTAAAAAAAGGTCCTTATGTAGATGCTAACCTGGAAGTAAAGGTGTTAGCAATCAATGATGGCAAAAGTAAAAAAGGGGTTATTAAAACCTGGAGTCGCAGGTCAACCATCACCCCTGATTTTGTAGGACATACTTTAGCAGTTCATAACGGAAACAAATTCATCCCGGTGTATGTAACAGAATTTATGGTAGGACATAAATTAGGTGAATTTGCACCTACCAGGAATTTCAGAGGTCACTCAAGTAAAAAAATATCGTAAAAGTTTAAAGTTGAAAATTGAAGGTAGAAAGTTGGAAGCAGCATAAACCTTAAACGATTAAACCTTAAACCTTAAACTAATAGAAAATGGAAGCAGTAGCTAAATTGAACAATTATCCCACATCACCACGTAAGATGCGTTTACTGGTTGATCTGATCCGTGGAATGGAAGTAGAAAAGGCTTTAGGCGTTTTACAGTTCAGCACCAAACATCCCGCTGTTCCTTTGTACAAGCTGTTGAAGAGTGCTATCAACAACTGGGAACAAAAGAATGAAGGCGCAAAGGTAGAAGATGCCAAACTGGTGGTTAAAACGGTGATGGTAGATGGCGGAAGGGTGATCAAGCGTATGCGTCCTGCGCCGCAGGGCAGGGGATACAAGATCCGCAAGCGCAGCAACCATGTAACATTAATTGTAGATAGCAAAAATTAATATGCTAATTAGCCAATATGCTAATATGCTAATTGAAAACATAAAATTTTAAATTAAAATGGCTAATTAGCACATCAGCAAATTAGCACATCAGCAAATTAAAAATATGGGTCAGAAAACAAATCCGATTGGTATCAGACTGGGAATCATCCGTGGTTGGGACAGTAACTGGTATGCTAATAAAAAAGACTTTGCAGGCAAGTTAATTGAAGATAACAAGATCAGAAATTACCTGAACGCACGTATCAATAAAGGGGGCATATCCAAGATCGTTATTGAGCGCACGCTGAATAAGTTGATTGTTACCATCCATACTTCCAAGCCAGGAATCATTATCGGAAAAGGTGGTGGCGAAGTTGACCGGATCAAAGAGGAGCTGAAAAAATTGACCGGCAAAGACGATGTACAAATAAATATTTTAGAAATACGCCGCCCGGAACTGGATGCACAAATTGTGGCAGAAACCATTGCCCGCCAGCTGGAAGGCCGTATCAACTTTAAGCGTGCCGTTAAAATGGCTATTGCTTCTGCGTTGAGAATGGGGGCTGAAGGGATCAAAGTTAGGTGCGGTGGACGTTTGGGTGGTGCAGAAATTGCCCGCAGTGAAGAGATCAAACAAGGCAGAACACCATTGCATACGTTGCGCATGGATATCGATTATGCGAGTGTTTTTGCTCAAACGGTATATGGTAAGATCGGTGTTAAAGTGTGGATCTGTAAAGGTGAGGTTTTAGCAAAAAGAGATTTGAACCCCAATATATTGGCCGGTGGCGGTAAAGAAGGTGATTCAAGAGGCGGTTTTGATAACCGTGGTGGCGACAGGGGAGATAGAAGAGATGACCGCAGGGGCGGAGGTGGCGGAGACAGGAGAGGCGGCGGTGGCGGCGGCGACAGGGGCCGTAGCGGCGGCGGTGGTGGTCACCAGGGTGGAGGTGGAAGAAGGTAAGCCAATGTGCTGATATGCTAATTAGCCAATTTGCTAATCCATTCAGTACACAAATTTAAAAGTTATTTCAAAGAATAGTGTGCATCAATTAGCACATTATCACATTATCGAATTAGCAAATTAGAAGAAAATGTTACAACCAAAAAGAGCAAAACATAGAAAAGCGCAAAAAGGCCGCATCAGGGAAGTGGCTAAAAGAGGCACTTCCATTTCATTCGGATCTTTTGGGTTAAAAGCATTGGAACCGATCTGGTTAACGAACAGGCAGATTGAAAGTGCCCGCCAGGCGATGACCCGGCACATGAAGCGGGAAGGTAATGTATGGATCAGGATATTTCCTGATAAGCCAATCACCAAGAAGCCTGCAGAAGTAAGGATGGGTAAGGGTAAAGGTAACCCCGAGTATTGGGCTGCAGTAGTAGAACCGGGCCGCATCCTGTTTGAAGCAGATGGCGTATCTGAGCAGGTGGCAAAAGAAGCCTTTGCATTGGCTGCACAAAAATTACCCATTGCTGTAAAGTTTGTAATTAGAAGAGATTATCAAGCATAAAATAAATTAGCTAATTAGCCAATGTGCTAATGAAAATGCAGAAACTTAAGATTTTAAGGAATTAGAAAATTAGCAGATTAGCACAGTATCAAATTAATATACAATGTCAAAGAAAGTAGATTTTTTAACGAGCATAAAGAGCCTGGGAGTTGATGAACTGAAAGCTAAAATAGCTGAAGATGAACTCAGGATGAAAAAGTTATCTTTTGCCCACAGCATTTCTCCATTGGAGAACCCGATGAGCATCCGTGCATTGAGCAAGGATATTGCCCGTTTAAAAACAGCATTAAGAAGTAAAGAACTCGGTTTAAATTAAACCATAAAAATTTTGCAATAATGAGCGAAGTAGTAAAAACAGTTGAAAGAAACCTGCGTAAAACCAAGGCTGGAGTAGTTACCAGTAATAAGGGTGATAAATCCATTACGGTAAAGGTGGAGAGAAAAGTGAAGCATCCGTTGTATGGTAAGTTTGTAAAAAAATCTACCAAATTTCATGCGCATGATGAAAAGAATGAGTGCAGCATCGGGGATACCGTAAAGATCATGGAAACAAGGCCGATCAGCAAAACAAAACGCTGGAGGCTGGTGGAAGTAATTGAAAAAGTGAAGTAAAGAAAGCTGTTGGCTATTAGCTTTTAGCTATTAGCCTGACTATAAACAAAAGTAATAATTGCTAAAGGCTACATGCTAATAGCTAAAAGCTAAAAAAAATGATTCAGCAAGAAAGCAGATTGAACGTAGCAGATAACAGTGGTGCCAAAGAAGTGTTGTGCATCCGCGTGCTGGGTAATTCCGGGCAGGACTATGCCAAGATCGGGGATAAGATTGTGGTAACTGTTAAGGATGCTACACCCAATGGTGGAATTAAAAAAGGAACTGTAAGCAAAGCAGTAATAGTAAGAACGGTAAATAAATTGCGCCGTAAGGATGGTTCTTACATCCGTTTTGATGATAACGCTGTAGTGTTGCTGAACAATTCAGATGAACCAAGGGGTACCCGTATTTTTGGGCCTGTGGCAAGAGAGTTAAGGGATAAAGGATACATGAAGATCATCTCTTTGGCTCCGGAAGTGCTATAATTTAAATAACAACATGAGTTTGAAATATGCAAATCTGCATATTTGCAAATTTGCAAATTGATAAAAAATGAGTACAAGATTTAAAGCAAAGTTTAACATTAAGAAAGGGGATAACGTTGTTGTTATCACTGGTGATGATAAAGACTTGAAAAAGCCACGCAGGGTATTGGAAGTATTGGTGGAGAAAGGGCGTGTGCTGGTTGAAGGAGTTAACATCGTTACCAAGCATACCAAGCCAACATCGCAAAACACCAAGGGTGGAATTGTAAAAGTAGAAGCGCCAATCAACATCTCTAACGTGATGTTGTGGGATGCCAAAGCAGGCAGTTCTTCCAAGATTAAGCTTACCAGGGAAAACGGAAAATTAATCAGAATATCAAAAAAATCAGGGGAGGTTATAAAATAATGAGCACAGCAACTTACACTCCAAGGTTAGCAGATAAGTACAGCAAAGAAGTTGTACCGGCGCTAATGAAAAAATTTGGATACAAAACAGTAATGCAGGCACCCAAGCTTACCAAGATTTGTTTAAATCGTGGTGTTAATGGCGCCGTAGCAGATAAAAAATTAGTAGATATTGCCGTGGAAGAGCTAAGCAATATCACCGGCCAAAAGGCGGTACCAACAATGAGTAAGAAAGATATTTCAAACTTTAAGTTGCGTAAGAACATGCCGATTGGTGCAAGGGTTACCCTTCGTGGCGTAAAGATGTTTGAATTTTTAGACCGTTTTGTTTCTGTTTCCTTACCACGTGTACGTGATTTCAAAGGCGTAAATGACAAGTCATTTGATGGCCGCGGAAACTATACTGTGGGTATTACAGAGCAGATCATTTTCCCTGAGATTGATATTGACAAGGTAAACAAGATCACGGGTATGGACATTACTTTTGTAACAACTGCCAACACCAACGAAGAAGCTTTTGAGCTGTTGAAAGAATTGGGTATGCCTTTTAAAAACGTTAAAAAATAATTTTAAATATTAATCGAACATGGCAAAAAAATCAGTTGAAGCCAGGCAAAGAAAGCGTGAAGTAATGACCGCTAAATATGCTGAAAAAAGAGCTGCTCTTAAAGCAGCCGGAGATTACAAAGCGTTGGATCTTTTACCAAAGAATGCTTCACCGGTGCGTTTAAGAAACCGTTGCCAGTTAACCGGTCGCCCCAGGGGATATATGAGGCATTTCGGTTTATCCAGGAACATGTTTCGTGACATGGCTTCTTCAGGTAAAATACCGGGTGTTACAAAAGCAAGCTGGTAAGCCGCCATCCCTTAAAGGGGTGTTAGGATATCGCATTGAAATAATTTATTTAAACAACTAATTGAAATAACAATGGTAACTGATCCGATAGCAGATTTTCTTACAAGAATACGTAATGCACAAATGGCTAATCACCGTATTGTAGAAATTCCTGCATCAAATTTAAAAAAGCGCATCACTGAAATCCTGTACGATAAAGGATATATCTTAAAGTACAAATTTGAAGATGACAACAAACAGGGTTTAATTAAAATTGCCTTGAAATATGATGCGGCTACCAAACTGCCGGTTATTCAAAGTTTAGAAAGGATCAGCCGCCCGGGTTTGCGTACCTATGCAAAGCCTGATGAATTTAAAAGGGTTAAAAACGGACTGGGTATTGCTATCGTTTCTACCTCAAAAGGGGTGATGACGGATAAAGAGGCGAAGGCTCAGAATGTGGGCGGTGAAGTGTTGTGTAACATTTATTAATATGCACATTTGCAAATATGCACATTTGCAAATTACAAATACATGATTTGACAATTAATCCGCCAGCCGGCGGATGAACACAAATCGAAATTAATTAATCTAAAATAAAAAACCGGCTATGTCAAGGATAGGAAAGAAACCAGTACAATTCCCAGCAGGAGTTACCATCTCTGTGGGAAATGATAATGTAGTTACCGTTAAAGGCCCAAAGGGCGAATTGAAACAAGCGGTTGACAGGGACATCAAATTGGAAATTAAGGATGGCCAGGTAGATGTGCTGCGTCCGACAGACCAGATCCGCCATAAAGCAATGCATGGTTTATACCGCTCACTGATCAGCAATATGGTGAAGGGTGTTACAGAGGGATATACCAAGAAAATGGAATTGGTGGGTGTGGGTTTTAAGGCTGCCAACCAGGGCAATATCCTTGACCTTGCTTTAGGGTATTCTCATAATATCATCTTCGAAATTCCTAAAGAATTAAAAATTACCACTTCACAGGAAAAAGGACAAAATCCGATGATCAACCTGGAAGGAGCGGATAAGCAATTGATTGGCCAGGTGTGTGCAAAGATCCGTGGATTGCGTAAGCCTGAACCATACAAAGGTAAAGGTGTTAAGTTTGCCGGTGAAGTATTGCGCAGAAAGGCTGGTAAGTCGGCTGGTAAATAAAAGTTGAACGTTGATGGTTGAAAGGTAGTTTTAAGTCTCTTTTCATCAACCGTATAACTTGGAAACAAATCAAATAATATTCTCCGGCAGTATCGGAGAGAAAAAATAAGAATATGAATAACAAATCAAGTGCAAGGCAAAAGATAAAATTCCGCATCCGTAAAAAGATTAGTGGTGTTTCTGTAAAACCCAGGTTAAGCATCTTTAGAAGCAATACGGATATCTATGCCCAGCTTATCAATGACGATAACGGTACTACGATCGCTTCTGCATCATCAAAAGACAAGGACATCCTGGCTCAAAAAGTTACCAAGACAGAAAAGAGCAAATTAGTAGGTAATGCGATCGCAAGAAAAGCTACTGAACTGGGAGTGAATACCGTGGTATTTGACCGTGGAGGCTATATCTATCATGGCCGTGTTAAGGCTGTGGCAGAAGGAGCAAGAGAAGGCGGGTTGCAATTTTAATTTTAAATATCTAATAAGAACGATACATGTTAAAGTCAAACGATATCAGGGTAAAAGCGGGTGAGCTTGAGTTGAAAGAAAAAGTAGTTTCAATCAACCGTGTGGTTAAAACAACCAAAGGCGGCCGTGCATTCAGTTTCTCTGCTTTAGTGGTTGTTGGTAATGGCGCAGGTGTGGTTGGCCAGGGGCTGGGAAAAGCCAAGGAAGTACAGGAAGCTATTACAAAAGGAATAGAAGATGCAAAAAAGAACCTGATCAAAGTTCCCATCATGCATGGTACTATCCCTCACGACCAGTTGGCCAAAGAAGGCGCTGCCAAAGTGCTTATCAAGCCTGCAGCACATGGTACCGGTGTAATTGCCGGAGGTAGCATGAGGGCTGTGCTGGAAGCAGCCGGTGTAACGGATGTTCTTGCTAAAAGCTTAGGTTCTGCTAATCCGCACAACGTGGTAAAAGCTACGGTAAAAGCATTGGCAACTTTACGTGAACCGATAGCTGTTGCCAAAACAAGACAGATTTCATTGAAGAAAGTATTTAACGGATAAGACGGTGAATGGTGAATGGTGAATGGTGAATGACAAACGTTGACACCTTGAACCTTTAACCTTCAACCTTAAACAACAAAGGGGTATGAAAAAGATAAAAATAACACAGGTTAAAAGTGTAATTGACAGGTCGGAGCGCCAGAAGAGAACAATGGAAGCATTGGGTTTAAGAAAAATGAACGCCACTGTTGAAGTAATTGCTACTCCACAAATATTGGGAATGGTAACGAAAGTGAACCACCTGATCACTGTAGTAGAGTTAGCGTAAATCAATGAGCTAATTTGCTAATTCGGTAATTTGCTGATGAAAATTCAGTCTTGTCGAATTTAAAAAATTAGCACAATAGCACGTTAACAAATCAGCACATTAATTAACAAGCGAGGGGTGATACCCCGTAAGTACAAAATCATAACAACATGAATTTACATTCTCTAAGACCAGCCAAAGGAGCAACACATAAGGAAAAGCGTATTGGCCGTGGTGAAGCAAGCGGCAAAGGCGGTACCTCTACAAAAGGTAATAAAGGCGGACAAAGCCGTGCCGGTTATAAAAGTAAAATGGCTTTTGAAGGCGGCCAGATGCCTATTCAGCGCCGTGTACCAAAACGTGGTTTCAAAAATATCAACCGTATCGAATACAAAGTGATCAATCTTGGACAGGTTGACCATTATGCTGAAAAATACAGCATCACAGAGTTCAGCCCTGAAAATTTATACATCAATGGTTTGATCAGTCAAACTGACCGGATTAAAGTATTGGGTAACGGCGAAATAAAGGGAAAGTTTACTTTTAAAGTAAATGCTGTGAGCGAAAAAGCAAAAGCTGCAATTGAAGCTGCAGGAGGATCAGTGGAGATAGTTAAATAATTTCACGATATTTACAGACGCATTCCTGCTTGTCCTGTTTTAGGCTGGTATGATAAGCGTCTTTTTTAGTTTATCAAGAAACAATTAAAAGTATTATTCAGTGAAGAAATTCAGTCAGACACTCAAAAATATCTGGAGCATTGAAGAGCTGCGGAAAAAAATATTGTTCACTTTATTATTGGTTTTCATTTACCGGCTGGGTTCTTTTATAGTGCTGCCCGGTATTGACCCTAATAAACTGGCCAACCTGGAAAGCAGTACCAAAAATGGTATGCTTGGTTTGCTGGATGCTTTTGTTGGGGGTGCTTTTCATAAGGCCTCTATTTTTGCGCTGGGTATTATGCCCTATATCTCTGCCTCCATTTTTATGCAGTTGATGACCATACTGGTTCCGCAAATGCAAAAAGTGCAGAAGGAAGGGGAAAGCGGCAGAAAGAAAATTAACCAATGGACAAGGTACCTTACCGTTATTGTTACAGCCTTCCAGGCAGCTGCCTACATTGGGTATTTACAAAGCCCAAGTAATGCAGGTGCATTAATCCAGTCTTACCATAATTACTTTGTGTTGTCTACTGTTATTATTCTTACTGTGGGTACCTTATTTGTAATGTGGTTAGGTGAAAAGATCACGGACAAAGGATTGGGCAATGGTACCTCTATCATTATTATGATGGGTATCCTGGCAAGGTTACCGCAAGCCTTCATGCAGGAATGGACGTCAAGGGCTGCAAAAGGCGGTGGAGGTTTGCTGATCTTCCTGATCGAAATTGCATTTTTAGTAGCCATCATTATGGGCCTTGTGATGTTAATACAGGGAACCAGGAGAGTACCTGTTAACTATGCCAAGCAAATTGTTGGCAACAGGCAATTTGGCGGTGCAAGAAATTTCTTACCATTAAAAGTAAATGCCTCTGGTGTAATGCCCATTATTTTTGCACAGGCGATCTTATTTTTACCAACTATCTTCTCTGGCTTTACAGGCGGCGGATGGGCAAAATATTTTACCGATCACACCAATGTGGTGTATATGATCGTGTATTCAGTATGTGTAATTGCGTTTACTTTCCTCTATACGGCTCTAATCTTTAATCCTAAGCAAATGGCGGAAGATTTAAAGCGTAACAACGGCTTTATACCGGGTGTAAAGCCCGGGCAGCCTACCGCAGATTATATTGGTACCATCATGGACAGGATCACTTTGCCAGGTGCGGTGTTGCTGGCATTTGTTGGTATTCTTCCCGGTATCTTCCAGTTGGTATTTAAAACCCAGCAGAGTTTTTCTACCTTTTATGGCGGCACTTCCCTGCTGATCATGGTTGGGGTTATCCTGGATACCCTGCAGCAGATAGAAACCCAGTTGCTCATGCGCCAATATGATGGATTGATGAGCAGCGGCAGGGTACAGGGCAGGCAGACAGCGACAAGCGGCATGTAATTAAACCCTATCCCCTAATGGAATGTGTGAAGCAAGCGGATAAAAATTATCATAACCCTGACGACTCAATCGTCGGGGTTTATTTTACATAAACATTTATAAAAAAAATCCCTCCGCTGACTGGCGGAGACAGGGTCATGATTCATTATAAAACAAAGGAAGAAATTGAACTGATGCGGATTAGCAACTTGCTGGTAAGTAAGACCCTTGCCGCGATTGCGAAAGAAATCAAACCAGGCCTATCCACTTTACAGTTAGATACCCTGGCGGAGCAATTTATCAGGGATAATGCTGCTACGCCTTCTTTTAAAGGCTATGGGCAACCTGCTTTTCCCTTTGCCTGCTGTATGTCTGTAAATGATGCGGTGGTGCATGGTTTCCCAACAAAAAAGGAGTTGAAGGACGGGGATATTGTATCTGTTGATGTGGGTGTTTTTAAAAATGGTTTTCATGGAGACAGTGCTTACACTTTTGCGATAGGTGAAATACCAAGTGAAGTAAAAAAATTAATGACCGATACCAAGGCTTCCCTCTATAAAGGCATTGAAAAAGCAGTGCATGGCAACAGGGTTGGCGATATAGCTTATGCCGTACAAAACTATACCGAGCGGGAACGGGGTTATGGAGTGGTAAGGGAACTGGTAGGGCATGGCCTTGGCAGGCACCTTCATGAAGATCCCCAGGTACCTAACTATGGTAAAAGAGGTACCGGTGCCAAATTAAAAGAAGGAATGGTGATTGCGATAGAGCCCATGATTAACCTGGGTACCAAAAATGTGTACCATGATGCAGATGGCTGGACGATAAGAACAGAGGATGGCAAGCCGGCTGCACACTATGAACATACTGTTGCTATCCAAAAAGGTAAAGCCGATATCCTGTCTTCTTTTATTGAGATAGAAGCTGCCGAAAAAGCAAACCCTAATTTATTTGCTGATTATTAGGCACCGGCCCCGCTTCCTTCCATAAAGCATTTTCCGCATTGTATCCTGCTTT
>JAYVUL010000179.1:0-10002 GCA_043787935.1 Chitinophagaceae bacterium | reverse complement strand
ATAATATCAACAGGATGGAAACGGTGATCAAACAGGCAGCTGAAAAAGCAGGCTGGGGAACAAAGAGCGGAGTTTACCAGGGCTTCAGTGTATACTTTTCCCATGCATCTTATGTGGCGCAGGTTTGCGAAGTGGAAATGAATGGCAAAAAACCTGTGGTTAAAAAAATATATGTTGTTTCCGATTGCGGAGAGGTGATTAACAAAAGCGGGGCACTGCAACAGGTGATGGGCGCCATTGTGGATGGATATGGACATGCTATGTATGGCAAACTTACATTCAGGGATGGCGTGCCGGAACAAAAAAATTTTGATGAGTACCGTTTGATCCGCATGAAAGAAATTCCTGCAATAGAAGTTCACTTTGTTGATAATGGAATGGACCCCACCGGCCTTGGTGAACCAGCCCTTCCACCAACAGGCGCTGCGGTGGCCAATGCTATTTTTAAAGCAACCGGCATCCGTTTGAGAAAGCAACCATTTGTTGATGACCAAAGTTTTTATAACGCACTAAAAGGGAAGTAAAATAACAGCTGCCTAAATGCCTGGAACAGGATAGCCATCACTATAATTTTATAACATAGAATGTGAGGAACAGTAATGTTTCTTTCTGATAAAAGGCGAATGATGAATACGCAGCCTTCTCCCCGCATTGCAGGCCAGCATTATTTTTCTGCAGCGGATTAAGCATACTGACTTCATACTGATGAATTAAAATATACGGTTGATAAACTGCAGTAAAGAATTGGTAGCCCTGATAAAGGAGTCCCACAAACAGAAGGCGGGCACAACAGTTGAACTACTATACCCTACGGGTAGCCCTAATTCGGGTTAGCATAAAAAACCGCTTCCGCACTACCACTTAAAATTTATTTCGTACCTTGTTTTATTAAATTCAATATCTGCTGTAATAACCAAAAATTTCCTGCCCTGCTTTTGATAAATTGTTAACCTCTGTCTCCAGCTATACCGGTATGTATTTTCCGTAAGTAATTACTTACAATAGGATTAAACCAAAACTATACTACAAATATCATTGCTTATGAAAAAGATTGTCATGACTACTGCTGTACTTTACAGCAACCTTGCCTCCTATAGCCAGGTTATGGATAAAACAGCAACCATTGCTGATATTGCCCCGCCGTTAATTAAGATCATGAAGGAACCCCGGTTTTCCATTAATATACATAGCGGGTATTCTGTGGGCTTGGGCTCTACATTTAAGTTTTACCCGGATGATATTAGAGCTATTACAGTGATACAGGAAGGTAGTGCTGCACCGGTAAAAACCATAACATACAGTAACCCCACCAAGGGACTTGGAGATGGGTTTAAATTTGGTGCCGGCGGTTCATATATAGTAAACGATTTTATCAATGTAGGGCTCGACTTTGATTATTTCAGAAGCACCATCAGCAAATACCGCGACAGCGGGGTGTATAAATCCGGCCTTCCGCTTGCTAATAACACCGGTTATGAATACATTTACAACGAACGCAATACCACCAGTTATGAGGCAACCCTGCTGAGCCTTACGCCCAATATCACTTTTAAAGCCATCAGCAGGCCTAAATGGTTTTTATATAACCGGCTGGGTTTGGTGATCACCTTTCGCCCCAACAGCCTTCAGGAAGATAAAACGGAAACACTTACCAGAATTGGCTTGCAGGGTATTTTCAGGGACAGTAGCAGCACTTTGGTCAAAAAATATGAGTGGGGCATCCGCAATCCGGCACTTGGTTTTATGGGTGCTTTTGGAGGGCAGGTAAAACTGGCAAAAAACATCAGGGCATTTGCAGAGCTCAATTTCAGCCATATTGTATTTGTGATTCGAAGACGCACATTGACTGATTATATCGTAAATGGTGACCATATTGAAAATACCATTCCGCTAAGCATGAAAGAGCTTGAATTTGTAAAATCGTTTTCTGTCAATGCTTCAGCAATTGATCCCAATGTGCCTTCACAAACCATTATACAAAGAATACCGATTACTTACCTGGGGCTTCAGGCCGGCCTCTCCTTTCAATTAAAATAAAATAACCCCCAATATGGAACTTACAGCTTCAGAATTACAGCAACATAATCATTCGCCCCAGGCAGGGCAGGGCTGGGCAATTGAAATGACCACCAGGCATACGATACTTTATTCATCAGCAGTAGTTTTGCTGTCTGCAGCGGTATGCTATTTATTTGCAGCAATGGAACTGAAGACACAGCCCTCGGCTGCAGCGCTTTGTTTATTTGCCATAGTATTTTGGTTGATCGGACTGGCACATATTTTTATCTTTCCACCTTTACTTAAGCTGTTGCACAGTACCAATGGGTTGCTGTTTTCGGCAGGGCTAAGTATATTGGTTATTGTGAGTGCGCTGGCCTTATTTTACATTACTGGTTTTGAAATGAAACAACTGGCTATTGCAGCAGGTGCTGCTTTCCTGTTGCCTCACCTGCTGGAAGAATGTATCGATCATTACTTCAGCGTTCCGCCACCTGCGCAATACCCCGGCTGGGTTATTCCCGCAGGAGCTACTGCCGATAAAAGAATGAGCCTGCTGCTAAACAGCATCTATTTCAGGATTAAAATAAAAGTGGCTGAGGATGATATGGATGCTGCCATATTTACGGTAACACTACCGGATAAGCTTACCCTCAGCGCTGTGTTCCTGCGTTTTTTATACGACCAGCATAATGCCATTGCCATAACTGACGGTAAACTGCAGCCATGCAAATGGCATTTTTCGGTAACACGAAGATTTGGTAAAATTAAAATGCTTAACCCGGAAAAGACACTGAAGGAAAATGGGGTGAAGGAAGATGAGGTGATTTTTATTGAAAGGGCTTAATACTTTTTTATGTTACTTCCTGCCATTTACAATAGTTCTGTGGCATAATTTCTCACTGGATAAGAAGCATTACCATTAATCAACCTTAAAAGAATGCGAGATGAATACAGGCATTACAGATGAAAGAAAAAAGAAATTGATCACCTTAGGCATATTGGGGGGTATTACTGCTGTACTGTTTTTTTTATTGTTCAGTTTTCTGTGGTGGAAGCATGATGCGCTGCCGGCTGCAGGAAATGCTGATGATAAAAACTTTCCGCTGGTGCAGCAGCATAAGCGCCTGCAGCAGTATGATGAACTGCTGCATGCAAAGCTAAACGACCTGGAGCGGTCAGATAAAGAATTTGCTGTTTCCATAACGGCCTCGGGAAACAGCAAAAGCCCAATTGCCCTGAACGGGATCATCCGGCAGCAGGAGCAGGATTTCAGCAGGCTGGTAGACAGTTTCAGGCTGGAGGTTTTTAAATTCACTGATGCGGATATAAAAAACAATTTTTCTAAAATGATCGCTTCGTTCCGGTTAGTGGCAGATAGCAGGGAAGCAAGCTCCAGCCTGCGTTATGCCGTTGCGATGAATAAAGATGGTTTTAGTACGGATGAAAGAGCGATGCTGAAAATGCAAATTGAACTGGATGAAAAAGCTGGCAAAATCAGGTTGCTGGAAAGTGAATTAAAAAATGCAGAGTCAAAAAATAATATTCCAGCAAAATATGCGGCCGGAAATGGGAATGCCAAAGCATTGGCCAATAAAATAGCGGTACTTGAAAATAAAATTACCAGCTTATCAACAACCAACAATAGTGTAAAGCAGGAAAATGAACGACTCCAGAAACAACAAAATGAATTTGGTAAAACCAACAGCAATACTGAAGCAATGCTGAAAGAAAGGGCGATTGCCCTGCAGCAAAAAGTAGAAGTACTTAATGCAGAATTGCAATTGTTTAAGGTAGATTGTAATTTGAGCCGGGTAGATGCTACGCAAATTATTTACACTGCCAAACAAAGAAAACAATTGCTTACAGAAGCTTCCTCTATTCTTACAGATCTGTCTGCCACTGCCAATACAGATGTCAAAAGGAAGGTGAAGGAAAAAATTGTACGGCTTAACCAGGTAGCGGCTAATTCAAGGGATTAGTTTGGTAAAAAGGATTTACTGCTTTTTAGAAAGTTGTAAACGCATGGAGAGCTCATAATTTTAGAATAAATCCCGGCCCGTTGAGGTAAGCGGCAGATGATTGGGAAAGGCTATTGTATTTTTCCGCTTCACCTATTATCTTTAAAAAATATAACCTCCTTAAATATGAAACATCTTATCATTTTGGCCAGTTCATTGTTGGTATGTTATGCCGGATTTACCCAGGTAAAAGAAAAATTTCATGATAAAACAGCTAAAGAAAGAATATCCAATGTACAAGTTGTAAAAACAGTTGACGCTGTAAAAAGCGACAAAGTTGTAAAAGCAGTTGAAGCTTCAAGAATAGAGGAGTCGGTTAAAAAGGAACGGGCATACGATAACAGGCGTGCCATCGATACCATCCCAAAACACATGTATAAATATTTTACGGTAGACAATGGCAGGTATTTACATTACCTCCATACCAATCTGAATGATTCTGTAAAATCAGTCAAGGCATCAGCTAAAGACTGGGATGATTTTAATGCCGCATACAACAAGCTTTCACAAACTCTAAAAAATAATCCTTTCAACCATGTGGCTGATTATATCAGCCCGAATAAGGATTATAAATCAATTGAATTGATAGATAATAAATTTCAAACCAACACGGCTAAAGTTTGCCTCCGCCAGCTCATTTTCAATATTAAATTATCAGATTTATTGCTTAACAAACCACTTGCCGATAAAACCGATCTGCAATTATTAAGTATGTCTATCACCAATATTGATACGCTTTGCCTGGCCTATATTGTTCCTTATGTAGGTCATAATAAAGTGATGGCTTTAATGAGAAAACCTAAAATTATTTTTAAAGTATTTGATAAAACGGGGGCAGAATTAAAAAATGCCAACTGCTACCTGGTATCACCTTATGTGTGCCGGAGCCTGGCCTGTTTATCCTGCAAAAATATTGCTGCACCCTGCGAGCCGCAAACAGTAGACAAGATCATTGGACAAAAGGATTATCTATTCGATTGTGCCAATCCATCCGTTTTGGAAATTGCACCGGGGCCTTATCATATTTTTATCGTTAATAACGGTACCATTGTAAGTTATAAATCTTGGAGTACAGATGCCAGTGACTTTACAGCCGATTTTCAGCCCAAAACAATCAACCTGCGTGTACAATGATCAATTTCTCCAGAAATACAGCGCTGCTTAAATCAACCGTTTCAGTGATTGTTTTTTTATTTGGTGCCTTTAATGGTTTCCTGTTAAAGTTTGCCCCGCCCGACCCGGCAGATGAACTGGACCTTCCGGTGGGTATTGCCAAGTTTAGTGCATTGGCAATACTACTATTTGTTTCCCTTTTATGCAATTTCCAGGCGGTGAAAAAAAAGGCGGACCAGAAAAACTTTGTATTACTCTGGCTTTGGGTTTCCGGCATTCTTATCGTTGGGTTTATTATCTGCAGCCTTACCTATTTCAATAATTTCAAGCAACATACAGTCTATCAATACAACTGGCAGACGAGGCTGGTAAAAGGCGACAGCCTTACCGCAGATTCCAAAGCCATTTGCCAGGAAGACAGCCACAACCGTTCTTCACAGGATTGCGAGCAGTACCTGTTGTACAAATATTACAATGCCAACCAGGTAAATATTGATCACCTGTTGTGGACGGAAGAGTCGGTACAGGCTAATACCATGAAGCTGTTGATTTATTATATCGTGCTGGTGTTATGTATCAGTGGGTTGCTTTTTTCCATGGTGGAATTGCTGTCCTGGAACATTTTTAACAAGCAACAAATAGGCAAGCCTTCCTAGATAAGAATTACAACTTTTTAAAAAGTACAAGCACCAGTGCTTAGCTTCCATTTTTTTGCACGACCATATTTACCTTAGGGTAAACTCATTATCCTATTATTGAATATCGTTTGTCACATCCTGGTTATCTATCTAAAAGGAAGTTGCAGGGAGCCTGCTCAGATGGCACTGTATACGTATTTTTCTGTTTGCCCTTTGGTTCTAATCTGTGAATTTTGTAACTTATTTAAGCAAATGTGTAATAATATTCCGCTATTCCGGCCCAACTTTACTGCTTTGATAATTTAATCACGTTGGTATTAGAAAAATTGTCACCTAATATCAGTTTTTAATAAATTAATTGACAATCGAAAATAAAAAATAGGGTAGGACATATTACCGGCAATACTTTGGCAAGATCATTTTGTACTTGAAGAAGTTTACCTGTTATAAAAACTACCCGTTAAATAAAATTTCATGAAAAACATCTCCTTCCTTTCATTATTCCTGATCCTGATTTTTGCGGCCTGTAATAAAAATGACAATTACGTAATTAATCCCGTTCCCAAATCGGTGGATACCCTTTCCGGTATCATTACTTCAGATATCGTACTTGATGCAAATAAGGATTATGTTCTTAGTGGGCAGTTGTTTGTAAAAAACAATGCTAGCTTAACCATCCCTGCAGGCATTACCGTGTTGGTAATAAAAAACGAGGTACAGTCAAATAAGGGTGTATTAGTAATAACAAAAGGATCAAAATTATTTATCAATGGCACTGCAGATAAACCTGTAGTGTTTACTTCCGCAGCCACTGCCAAGGCACCGGGAGATTGGGGAGCCGTCATACTGCTGGGCAAGGCACCTACCAATACTGTAACAAGTAATGTAGCCGGTCTTCCGGTTTCAGCAGACACTGAATATGGAGGTACTGTTTCAAATGATAATTCAGGAGTTATAAGTTTTTTAAGACTTGAATATTGCGGTGGTATCAATCCAGACAATGAAAATGAATGGGCAGTTGATAAGGCAAGTGGTCTGGTACTGGCAAGTGTTGGTTCTGCCACTTTGATTGACAATGTAATGGTGACTCATTCCTATGATGACGGCTTCCAGTTTGTTGGAGGTACGGTGAATGCAACCCATTTAATAGGGTATAATAATGGTGATGATGACTTTGATTTTGACCTGGGTTATACCGGTAAATTACAGTACCTCATCTCTTACCGTACACAACTTACGTCTACCCATGCAATCAGGGCAAACGGATTTGAAAGTTATAATGATGAAGTGCCTACATTAAATGTACCGCTTACGCGACCTGTGGTTTCCAATATGACCATCATAGGGCCGGAAGGTAATTTACCAATGACAGGAAATATTAACCAGGGCGTGTACATCCGCAAGGGAACACGGTTTGTAATGCAGAATTCTATTGTAGCAGAATATACAAAAGGGGCATTGATGGTTTGTCCCAAAACCCGCCCAATATTACTTTTAAATACGGGCTCGCTGTTCCGTTATAACCTCGTACACAGCGATACAGCCAGCAATACCTTTAGCTATGATCACGGCACGGAGGTGGCATCTGCTGATCCTCAGCTGGAGGCTTTTGCTTTGAATGCTACAAATAATAATCAGCTCTTTACTTCTTCTGCCGGCCTGATGCTAAAAACAATGTACAGCGCTAGCGGACCAGATCTTTCACCGGTGAATGGATCACCAGCTTTATCAGGTGCCAACTTTGACGGTGTGGATTATACCGGCTTTTTTAATACCACTATTGCTTATCGTGGAGCAATAGGCGCCAGCAACTGGGCTGCTGCAGGTAATTGGGCGGTTTGGAAATAATAAAATAATTGAAACTGCTGTATTAAGGGTCGTCAACTGACGGCCCTTAATATATTTAAATCAGGGGTCAATCAGCAATCTATCCATTTTGGGGGGCAGATAAAATTGGCAGCTATCAAAACAGTTTAAATTGTTTTCTCCCGGGCGGCAATGGTAAAGGCTTAAGCAGCAAATTTTGAAAATTTGAAAACTGCATTTATCACGATTGGCTGCCGGATGGAAGCGGCACCCTGACAAATTAGGGCTACAAGCCAACAGCCGGATAAAAGCCGTTTAAAGAACTGCCAGTGGATAGCCCCCTGCTCCTTTTATTTCCCTGTTTTTTTACCTTCTGCCAGTATAGTTAAAATTCACACATTCTCCCTTATCTTTGCCGCCTAAAATTAAAATCCATTGGCAACAAAGTTTACAAAAGAGACCTATTTATACTGGTATGAACTGATGCTTTTATTGCGCCGCTTTGAAGAAAAGACCGGGCAGTTGTATGGAATGCAGAAGATAAGGGGATTTTGCCACTTATATATCGGGCAGGAAGCTGTGGCGGCTGGTTGTATGACAGCCACCAATGCGCAGGATAAATTCATCACTGCCTACAGATGCCATGCTTTGGCCGTTGCAAAAGGGGTAACTCCAAATTCGTGTATGGCCGAATTATACGGAAAAGCTACCGGCTGCAGTAAGGGAAAGGGTGGTAGCATGCATTTATTTGGCGTGGAAGTTGGATTTTTTGGCGGTCATGGAATTGTGGGTGCACAAATTGGCACGGGTGCCGGTTTGGCATTTGCAGAAAAGTATAAAGGAACGGATAACGTAGCACTTTGTTTTTTTGGAGATGGTGCTGCAAGGCAGGGTATGCTGCATGAAACCTTTAACATGGCCATGACCTGGAAACTTCCGGTGATATTTATATGTGAAAACAATAATTATGCAATGGGTACTTCGGTGGCCCGTACCAGCAATGTGCTGGATATTTATAAATTAGCAGATGCATTTGATATGCCGGCAGATAGTGTTGATGGCATGAGCCCGGAAGCCGTGCATGATGCGGTGTTGAGGGCAGCCACAAGGGCAAGAAACAGTGAAGGGCCTACTTTATTAGAAATTAAAACCTACCGCTATAAAGGCCACAGTATGAGTGATCCCCAGAAGTACCGCACCAAAGATGAAGTGGAAGAGTACAAACAAAGAGATCCTATTGATCATGCTTTAAGAGTTTTGAAGGAAGAATATAAAGTGTTGGATGCTGATATCGAAACAATGAATGAAAGAGTAAGGCTGCAGGTAGAAGAGTGTGTGAAATTTGCAGAAGAAAGCCCCTGGCCAAATGATGATGAATTACTGAAGGACGTTTATGTTCAGGAGGATTATCCTTTTATAATGGATTAGTTTAATCGTTGAAAACGTATAAAAATAAGGGTATTCTATAAAGTTAAGACACAGTATTAATAATTAAAAAAAATATCCATAATCATCTCTTTTGAAGAAGATATGGATGAAATAAAAAAATGGCAGAGAAGCAAATTACAGTACAAACTGAAGAAACAAACGACGTTGTAGTGAAAGCCCAGGATTTTTGGGCAAAGAACAGTAAGCCCATCATAATTGTTGGCAGCGCCGTAATCCTATTGGTGGGTGGATGGCTTGGGTACAAAAACTTTGTAAAGTCACCGAATGAGGCAAAAGCCATTGACCTGATTTATCCAGCAGAACAGGTGTTTGATAAAATGACACAGAATGGATTTACCAAAGACTCTATCAACCTGGTACTCAATGGTGGTAATGGGGTTGCCAACGGGGTTTTAAAAATTGCTTCTGCCTACGGAGGCACCACAGCCGGCAACAGGGCTCATTATATAGCCGGGGCCTGCTACCTGCACAATGGCGATTTTAATAATGCCATTAAGTATTTAAAGGATTTTTCTACCAGTGCCACCCAGATACAGGCGGCTGCATATAATTTATTAGGTGATGCTTACTCAGAATTAAAGAAAAATGATGACGCTTTTGATTATTACAAAAAAGCCATTGCGGTAAATCCTAAAGATGAATTCATGACACCAGAAGCTTTATTTAAAGCAGGTTTATTTGCAGAAGCAACAGGTAAAACAAAGGAAGCCATTGAATTTTTTCAAAGAATAAAAGAGGAGTATCCAAAAAATAATCATGCTAATGATATTGACAAATACCTGGCAAGGGCGGGTGTGATTAAATAAGAATACTTTCAGCCTGAATTGGCGTAACCAACGCTTAAAATAATTGAACACTATTTATGTCAGCCAATCCTGATAATCTGTTAAACTTAACAGGCATCCAACTTCCAACGGGTGCCTGTGTGGTTATTGTACGCACCGAATGGAATGCAGCTACCTTAAATAAATTAGAAG
>JAYVUL010000178.1:0-2828 GCA_043787935.1 Chitinophagaceae bacterium | reverse complement strand
AAATAGTCTGCCATATTTCCAATGCCTATCCCTCCCATTGGAATAAATTGTATACCAGATGGGCCGTATGGGCCTTCCATTGCTTTTAAAAATTGAATGCCCCCGATCTGTTCTACAGGAAATACTTTTACCAGTTTACAATTTAGTTCCAAGGCAGCTTCAATATCAGAGGGTGTCATCACGCCGGGAATAAAAAGGAAATCCAGCTCAGCAGCCTGCAACAGCATTGCCCGGTTTAAACCCGGAGCTAATCCAAACATCGCACCGGCATTGATAGCATCTGTCAATTGCTGTTGAGTTAATACCGTACCAACTCCAATGGCCATCTCTTTTTCAAAGTGCTTTCTCAACAAACTGATCGCATCCAGTGCAACGGGGGTGCGTAACGGCACTTCAATAATATGAAGTCCCGCGGCAATAAATGTTTCTGCCAGTTTTAACACGGCATGGGTACTATCAAATGTAACCGCCGGTAGTACTCCTTTTATCTGATGTTGATCAAACATATACTCAATCGTTGATGGCCTGGTTAATTTTTGCAACAATTACATCCAGTGCCTGTTGAATTATTTTTTTTCCATTTTCAATATCTGCTTTGCCCGGCTCTCCATTTACGCCACCCGATGCCGGATCAACTTCAAAACGGGAACGGATTTTATACCATGGCTTTTCAACTTTCACGGCTTTTGCCAGTTCCATTTTTGAAGGCACTTTCATCGCTAATGCAACTTCGGTTTCGCCCTTGTCGGCATGATGAATACCGGTGATACCGCAATCACTCCACCAATTCATCACCAGCCCTTTAAAATTGGGAAAAGTTTCCCATACTTCATAAAAAGCGAGTTCAACCGGTGTTTTATTGGCACCATGCCCAATGATAAAAATAATTTTTTCAAACCCCTTTGCATTGAAGGCAAGAATGATATCTTTTACCAGTAAGGTTAGCGTACGGTGCGTAATACCAAAGGTTCCGGGATACTCGCTCATTTCGTCTGCAAAACCATAATGTATACCCGGGGCCACAATAGCACCTGTTAACCTGGCTGCTTCATTGGCAAAATATGCTGCCGTAACAATATCAACCGATACCGCCAGGTGCGGCCCATGTGCCTCAATAAGCCCTACAGGAATAAGGATGGGCAGCTTTCGGTCCAATGCATTTATTTCATCGGAAGTAAAATCGATTAACTTACTCATACAATTGATGATTTTTATTCTTTAAAGAATGTTTTAAAAGCGCTGCTGCGCCCAGCACACACGCATATTCCTGCATGTTAGAAATAAGGATGGGAACCGGTTCATTTACGGGATACCGGAATACCTGCTTATTTACTTTTTGCTGAATTTTTTCAAGAAATAAGTCGGCAGCAAGCGTAGCACCACCGCTTAAAATAATCAGCTCCGGCGAATAAGCATGAACGGCATTTACGATCATAATGGTGAGATAGTCACACCAGTTATCCAATTCCCGTATACATAGTGCATCGCCCTTTCTACAGGCATCAATTATTTTCTCAAAATCAACATCGGCAGGATTTAAAAAATACGCATCCGTTAACAAACTGGGTATGCCCCGTTGCAAAGAACCCCTCACCTGCAACACCAGGGCAGTAGCTGAACACAAGGTTTCGCCGGTTCCATAATTGCCGGTTAAACAAAATTTATTGCTCCTGGCATCCATCACCAAATGTCCTATTTGTGTACCAAACTGAAAAAAACGATTGGATAGTATTTTGCCATTAACGATTACCCCCGAACCAACCCCTGTGCCAATGGTTAGTGCTATTGCCCAATCTGCATCTTTGGCTAACCCAAAATATTTCTCCGCATAAATAGCGAGTCTGCCATCGTTATCTGCAACAACCGGAACCGCAAATGTTGATTTTAATTGCTCCACAATCGGGTAGCCTTCCAATCCTTTAAATTTACCCGGCAATAATACTACCCCTTTATTTGGATTTATAACACCTGATAAACTTAATCCGATACCCATTAGATCTTCTCCAAATTCCTGCTTCAGTTTTTTTACAGTGGCCACGATGGTTTCAAATAACACATCTGCACCTTTATTGGCGTTTGAAGGCGTATGGAATGTTTTAATCAATTTACATTCGGCATCTGCCACGCCTACTTTTAACCTGGTTCCGCCTGCATCAAATGAAATAATGTATGGTTGGTTCATGGCTCGTTAATGATTGCACCTTTTTCAGAAAGATATTTTCTTAATTTATTTATGTCCAGTTCAACCGGTTTGCAATTGTCGCTTGCACAAAAGGCGGCGGCTGTGCCCGCTGCTTCCCCCATCGCCATACATTGCGCCATTGAGCGTACACTGCTATGGGCAACATGATTTGCACTGAAACATCTTCCGGCAACCAGCAGGTTGGATGTGTTAACTGGAATCAAGGTACGGTAGGGAATGCCCACTGTTCTTCCTTCTGGCAAATACTGCCACTGTGTATCTGCTCCATCGTGATGGTCTTCCATTGGAGCACCGCATAAACCTACCTGGTCAGTAAATTGAGCTGCACCTAATACATCTTCTTCATTCAACCGGTATTCACCATAGATCCGCCTGGTTTCCCGAATGCCTATCTGCACACCGAAGGTTGACAGTGCTGCTTTTTCATAACCAGGCACATAATCCTTTAAGAAACGAATGTATTCCAGCGCCTGTAAACGCCCCTTTATTTCGGCGGAGCTGAGGAATTCAGGATTGGTTGCGTTGATGGTTTGACCATTTTCAGTTTCATAAGATTTTAAACGGGTCATGATGGTGGCAGTCATTCCTTCAACCGGTGTGATATGATCACTACCCTCTTTCCTGG
>JAYVUL010000177.1:0-8773 GCA_043787935.1 Chitinophagaceae bacterium | reverse complement strand
GTAAGGTCTTTACAACTTTTATCATCTACAACGCCCCATAAAAATATCTTACGCTGTTCAATAAATTTTTTGTCGAATTGCCACCCGCTCATCATTTTTTCCATGGGGTTTTCGGGAAGTTCTTTCGGGTTTTCTTCGTCGTCGCTGCGAAAGCGGAATTGGTTATTATATAAGTTCATTTTGAATGTAATGTTTAGAAAGTTTAGATGTTTAGAAAATGCTGCTCCACATTTTCAATTTACTAATTATCAACTATCAATTTTTAATCCTTTTTTGCCTTTCTCGGATTAATGGTGAGCACTTCATCCACAATACCATACTCTTTTGCTTCGGTTGATGTCATCCAGTAATCCCTGCTGCAGTCTGCTGCTACTCTATCAAAAGGCTGGCCGGTGTGCTGTGCGATTACATCATACAATTCTTTCTTTATTTTTTTTACTTCGTTCACCGTGATTTCAATATCGCTTGCCTGTCCGCCTGCGCCCGCACTTGGCTGATGCAGCATGATGCGGCTGTGCTTTAAAGCAGTTCTTTTTCCGGGGGCACCTGCACACATCAGTACGGCTGCCATACTTGCGGCCATGCCGGTACAAATAGTGGAGATATCCGGCGTTACAAACTGCATGGTGTCGTACATTCCCAATCCGGCATATACGCTGCCACCGGGACTGTTGATGTACATCTGGATGTCCCTTGTACGGTCGGTGCTTTCTAAAAATAAAAATTGAGCGGTAATGATATTAGCCACTTCGTCAGTCACAGGATAGCCCATAAAGATGATCCTGTCCATCATCAGGCGGCTGTACACATCCATCACAGCGATGTTCATCGGGCGCTCTTCAATGATGTTGGGGGTGAGGTTGGTTACATTGTGTTTGATGTATCCATCGAGGGTATTGCTACTGATACCACGGTGTTTGACCGCATATTTTTCAAATTCTTTTCCAAAATTCATTTGTGATAATTATTTAGGATAACAAATATAGTTGATTGAGGCTCCCAAAGATTATGCTATAAAAAAAATAAGACAAAACGTCGTACCCGTTTCTGGTTTCTCTTTATTCCGTTTCTCGTTTGGCGTTTTCGGGTTGTTGGCCTGCACGGGATCTTTGAGGTCGTTTGAATTAAAAGGATTTTTTCAACTAGCGTCAGTAAGCTGAAATTTAAATAATGTTAATCCTTTTAATCTTTTTTATCCACCCAAATCCCCGTTCAGACAATAAAAAAAGCCGGTACAATTAAATGTTCCGGCTTCAAATAAATATGCTTCATTTCTGTTGGCTGACAGAATGCAGGTGTTTTTAATGATTGTGATGGTGTTGCATCGCATTCAGTTCATCAGGTGTTACTTCCTTTTCGGTTGCACTTGCCTGGCTCTGTACCCAACTAAATAATTTTTCAGTTACCAAACGGCGGTAGCTGGCATCCACTTGTTTTTCGTCTTTCATCATCCTGTCTACATAACTGTCCAGCCAGCTTGTATCTTCTCCTAAATTCATACTGCCAAAGTACCGCATTACTTCTGTCTTCATTGATGCTTTCAGTTCTTCTGCTGAAACGTCCAGGCTGTTTTCTTTAATAATTTTATCGCTGATCAGGGTCCATTTTAACTGGTTGCTGAATATGGGGAACTCGGCCTCTGCTTCCTCAGCAGACTTGGCTTTTTCACCACCGGTTTGCAACCAGCGTTTTAAAAAGGAAGAAGGGAATTCCATTTGTGTTTGATCTAATAAATAGTGGTACAACTGGTCCTGAAGCTGGTTGTTGCTCTGGCTGTTCCAATACTGTTCAATTTCCTCTTTCAGTTTAGCCCTGAATTCTTCTTCTGTTGCAACGGTTCCTCCGGGGAAAACTTCATTGAAAAATTCTTCATTCAGCTCTCTTTTTTCAACCAGGCCAATTTTTACGATGGAGAGTGTAAAGTATTTATCTGCTGCTGTGCTGTCGCCTTTTTCAAAGCCCAGGTCCTGCAGCATCATTTCCAGTTTATCTGCAGCGAAGCTTTTTGACAACTGAAAAACAACGGAATCATCCTTTTTCTTTCCCATCAATTCTTTTTGAATAGCCGGGGTGAAGTATTTAAGGATAACCGAATTCTCTTTTACAATGCCACCTTCAACCGCATTCCCGTTTTTATCTGATTCGGTAAACAATACATTCAGCACATTCTCCTCATTGTCTATCACTTCAGGCTCGGTCATTTTGCCGCCTTTTATCAGCATCCTGTCTACTTCTTCCTGAAGCATTTCGGCGGTAACTTTTACTTTGTGCAGGGTAATATTTGCTTTATTTAAAGGGGCTATGTCAAATGCAGGTTTCAGGCCTATTTCAAAGCCAAATTCATATTCGGCAGGATGATTGAAATCCAGGCTGCGGATGTCTGCATCAAGGGCTATTGGCTGGGCAAAAATATCAGGCTTTTCTGTTTGCAGGTAGGCATAGAGTTCTTTTTCCACGGTTTTTAAGATCTCATCGGTAAAGATAGACGGGCCATACATTTTCTTTACCATGCCAGCCGGCACCATGCCTTTTCTAAAGCCCGGGATATTGGCTGTTTTACTGTATTCCTTTACTTTCTTTTCAAAAGTCGGGAAATAATCTTCCTTGCTGATTTTTACGATGATCTTGTCGTTGAGTAAGCCAATGTTTTCTCTTGCTACTGTTGCCATATAATTTTTTTTAAAATTTAGCCCTAAAAAAGTCCCTCTCTTTTAAGGAGAGGGATTAAGGGGAAATTGTCCGGATGATAGGGGTCGAACCTACATGGATCACTCCGCCAGATCCTAAGTCTGGTGCGTCTGCCAATTTCGCCACATCCGGTTAAGGGGTGCAAAAGTAAGGGAATTAAATAAAATATTGAAACGAAACTGTTTTTTGATGGTGGGGTTTTATTAAGGCTCCAATAAGCGGTATATAATAATGAAGGTATTTATTTATTTGAGTTGATTATTACCCGTTCTAAAAAGTGCACAAACTGATCCTGTAGCCTTCTTTTTGCTTTTTTTCAAGTAAATTCGTTTTAATCATGGAATTAACCGAACCGATAGTAAAATATAATCTCACAGAAGACGAGGAGAAAAAGGAAATTCTCCGGCATTACCGTGGCTTGCTGAAGGAACTGAAACCCAAACTAAAGCCCGGCGACAAGGAATTGCTGCGGAATGCATTTGAAATGGCGGTGGAGGCCCATAAAACCATGCGCCGTAAAAGCGGGGAGCCTTATATCCTTCACCCGCTTGCCGTAGCAAAAATTTGCGTGGAAGAAATAGGGCTAGGCGTTCGAAGTACCATCTGCGCATTGCTGCATGATACAGTAGAAGATACGGACATCAGCCTGGAAGATGTGCAAAGGGAATTTGGCATTGAGATAGCTAAAATAGTGGATGGCCTTACCAAGATCAGTACGGTAATGGATACCAATACCAGCCAGCAGGCAGAAAATTTTAAAAAAATATTACTCACACTTACGGATGACCCAAGGGTAATTTTAATAAAGCTGGCCGACCGCCTGCACAATATGCGGACGATGGACAGTATGAAGCGGGAAAAGCAATTGAAAATTTCCAGCGAAACAGTTTATGTATATGCACCTCTCGCACACCGCATGGGTTTGTATGCCATAAAAACCGAAATGGAAGACCTGTCCATGAAATACCTGGAGCCGGATACTTACCGTTACATTGCCCAAAAATTAAATGATACCAAACGGGAAAGAACCAGGTACATCAACGATTTTATAAGGCCGTTGAAAGAAAAACTTGAAAAAGCTGATTTTACATTTGAGATTGTAGGCCGGCCCAAAAGCATCCATTCTATCTGGAATAAAATGAAGAAAAAGGGCGTGAGTTTTGAAGAAGTATACGACCTGTTCGCCATCCGCATTATTGTTGATTCTCCCCACGAAAAAGAAAAGGAAGATTGCTGGAAAGTATACAGCATGATTACGGATGAATACAATCCATCGCCCGAAAGATTGAGGGACTGGCTGAGTAATCCCAAAAGCAATGGTTACGAAGCATTACATACTACCGTAATGGGACCAGGGGGCAAATGGGTGGAAGTGCAGATACGTACCAAGCGGATGAATGAGATTGCCGAAAAAGGGCTGGCAGCACACTGGAAATACAAAGAAGGGGCTACTGATGAAAGCCGCTTCGATAAATGGTTTCAGCAGATACGGGAAGCGTTGGGCAACCAGGATACCAACTCACTTGATTTTCTGCAGGATTTTAAAACATCCTTTCTTGCGGAAGAAATTTATGTATATACTCCGAAAGGGGATATCAGGATGCTGCCAATTGGCGCAAGTGCGCTCGACTTTGCATTTAGTGTACACACTGCCGTTGGCAGCCGCTGCATTGGGGCAAAAGTTAACCACAAGCTTGTGCCGATCGGGCATAAACTACGCAGTGGAGACCAGATAGAAATAATCACCAGCGCCAAACAAAAGCCCAACCAGGAATGGCTTAACCTGGTGGTAACCAGCAAGGCAAAGCAAAAAATAAAGGACACCTTAAAGGAAGAAAAAAGAAAAGTGGCAGAAGATGGCAGATATATTTTGCAAAAAAAATTAGATGCGATCGGGGGTATGATGACGCAGCATAACCTGGAGGAACTGGCCGCTTACTACAAGCTCAATTCTTCTCTCGACCTGCTGTATGATATTGCTACCAAAAAAATTGACCTCAGGGAATTAAAAGATTTTACTGCCTCGGGCGACAGGTTATTTTTACCAAAAATAATAAAGGCAGAACCGGAACAAAAAATGGAGGGAGAGCAGCCTGCCAGGGTGTATGATAAAAAGGACTCGGAGTTGATCATATTTGGCGAAAGCAGCGACAGGATAATGTACACGCTGGCCAATTGCTGCAAGCCTATTCCCGGTGATGATGTATTTGGATTTGTGACAACCGGCGAAGGATTGAAGATTCACCGTACCAATTGCCCTAATGCGTCGAGGCTGATGGCTAACTACGGACATCGTGTTGTAAAAACCAAGTGGGCAAAAAATAAGGAAATATCCTTCCTCACGGGATTAAAGATCGTGGGACTGGATGATGTGGGTGTAATACATAAAATAACCAACCTTATCAGTGGCGAAATGAAGTTTAATATTTCGGCCATGACGATAGAGGCCAAAGACGGTATTTTCCAGGGAAACGTGAAAATATTTGTTCATGATAAGGATGAACTGGATGAATTGTGCAACCGGTTGTTATCCCTGCCGGGCATCGAAAAGGTGGACAGGTATGATACGGAGTAAATTGACGACTGACCCCGGACGACAGATGACAGCTGGAGCCTTCCGCCAGGGCTATCCTTTATAAATATTTGGAGCCTTTTTTTGGGATCTGTTGACGGATAAATTTAATAGCGCCATCTTTACATATTAAACTATCAAATAAATTATTATGCAGGAGTTAATAAAAAAAATTACAGCAACAGCAGGTATCAGTGACGAACAGGCTGTTAAAGCAGTAGATGCTGTTAAGGAATTTGTAATAGAAAAATTTCCGATGCTGGCAGGTGCAGTGGAAAATATGTTTGGGGCTGCTCCTGGTGCTGCTGCACCAAAGGCTGCCGATGAGCCATTGAAATAAATCATTGCAACCATCCAGTGAAGTAAATAGTAAAGGCAGGTACTTGCCGGGCTTTTTCTATCAATTCTCATTTAACCAATTATCAATTACCTCAACACTTCCCTGCTGATAACTAATTTTTGTATCTCACTGGTTCCCTCCCCAATGGTACAGAGTTTGCTATCCCTGTAAAATTTCTCTACAGGGAAATCCTTTGTATAGCCATATCCGCCAAATATCTGTACTGCATCAGTGCTTGCTTTTACCGCAGCTTCACTGGCAAAATATTTTGCCATGGCAGCTTCTTTTGTCATTGGGAGGCCTTTTATTTTCAAGTCACAGGCCTGGTTAATTAATAATTCGGCTGCAGCAATTTCCGTTGCCATATCAGCCAGTTTAAAACTGATACCCTGGAAATTTCCAATGGGCTGGTCAAATTGCTGCCTTTCTTTGGCATATTGCAGCGAAGCTTCGTAAGCGCCTTTTGCAATACCCAAACTTAGGGCGGCAATAGAGATCCTGCCGCCATCCAGTACTTTCATCGATTGTTTAAAGCCGGCGCCAATTTCTCCCAGCCGGTTGCTGTCGGGAATACGGCAATTATCAAAGATCATTTCTGCAGTTTCACTTGCCCTCATGCCAAGCTTGTTTTCTTTTTTTCCTGCACTGAAGCCCGGAGTGCCACGCTCTACCACAAAGGCAGTTGAATTATCTTTGGCTCTCGGCTCACCGGTACGGCATATTACCACTGCCACATCACCGCTTTTTCCATGGGTGATCCAGCTTTTGGTACCGTTGATTATCCAGTCGTTACCCTCTTTTATGGCGGTTGTTTTCATGTTGCCGGCATCGCTTCCGGTGTTGGGTTCCGTTAATCCCCATGCACCTAAAAATTCACAGGTTGCCAGTTTGGGCAGGTATTTTTTCTTTTGTGCTTCATTTCCAAATGTAAGTATGTGACCGGTGCAAAGTGAATTGTGTGCTGCCACGGAAAGCCCGATAGAGCCGCATACTTTAGCAATTTCCTGGATAATCACATTATACTCATAATAGCTTAGCCCGGCACCTCCATATTCTTCGGGAACCAATACGCCCATCATGCCCAGTTTACCCAGTTCTTTAAAAATATGCAAGGGGAATTCCTGTGGTTCATCCCAGTCCATGATATGCGGCCTGATATATTGCTGTGCAAAATCCCTTGCGGTTTGCGCCACCTGTTGTGTTATTTCACTTTGCTTAAAATTCATATAAACATAAATATTTGAGGCTGCAAAATAAAGTATTTTACTATACTAACAACTGTTAGTTTAAATGGCATTAATTAATTTTGAGATAAGGTGAAGCTTTGGTAAATACTGCTTCTGTCACCGTCATTATTCTTTTCAGGTCTGACAAAGCAGTAAAATTACCATGCTGGCTGCGATACTGAATAATGGCATTGGCGATGGCATAGCGGATATATGGATGTGATTTTAATTCATCAATAGTGGCCGTATTTATATTTATTTGCTTTACTGAAGGGTTGCTTATTGTGAGCCTCGGTTTAATTTTTTGAAAGGTGGAATCAGGAAGGCCAAAGGTTTCGGCCACCTGGTCTGGGGTATAAAAGCCACCCAATTTTTCACGGAAAGTGACGATGCGCAGCGATAGCTTGCTGCCAATACCCGGCAGGGCAATGAAGACCGTTGTATCTGCCAAATTCACATCGATAGCAGCCGGTAAATATTTTGGCTTTTCTGCTGCTGCCCGCTCAAAGTTTTTTGCAGGGTATGAATTTTCTTTACTGGCCATTGCAATTTTAATAAAGGGTTCCAGCAATTCTTTTTCTTCCTCACTTAGCCCCCATATTTTCCTGATATCTTCCGGTTTGTAAAACCTGCCTCCTTTGGATAGATAGTTTTTAATGGTTGCAATCGTTTTATCCCTAACTCCTAATTTATTCCAGCCCGTTTCATCCAGTGTATTGGGGTCAAAATAAAACAGTTCCCCTTTCCATTGCTGCCTGCCAGTATAATTCTTTTCCAGTACCCGGGCATACTCCGGCTGGTCATCATCATCATTTTTTCGGTGATACTTTGCCGTTGTATCCGCCTTTTTTATTTTGAGTAATGCTATTTCTTTTTCAAAGGAACCAGGGTTAGGGTTTGCCTTTTTTATAAAGAGGGGAAATAAAAAAGGCAATAGCACCAGCAGCATTATCAGTACCAGGAGCACCAAAGTGCCGGTTCGCTCTTTTTTAGTGAAATTGAAGTATTCGGAAATAAATTGTTTCCACATACGATATGATTAAACGCAATGACAATAACATTCAATGTGCATGGCAATTTGCAGCCATACATTGTATGTTGACCAACGAAATGAAGGTATTTAGTGAAAAAGAAAACCTATATATGCTGTGTGCATCCTGTTCAAATCCTTCCCAAAAATAGCTTTACTGGATTGGTAAATCAAGGGGGGAAAACACCATAAAAAAGGTTTTTTTTCTTTAATAAAAAAAACTGCTGGCAGTAATATTAGTTGCATGTAAATATCCAAAAAAAGGGAAATCAATTAATTCAGTAAAAGCTCTAAGCCATCGAAGGCAAGCTGGATACCTGCTGGTAATTCTTTGCTTACCTGTTGATACAAGCCAAGCTGGTGGCTGATATGGGTAAAGTACGCACGGGGTACCTCCAGTTCATGCACCAGGTCAATGGCTTCGCTAAGGGAGAAGTGTGATAAATGCTCTTTGTGACGCAGTGCATTTAAAACGATTATGCTGCTGCCTTTTATTTTATCTTTTTCTGAATCGTCAATTCTGTTAGCATCCGTGATGTAGGTAAATTGTCCAAAGCGAAAACCAAATACCGGCATTTTTAAATGCCAAACTAAAATAGGAGTAACCGGAATATCACCAATAACAAAAGGAGAAAGATCGATCGTATTTAAATTAATTTCAGGAATACCCGGATATTTTGTATCGGAAAATACATAAGCAAATTCCCTTTTTAATGCTTCTTCTGTTAACGAATTGGCATATACTTCCATCGGTTTTCCTGTGAAAAAGCAAAATGATTTTACATCGTCAAGCCCGGCAATATGGTCTTTGTGCGGGTGGGTAAATAATACGGCATCTAATTTTTTTACTCCTTTCCTAAGCATCTGGTATCGAAAATCCGGGGTAGTATCCACCACAAAACTGGTGTTGCTGCTCT
>JAYVUL010000176.1:0-10419 GCA_043787935.1 Chitinophagaceae bacterium | reverse complement strand
TTTTTTTAGCGTCGGCAAAGATAGGAATTAGCGGTTTAGTTGCAAGTTTGAAATTGAAAGCTGCAGTACCGGCTTTTATTCCCTGAAATGACAGTAGATTTGTTATAAAAATCATATTGGGCAAGCTATTTTATCTTTTATTCCTGCATGCTTACCATTTGGGCATCCGGATAGCAGCCTACGGCAACCCCAAGGCAAAATTGTGGGTGGAAGGAAGAAAGCAATTCCCTTCCATTGGCAATACCACGGGCAAAACAGTTTGGATGCATTGCGCCAGCCTGGGCGAATTTGAACAGGGAAGGCCATTACTGGAAGAAATCAAAAAACAATACCCCGAAAAAAAAATAGTACTTAGTTTTTTCTCCCCTTCGGGGTATGAAGTAATGAAGCTGTATACGGGGGCAGACTATATTTTTTATTTACCAATGGATGGCAGCAGCAATGCAGCCCGGATGATTGAAGCCATTAACCCAGGCCTGGTATTATGGGTAAAATATGAGTTCTGGTATTTCTACCTTACTGAACTGAAAAAAAAGAACATCCCGGTGCTGATGATATCAGGCATATTCAGGAAAAGCCAGCCTTTTTTTAAGTGGTATGGGAGTATCTGGAAAAAAATGCTCCAGTGCTTTACCTATTATTTTGTGCAAAATGAGGAGTCAACAGACTTGTTATCTGCAGTGGGGATATCAGGAAACGTTAGCAACTGTGGCGATACCAGGTTTGACAGGGTAATAGAAATTGCAGAAAAATTTGAGCCGTTACCGGTAATTGAAAAATTTTGCGGCAGCAGCAAGGTGGTGGTGGCTGGCAGCACCTGGGAAGAGGACGAAGAAGAATTGACACACTATGTAAGAAGCAATCCACAAATAAAATTCATTATTGCCCCGCACGAGATAGCCCCAGGTAATATACTAAATGTAAAGAACGAGTTTCCTGGTGCAGCGTTATATTCCGAATTATCCAAAACTGCAGGGCAAACAATCCCAGGCAATAAAGATCCCCACGTTTTAATTATTGATAATATTGGTATGCTTTCCAAACTCTATCATTATGCCGATATCAGCTTTGTTGGTGGCGGTTTTGGCGAAGATGGCATACACAATGTGCTGGAACCTGCCGTATATGGCAAACCCGTTATTTTCGGCCCGGAATATGAAAAATTTGCTGAGGCAACAGATCTAATTGAATGCCAGGCAGGCATCTGTATCCATAATGCGCTTGAACTTGAAAAAGTGCTGACAGAATTATGGGGGAATGAAAATTTATTAAAGACAAAAAGTGACACAGCGAAAAATTATGTGTATTCAAAGGCAGGTGCCACAAAAAAAATCATGGAGTACATTCAGGAAAAACGCCTTTTAACCAGTTGATCAAACTGCATTACTGTTGGTTCCGAATCTGCCCAGCCGAGCTTCGTTTTCAGTTCCCTTCTAATCCAGTATTCTGCCTCCGGCCATATGGAAAAACTGTTGATGGTTTTGATACTTCTTTCGTACATCACCTCATCTCCCCTGAACAATTCATTGATGTATAAAAACCGGTCGTTGATACCAATGGCTTTTTTCAGATCCTTTACCGGCAGGTCAGTGAGTTTATGACTGATCTCAATAGCAGGGGCTTTCAGCGCCTCATTCATGGAAGTGGTTTCGGGCACTGCCAAATCATTTATTTCTTTTGCAGTACCGGGCTGCTGTTGTGCCAGGGTGGGAATATCATCGTCCTGCAAATCGAATAATAACTGAGGTTTGCTTTTGCCGCTTATTTGCTGTATCAGGGCGGCATTGCGCTTGATTTCTTCCAGTTCGGCTTCCAGTTCGGCTTCCAGTTCTGCTTCATCTACCTGCAACACTTCCACTGTTCTCTCTTCTGGTTCGGGGGCAGCCGCTATTTTCTCCGTTGTTGGCTCTGCTGGCGGCAAATTTGCATTTACCGGCATGGATACCACCACTGATGCATTCGTTGCTGCCGGGATGGCTGCCTGCAGATGCAGCAACTGATGCTGCAGCATTTGTACAGTCAGCAGCAATTGGCCCGGAGTAGCGCCTTCCTTAAATTGTTCCTGCAGTTTCTGCAAAAGTGTCTCCACTCTGTCCATAAACACTATTTATTTTCAAGGTAAAATACCACCGCAGAAATTTTGTTTTGGTTAATGGGGCAAAACAATAATCTTTGCAATCGTTGCACTAAAGTTACAAACAGTATTTTAAAATAATTGCAGAAATGTTTATTGAACCGAATTTTAAAGGCGAACGGAGGGGATGGATAGAAGTTATTTGTGGCAGTATGTTCAGCGGAAAAACAGAAGAACTGATCCGGAGGCTTAAAAGGGTGAAGATCGCCAACCTGAAAGCAGAGATATTTAAACCGGCTATTGATACCCGTTATGATGAGGTAAAAATTGTGAGCCACGACACCAACTTTATACACAGCACCCCGGTAGACAGCTCCCAAAACATATTGCTGCTGGCTCAGGATGTGGATGTGGTGGGTATTGACGAAGCCCAGTTTTTTGATGCAGAAATTGCAAATGTATGTGAAGCGCTGGCATTACGTGGCATAAGGGTAATTGTGGCCGGGCTTGACATGGATTATCTTGGTAATCCTTTTGGGCAAATGCCTAACCTGCTGGCCAAAGCAGATTACATTACCAAGCTGCACGCCATCTGTGTACAATGCGGGAATATAGCCAACATCAGCTATCGCAAAACAGCAGCCGAAGGGCAGATAGTACTGGGCGAAAAGGATGTGTATGAACCAAGGTGCAGGCACTGCAGCCAGCTAAAAGATTAATCCGGCCTGATTTTTATTGAACAAGATTATGAAGGGTGGCATATTGAAGCAGCATGATCGTTTTGCCATCTTTAATCTCACCAGTGCCAATCATGTTCATTGCATCTACCAGCAATATTTCCATCACCTCTATGTTTTCCTGCTCATGGTCCAGCCCGCCGCCTTCATTCACTTTCATATCCTTTGAGTATTCTGCAACAAAAAAATAGAGTATCTCCGTTACAGAACCCGGCGACATATAGGCTTCAAATATTTTTCTTACCTCGGTTATTTTATACCCGGTCTCTTCTTCTGTTTCTCTCCGGATACAGTCTTCCGCATTATCCTTATCCAGCAAGCCTGCACAGGCTTCTATCAGCATCCCGCTTTCATTTCCGTTAATGTAGGTAGGCAGGCGGAACTGCCTTGTGAGTATAACGGTATGCAAAGTTTTGTTGTACAATAAAATAACGGCCCCATTGCCCCTGTCGTAGGCTTCCCTGTTGAGTGTTTGCCAGGAGCCGTTGGGGTTTTGAAAATCGTAAGTGACTTTTTTTAGGGTATACCAGTTGCTGGAGAGTATTTCTGTTTTTAAATTCTTTACTTTTTCGTTCATTTAAAACCTTTTTTAATTTTAATAATCACAACATTCAACTGATACCGGATAATATTTGCTCACTCAGCAAAGTGGCCCATTTGGCATATTCTTTACCAGAAGGATGCAGCTTGTCTGCTGCTAAAAATTCATCGCGGGCACCATCCTTTCTTTGAGCGCTGGTGATATTAATAAATGGTGTTTGATACTTTGCAGCTACCTGTTCACAAACGGAATTATAAGCATCAATTTCCGCTGCGATTGTATTTGTATCATTAGCTGAAGCAAAAGGGGTAATCCCCCAATCAGGTATTGATAAAACAAATACAGCCTGAGAATTACCTCCGGCAAACTGGATAGCCCGCTGCAATAAATTTTCAAACTCCCCGGTAAATGCTTCCGATGACCAGCCCCGGTACTGGTTGTTTACACCAATCAGTAAACTTACAAAATCGTAGGTGGGCAACAAGGTTACTTTATCAATGGCTGCATTTAATTCATCCGTGGTAAAACCGGTAGTGGCAATTATTTCAGGCGGCATAAAGTACAAGCCTTTGCCATGCCCTGAAATTGATGAGAAGGCTTTCCGAAGCAGTTGTACCGTTTGATAAGGAAAACTTTCTGTAAGCCGAACCTGCTCACCAATGGTATAACTATCTCCCAGTGCCAAAAAAGAATATGCCTTCATAATGTTGTTTCCAGTTTTTTTATCCAGCGTTTACAAATCAGCAGCGGAACTATTCCAATCAGCCCAAAACTACAATCAATCAGCATATGAAATAATGGAATGTGACGGATGGGGCCGGCAATACATGCCAATGGAAATATGGCCACACAAGCCAGTATGGCCCAGTCAATAATCCAGCTATTTTTTACCGGGTCTTTAAGAGGCCCTATAAATACAAGTGCAATTACAATATGTGCAAAGGCAAGCCAGTCGAAAGCATAAGCCAGCATGGGATATGTTGAATTGGTTGCTGCTATTGCCTTATGCACAGCCTGCAACCAGTTTTGAGCAAACAACGGAACCAGTGAAGGATGGTGTAGCAACCATCCTAATTCAGTTTCAACAGGAAAGGCCGTAACACCGCTTAATATCAATGCCACCATAAAAAACAAAATAAGTAAACGGATCTTTACAATCAACTTCATAAACACTTAAATTTTTTCTGTTCATTAACCGGCCAACCCATTATTGATCAGTTTCCACTGGCTTGCCTTCTTTAAAACTTCCAACCGGTGCGGTATACCATGGATGTATTTCATAAGCCAGCCGGCCGGCTTCAATGGCCGGATCGGTATTCAGTAATTTTTCCACTTCTTCCTTTGTGGCACAGTCAAAAATAAAGATCCCCCGCCAGTTACCATCGTCACCAAACGGGCCGGCCACTTTTAACTTACCCTGGTAGTACAATTTATTGATGTTGGCCATGTGGCCTTCCTGAATTTTTGCAGCAGCAGCCGAATCCTGTGTACGGTGAGCTCCTTTTAAAAGCATTACAAACCAGTATTGTTTAATGCCATTTCCCGGCTTTGTTGTTGCATTAGTGGGTTTCAATTTATTTTGGGCAATGCTTGAAAATTGAACAAGCAACAGGCAACAGAACAAAATGTTAAAATGTTTCATTCGTAAATGTTTTTCTGATTTCTAAAAATGGATTTAAAAGTACAACAAATTAAAAGCTAATGAAACAAGGATGTTATATTTGCGGCGGTAAATCGATTGCCGGGAGTAGAACACGCCAGCCCGAAAGATTCATTCTGGCGGGGATGACACAGATTTGGCTGATAAAAACGGATCTGTATTAATCTGTTCAATTCGTGTCATCCGTGTTCCATCTTTAAAGAAGGAAAAGCTCAATAAAGAATTATTGTACAAGAGTGCGACGCCAATGAAACTGATAAAAGATTTGCGGCCGGGCTCAAAAAATTAAAACACTATGGCTGCCAAAACAGACAATTTTCAAAGTCCTGATTATTTTAATGTGGATGAGTTACTAACGGAAGAGCATAAGCTGATCCGAGAAAGTGTACGTAATTATGTAAAAAAAGAGATCAGCCCCATTATAGAAGACTTTGCACAAAGAGCTGAGTTCCCTCAACAGATCGTAAAGCAACTGGGCGACCTGGGCTGTTTTGGGCCAACCGTGCCGGAGCAATATGGCGGTGGCGGGCTGGATTATATTGCTTACGGCCTGATGATGCAGGAACTGGAAAGGGGCGACAGTGGTGTAAGAAGCACTGCCTCTGTGCAGGGTTCGCTGGTTATGTTTCCTATTTATCAATATGGCAGCGAAGACCAGCGCAATAAATATTTACCAAGGCTGGCCAGCGGCGAATGGCTGGGATGCTTTGGATTAACTGAGCCTAACCATGGCAGTGATCCAAGCAGCATGCTCACAAACATTAAAGATGCAGGCGACCATGTAATTTTAAATGGCGCCAAAATGTGGATCAGTAATGCGCCTTTTGCACAAGTGGCTGTGGTGTGGGCAAAAGATGAGGCTGGTGACATCCGGGGTGTAATTGTGGAAAGAGGCATGGAGGGTTTCAGCACCCCAACAACACATGGCAAGTGGAGCCTGAGGGCAAGTGCCACCGGCGAACTGGTATTCGATAATGTAAAAGTGCCCAAAGAAAATATTTTACCCAACGTAAAAGGATTGAAAGGCCCGCTGGGCTGCTTAACCAAGGCCCGTTACGGCATCGCCTGGGGCGCCATCGGCGCAGCTATGGACTGCTATTACATCGCCCTGGAGTACAGCAAAGAAAGGGTGCAGTTTGGAAGGCCCATCGGAGGCTTTCAATTGCAGCAAAAAAAACTGGCAGAAATGATCACTGAAATCACGAAGGCACAATTATTAAACTGGCGCCTGGGTGTATTGATGAATGAAGGAAAAATAACACCGCAACAGGTAAGCATGGCCAAACGCAATGCCTGTGAAGTGGCAGCTAATATCACAAGGGATGCAAGGCAGATGCTGGGTGGCATGGGCATTACCGGGGAGTATCCCGTGATGCGGCACATGATGAATTTAGAAAGTGTGATCACTTACGAGGGCACACATGATATTCATTTGCTGATAACGGGAATGGATGTAACGGGGTTGAATGCATTTAAGTAAAAGCGTCCCCAAGCCCCCGTCCGACCAGATCATCCGTGCGGGCCTCTGAAGGAGGGGTATAAAAAGAGTACAAGAATTTTAAACTCATTTAGTTCTTTAAGAGTTTAATTTTATTTTTTGGGACAGGCTTTTGTAATTATATTGATCATCGTTGTGTCACTCTCTTGTACTTTTAGTTCTTTACTCAACTCTTCTTAAATTCAATGCTTGTTTTATTTTCAGCAGCCGGCATTCATTCGTGGAAATCTGTGTAATTTTTGGCCATTAAAAAATAATGTATGATAAAAAATGTAAGTGTCGTGGGCGCAGGAACGATGGGCAACGGCATCGCACATGTATTTGCCCAGGCAGGCTTTAACGTTACCCTGATTGATGTAAATGCAGCACAGTTAGAAAAAGCCATTGCCACCATCGGAAAAAACTTTGACCGGCAAATTGCAAAAGGCAGTATCACAGATGAAGTGAAGGCAAAAGCCCTGGCAAATATCACCACCGCAACTGAAATAGCAGCAGGAGTAAAAAACGCAACCCTTGTTGTAGAAGCTGCCACAGAAAATGTTGAGCTGAAACTGAATATATTTAAGCAGATCGATGAAGCAGCACCGGAAGGCTGCATCCTTGCTACCAATACCTCCTCTATATCCATTACAAAAATTGCAGCCGTAACAAAGAGGCCGGAACAGGTAATCGGTATGCACTTCATGAATCCGGTGCCGGTAATGAAACTGGTAGAGATCATCAATGGCTATGCAACTAAAAAAGAAGTCACTGCCACCATTGCTGATCTCAGCAAACAGTTAGGCAAGATACCCTGCGTGGTGAATGATTATCCCGGCTTTATCGCCAACCGTATCTTAATGCCCATGATCAACGAAGCTATTTACAGTTTGTATGAAGCCGTGGCGGGTGTAGAAGAAATTGATACGGTAATGAAATTAGGCATGGCCCACCCGATGGGGCCCTTGCAACTGGCAGATTTTATCGGCCTTGATGTATGCCTCAGCATTTTAAAAGTGTTGCACGATGGATTTGGTAATCCTAAATATGCTCCCTGCCCCTTACTGGTAAATATGGTTACTGCAGGTAAGTTGGGAGTGAAGAGCGGAGAGGGTTTTTATTTGTATACTGCGGGGAGTAAGGATTTAGCGGTGAGTGGTAGCTTTAAATAAAGGTATATTTCTTTTACACTATGTACCCAAAACTATACATGATCCTCCTTGGCTGCACACCTAAAGGGCGCCATACCGAACAGCATGATATTTTCTTTGGCATTGGCAATTCACTCGCTGATTTAAAATCGCCAATGCAAAAATTCTGGCCCGGCACTCAACTGCATATTGATGCCTGGCGGGAAGTTACCAATGTGGATGGCTTTGCAATAACAATCATTCCCCGGGCAGGCAATAATGAAAAGAACAACAATAATTTGTTCTTTCTAAACCTTGGTGGCTACAAACAAAATGAGTTTGAAGAGTTTCATTATAAAATGCTTGCCGTTGCTGCCACCAAAGGCGATGCAGTAAAGGCTGCAGTAAAAACTGTTTTTTATAAACATACCAGCCTCCCCGGCCCCGGCGTGTCGCATATTGACGACCGCTATGGTGTGGATGTGGATGATATCTTCGCCATAAAAGATATTCTTCCTGCTGCAATGAAAAAACAATACAATATCCGGATTAATGAGACGCCGGATAGCACCCTGCCGGATGATCAATGGCATTTAGGGTATACCAAATGGAGCAGCCTGCTGGAAAATAAAGAATGATATTGTACCTACCAAACCCTTTTTATATATTAGCAGCAATAAATATCCCATCGTATGGCTGCTAAAAATAAATTGATTGATACCTACATTGCAAAATCAGGAAATTTTGCCCAGCCCATTTTAAATCATTTGAGGGAGTTGGTGCATAAAGCCTGCCCTGGCGTAGAAGAAAAAATGAAATGGAGTTTTCCGCATTTTGATTACAAAGACGAAATGATGTGCAGCATGGCGGCTTTTAAGCAGCATGCCGCATTTGGTTTTTGGAAAGCGGCTTTGATGAAGGACAAGGCACTAACAGAAACAGCTAAATCAGAAGCAGCGATGGGCCACTTAGGACGGATCACTTAACTTAAAGACCTGCCTGCTGATAAAAAAATTACTGCATGGATAAAAGAAGCAATGGAGCTGAATGAGAAAGGAATTAAACTTCCTTCAAAACCAACAGAAAAAAAAGAAATTACGATTCCGGGATATTTTGAAAAACTGCTTGCAAAAAATAAAACAGCATTCACCATTTTTAACGCTTTTCCCTACTCACATAAAAAAGAGTATGTACAGTGGATAACTGAAGCAAAAACGGAAGCAACGAGGAATAAGAGAATGTCACAAGCCATTGAAATGTTAACTGAAGGAAAAAGCCGCAACTGGAAATACGGCAAATAATATTCACCACTTAAAACCGGGCAGTACAAAATAAAACACACTCCATACATTCTGTTCCATCTGCATATACAATTTATAAGGGCCTTCAAAATGGATCATTTCCCTGTTTTCTATCTCCGCATCATATTTAAGCAACCCCTCAGCAAAGCCCAACCCACCAGGATTTCCGGGTTGCAGCTCAAAACTGATATCATCAATAGTATAGCTATCATCCCCAAAGTTTTTAAAGGCATCAAAGAAAAGCCGCAGTTTATCCAGCAGTTGATTTCTTTCCATTTGCAGGCCCGCTGCTGTTATAATATCCCGGCTTAAGACCAAGGCATTATCTTTAAAATCACGGGTGAACCATTCCCTGAAAAACTGGTGAGCATTGCGCTCAATTTCCTTTTTGTGATTAGGATGAAACTCCTCATAAATAAATCCGGTGGTCATTCCCTCAACAGGCTCTTTGTCAATTTCCTTATGGAATAATTCTTCGGTGATGAACCGGTAGACAGTGGCATCATCATATGGCCCGTCAGAAAAATCGAGATTGATGAGGTGCTGCTGTAACCGTTGAAGCAATTTTTTTAACCCTTCTTTTATTCCCTGCTCATCCAGTTGCGCTGCAGGAGAATAAGCAGGCTTGCCAATTCGGTCATATATTGTTGTAACATCTCCTGTATTGCAGGTTTCTTCAAAGGCAAGAATATTTTTTAAGAACTGGTTTTCCATTTCCACCGGCATTTCTTCATTGCTCTCCATCTGAAAAGCATCGCCATACTGCGCCTTCAGTTTCAGTTTCATTAATTCAATTTCTATCCTCATGTTTTCTTCATGGTCTTCTGAAAATATTTCTTCCGGGTCCATAACAAATCATTTTTTATTTAGCCTTTTTGTTTACTAAATTATAGGAATCATCAATCATTTGCAACAATTGCATACTGGATTGTGTACCCGCTGCAATCACAGTGTTCCAGTGTTTTTTGTTCATGTGATAACCAGGCAAAATACAATCAGGGAACTGCTCCCTCAATTCAATTGCTTTTTCAGGATCGCACTTTACATTAAACTGCAATGGCTGTGTATCTAATGGCACCAGTAAAAACATTTTATCATTCACCTTATAAACAATCACCCTGTCACCAAAAGGAAAACCCTCCGTAACGGAAGGTTTTCCCAAAACATATTCTCTTATTGTTTCGATATGGATGGCCATATGGTTATCTCAGAATAGTAACATCACCTCTCACCTGCAATACCCTGCCACTTAAGAGTGTATAATCAATAACATAATAATAGGTTGCATCCGGCAATGACTTACCATTATAGGTACCACCCCATTGATTGCGGTAATCAGGTGATTCATATACTTTGCTTCCATAACGGTTAAACACCTGCACCCGCACATTCTTCAGGCATTCATACTGGTCGTACACAACCCAGGTATCATTAACACCATCACCATTAGGTGTAAACGCATTCTTTGTTTTGATACAATAGGGCAGCACGGTAACTGT
>JAYVUL010000175.1:0-31232 GCA_043787935.1 Chitinophagaceae bacterium | reverse complement strand
ATAAATCCACAATCAAAAATATTTTAGTAACAGGTCCACTGGCAGCCGACACATTGCATTCTATGAGCCGCTATGGGCCCAACAATGTAAAAATCATTTCAGTGCTGCAAGGCTTGAGAAATTATGTTGGGGCCAATGCCACAATTGATTATGCAAAGGGTTGCGAAACCATTGATGCCAACTGGCCGGAGAGTGAATTATTTCCTGAACCCCTTACAGTAAAAGAAGCGGATGCTATCAGCGAAGCGGTTGCCAGGGCAAAAGAAAGTGATGTGGTGATTGCGGTGCTGGGTGAAGACGAATCCCTTGTTGGCGAGAGCAGAAGCAGGACCTCACTGGATTTGCCGGGTAGGCAATTGCAATTATTGCAAGCACTTTATCAAACGGGGAAACCCATCGTGTTGGTATTAATTAATGGAAGGCCACTTACAATCAACTGGGCAAATAAATTTATTCCTTCTATCATTGAAGCATGGTTTCCGGGTGTAGATGGGGGAACAGCCATTGCGGAAACGTTGTTTGGTGATTATAATCCGGGAGGAAAATTACCTGTTACTTTTCCAAAATCAGTTGGGCAGATTGAATACAACTTTCCGTTCAAACCCGGTGCACATGCCGGACAACCGGGAGATGGGCCTAATGGTTTTGGTAAAACAAACGTGTACGGAGCCTTATATCCATTTGGATATGGATTAAGTTATACGGCATTCGCCTATAGTAACCTTGTAGTAACTCCGGATAAACAAAATGCCGGGGGCAATATTTCCATATCAGTTGATGTGAGCAATACCGGCAAATATAACGGAGATGAAGTGGTGCAGCTTTACCTGAAAGATGAGGTGAGCAGTGTTACCGTGTATGAGAGCCAGCTAAGGGGATTTGAAAGAATTACACTCAATGCAGGAGAAACCAAAACGTTAAGGTTTGCGTTGAAGCCAGATGATCTAAAGTTGCTGGATAAGAAAATGAAGTGGGTGGTGGAACCCGGAATATTTGAAGTCCTTATTGGGAGTTCATCCGAAGATATCAGGGTAAAGAAAAAATTTGTAATAATAAAATAAGCTGTATGAATCAAAACACGAATGATGCTTTTTCGCTTAAGGGCAAAGTTATACTGGTAACCGGAGCTACAGGTGTATTGGGCTATGCATTTATTAAAGCACTTCAGCAGGCAGGCGCAACAGTTGGTGTGATGGGCAGAAATGAAAAAGTAGCCACTGAGCGGGCAGAGGAAATTATTGCGTCCGGCGGACAGGCAATAGCGCTGATAGCGGATGTGCAAAATGAAGAAGCATTGATCGCCTGCAGGGAAAAGGTGCTGGAGAAATACGGCAAAATAGATGGCCTGGTCAATGCAGCAGGAGGCAATGTACCAGAAGCCGTTTTGCAACCGGGCGATGATATTTTTTCCCTTAGCATTAATGGAATGAAGAAGGCGATGGACATCAATTTATGGGGAACAATTTTGCCAACGTTGGTTTTTGGAAAAGCAATTGCAGCCAATGGTGGCGGCAGTATTGTCAATATCACCTCGGTGAGTGCAGAACGTACTTTAACAAAGGTACTTGGTTACAGTATGGGTAAATCGGCAGTGGCCTCCTTCAGTAAATGGTTTGCGGTAGAAGTTGCCAACAGGTACGGGGATAAGATAAGGATGAATTCATTGATGCCGGGATTTTTTCTTACGGAGCAAAACAGGACTTTGCTGACGAATGCGGATGGCGGATACACCAGCCGCGGCGAATCAGTGATTAAGCAAACCCCATTCAAACGTTTTGGCAACCCGGATGAATTAGGCGGAGCATTGGTTTGGCTGCTGAGTGATGCATCAAAATTTGTTACCGGAACCACCATGACAGTTGATGGAGGATTCACTGCCTTCAGTGGCGTATAAAAATTTAATCAATGAACCATTTTCCCTCTTATAAAGATACAGGGTTCCGGATGGAACAAACCATGCGCTGGTACGGTCCCGCCGACCCGGTATCCTTACCGGATATTAAACAAGCCGGCTGCACAGGAATTGTATCTGCCCTTCACCATATTCCTAACGGACAAGTGTGGCCCATAGATGAAATAAATAAACGGAAAGCCATTATTGAAGAAGCGGGTTTGGTATGGAGCGTGGTGGAAAGTGTACCGGTGAATGAAAGCATCAAAACTCAAAGTGAAGGTTTTGAAGGGCACATTGAAAACTATAAAGAGAGTATCCGCAACCTGTCAGCCTGTGGTATAAAAAATATTACCTACAATTTTATGCCGGTGCTGGACTGGACCAGGACGGATTTAAGTTATGAGGTGGCCGATGGATCGAAAGCATTGCGTTTTGAAATGGCTGCTTTTGCAGCATTTGATCTTTTCATTTTAAAACGGAAAGGGGCAGAAAATGATTATGATGATCTCACACTGGCAAGGGCAACAAGCAGGTTTGAAAAAATGAATGATGCGGAAAAATTATTATTGCAGCGGAATATCATAGCAGGTCTTCCGGGAAGTGAAGAGAGTTTTACCATTGAACAGTTTCAACAAGCACTGGATAAATACCAGGGGATAGACAGAAATAAATTGCAGCAAAATCTTATCTGGTTTTTACAACAGATCATTCCGGTGGCGGAAGCCTGTGGCGTGGTGATGTCCATTCATCCCGATGATCCGCCTTTCAGCATATTGGGTTTACCCCGTGTAGTTAGTACAGCAAAAGATATTGAAACAGTAATCAATGCGGTTCCCTCTTTGCACAATGGCCTTTGCTTTTGCACAGGTTCATTTGGAGTAATTACAGCAAACGATTTACCTGCTATGGTAAAGCAATTTGCAGACCGCATTCATTTTATTCATTTACGGAGCACCAGCAGAAATGAACGGGGAGATTTTTATGAAGATAATCACCTGGAGGGCGATGTAGACATGTTTGCTGTGATTAAAGCCCTGGTTCTGGCAATGCAGGAACGCAAATGCTCCATACCGGTAAGGCCAGATCACGGGCACCAGATGCTGGATGACCTGAAGAAGAAAACAAATCCCGGGTATTCAGCTATCGGAAGATTGCGGGGATTAGCTGAAATACGTGGAGTTGAATTAGGCGTATTAAGAAATTTATTGGAAACGAAAAAATAATCACCATCATGATGCGACACCCAATCATAAAGCGAAGTAAAAAAAAGGAGATGCAGAAAACAATGCTGGCGCAGGATTTTTTGCTGCAGAGCGATGCCGCAAAAATTCTCTATTTTAATTATGCAGCGGGGTTGCCGATCATTGATTACCACAATCACCTGCCACCTGGTGAAATTGCCGGGAATAAGAATTTTATTAATCTTACTGAAATATGGTTAAAGGGTGACCATTATAAATGGCGTGCCATGCGAACGCTGGGGGTTAAAGAAAAATTTATTACCGGCACTGCTTCTGATGAAGAAAAGTTTATGGCCTGGGCAACCTGCTTTCCGCAAACGGTTCGCAACCCGCTTTTTCACTGGTCGCAGATGGAATTGAAGAACCCCTTTGGAATAAATGAATTCCTGGATGAATCAACGGCACCAGCTATTTACGAACACTGCAACAATTTATTGCAGCAGGATGATTTTTCTACCCGTGGTTTATTGAAACAATTTAACGTGGAGATGGTGGGCACTACAGATGACCCATGCGATGATTTGAAATTTCATAAAAAAATTAAAGCCGATGGTTATGAAGTGAAAGTACTGCCTTCCTTCCGGCCCGATAAGGCTTTTAATATTGCAGACAGGGCAGCTTTTATCAATTATATCACCGAATTGGAAAATGTGGACGGGGTGCAGGTAAAAACCATTGCCGACCTCATAGATGCATTGAAAAAGCGGATTAATTATTTCCATAAAAATGGCTGCCGGATAGCGGATCACGGGCTTACCCGGATGCCTGCCCAATTTACTTTTTCTGCAGCATTGGAAAAAGAATTCACCGCTTTCCTGCATAATAAAAATGCTGCCGCATTTTCTCAACCGGAACGTTTTGCCGGCGCCATATTGATGTCGCTTTGCAGGATGTACCATGAGAAGGGATGGGTGCAGCAATTTCATTTAGGTCCCTTACGCAATAACAATAGCCGGTTAATGGCCATGCTGGGTGCAGATGCTGGTGTAGATTCCATTGGCGATCTTTCGCAGGCAAATACGTTGTCTAATTTTTTAAATGCCCTGGATCACCGGAATGAATTGACAAAAACGATCGTTTACAATATTAACCCTGCAGATAACGAAGTGTTTGCAACCATGTGCGGCAACTTCAATGATGGCAGTGTAAAAGGGAAAGTACAGTATGGTTCAGCCTGGTGGTTTTTAGACCAGAAAGATGGTATGGAAAAACAGTTGAATGCCTTGTCCAATATGGGTATCATCAGCACATTTGTTGGTATGATAACCGATAGCAGAAGTTTTCTTTCCTACTCCCGCCATGAATATTTTAGAAGGGTATTATGTAATTTATTGGGGGCAGAAATGGAAAATGGGTTATTGCCAAATGATGAAAAATGGATCGGTGGCATCATTCAGAATATCTGTTATCATAACGCGAAAGAATATTTCAATTTTTAAATTAACAAGATCGAATTCACCTGGTACAAACCTATAATCAATAAAAGATGAAATTGAATATACTTAGCAAAAGCTGTTTTAAAATCGTAGTGCTGTATGCATTGCCTGCCCTGCTTTTTTCTTTTGTTATCGAAGTTTCATTTGCACAACAGGCAAAACGCTACCAGGCTGCTATTTTTGAAACAATCGACTCCTCTTTTAATATTCAATATGGAGAAGCGGTTAATTTAAAAGGTAAAAATGAAAGTTTGTTATTGGACCTGTATACTCCGCCACAAAACGACACCGTAAAAAAAAGGCCCCTGTTGATCTATGTTCACGGCGGCGGTTTTCAGAACAACAGTAAAACAGGCACTTTCAGTTCATTGGTTTGTTTCAACCTTACAAAGCGGGGATATGTTACCGCTAGCATTGATTACCGGCTGGGAGTAAATAAAACAAAGACCAACATAGATTATTTTGAATCCATGTACCGGGCCGTGCAGGATGCAAAAGCGGCGGTAAGGTTTTTCAGGCGGTATGCGGATAAATATGGTATTGATACGGCACAGATTTTTTTGATGGGCCAATCTGCCGGGGCTAAAACCGCCATGAACCTGGCTTATCTTGACCAGGAAGAAGTACCCGCCTTTATTGATATAAATAAAATGGGAACCCTTGAAGGAAACAGTGGAAACCCCGGCTATTCTTCAAAAGTATGCGGCGTGGTAAATTGCTGGGGCGCAATGGTAAATTACCAGTGGATCAATGCCGGCGATGTACCGCTTTTTAATGTGGCAGGTACCGCCGATAAAACAGTTCCCTTTGATTCCTCTTTTGATTACCATGGTTTCAAATACGGATCTTCCATATTGTATGAAAGAATGCTGGCACTGGGTATCCCAACAGGGTTGCGCCCATTCTATAAAGCCGGTCATACACTGGATTACAGTAATGCAAAGCAGGACAGTGCCGTGCAGGATATTGCCCAATGGTTATTTACAAGGTTGAAAATAAATGCCCCGGATAAAACGGAAGTATTGAAATGGGAAAGCGAAATTAAAAAATTGGAACAGCTTGACCTGACCGAAAAATATTCATCCGATGCCATTCTATTTGTAGGTAGTTCTTACATCCGTCTGTGGGCAAATATGAAAAATGATCTGAAGCCTTTTGAAACCATTAACCGTGGATTTGGAGGAAGTAAATTGAGCGATGTGGCCTATTATATTCGAAGGCTGGTATATCCTCACCATTGCAAAGCCATTGTGTTGTATGTGGGCAATGATATTGTCGGAAATAACCTGGATAAAACACCATTACAGGATTTGGAATTGGTAAAATATATCACCAAAACAATCCGGGAAAAATATCCCGCAGTTCCTATTTACTGGAACCAGATATCGCCAAGCGAGAAACGATGGGCCGTATGGGATAAGATCAGTGAGGCCAATACGCTGATAAAAAACTATTGTCAGCAAAATGCAAATATGTACTTTATTGAAACAGCCAATGAGTTTTTGGGTACTGATGGAAAGCCAATCACAAAATATTACCGGGAGGATAAGCTGCATTACAATGAAGCAGGGTATGCCGTTTGGGCGAAAATTATAAAAAAAAACTTAAAAAAAGAGTAAGAAAAAATCATGCAAAATAATCTGCCACTAACTGGTAAACAACAAAGCCTGGCACTTCGGTGTGCCTGTTTTGTTGGGTTTGCTTTTTCTGCAAATTATACCAATCACGCCCCGTTAAAAGATTGGCTATTAAAAAGTTTTGATTCTCCTGAAGCTCCTTTTTCAAAAGCCATGTTTGGTTTTTTGACCACCGCCATTTTCTTAACACATGCCTTCATGCAGATTCCCGGCGGGCATCTGGCAGATAAGTTTGGCCCTAAAAAAGTATTGGCTGTAGCTTTGGCAATAGTTTGTATCGGAAGCCTGGGCTTTACTTTTTCTGAAAGCTATTATCAATTGGTGTTTTGGAAATTCTTTGTAGGTTTTGGTACCGGCACTTCTTTTGTTTGCGGAGCCAGGTATATTTATCAATCTGTGCCTTCCGAAAAATTATTGATGTACCAGGGATACTATGGTGCCAGTGTGTTACTCGGTTCGGGATTTGTTATTTTTGCATTGCCTCAAATAGCCGGTTTATTTAATGGATGGCCTGCAGCATTTTATGCTACCTCAACGGTAGCTTTTGTGGCACTGGTTACCTGGTTTTTATTTGCTCCTAATCCACCTTCGAAAGAGCATCCGCATAGTTCTTTATTAAAAATGCTGGCAAATGGCCAGTTATGGTTATTGGGTTTAGTTCAGATGGCGTCATTTGGATTGGTGATCGTAATTGGCTCATGGATAACCACAATCCTAAAAGAGGATTTTGTATTCAGCAATAAAATACTCATCAGTTTTATCGCCTCAATGGTGTTATTGCTTGGCATATTTACAAGGCCCTGGGGAGGCAAATTGATAACCCAGATTGGTGTAAGGAAATTGCTGATCATCAGTTTACTGCTTAATGCTTCCGGCTGTTTTATCCTTGCCCTGTTTACACAATATCTCCTGATGGATGTGCTGGCAATTATTTTATTGGGTGTAGGATGCGGATTGCCTTATGCAGGTTTGTTTAACAGGGCAGCCCGCTTGTTTCCCGGCAGGGCAGGGGCAGCAATGGGCCTGGTAAACATGCTGGGCATCGTTTTTATCCTGGCGGGTGCTCCGCTGGTAGGGAAAATTACAGACTGGACCGGAAATTTTTCTTCAGCATTTACCTCCCTGGGTTTATTTGCTTTGATCATGTGTGCAGTTTCCCTTAAAATCAAAAGTGAGTAATTAAAAACAGCAGTTTTCTATAATTAAAAAAACGAAAAAAATGAATCTCATTAATCTTTTTGACCTGTCGCTGGTTGGCAGAAAAAATAAAACTGCGTTGGAATTTGGCAGCGAAACGTTTACGTTTGGCGATATCAATATACGGAGTAACCGCATGGCCAATCTGTTGTTGGCAAAAGGATTTGTTGCCGGAGACCGCATTTGTATTTACCTGGAGAATTGTGTGGAAATGATTGACCTCTTTATTGCCTGTGCAAAAACGGGGATCATCTTTGTACCGGTTAATATTTTATACAAAGAAAGAGAGATCACGCATATACTTTCGGATGCTGACCCAAAAGCGGTTGTTGCAAATGGCGAATTGCCCGGGGGCTTTGCATCCTGGCAATTGAATGACCTGGTGCAGGAAGTGAAAAGCCAGCCAGGTACTGCTGTTGCTATCCGTACAACCGGTGATAGCCCAGCTGCCATTGTGTACACCAGTGGAACTACCGGAGCTTCAAAAGGGGCTATCCTAACCCACAATAATTTTATTGCCAACGGGTTAAATTTAGTTACCTGCTGGCAGATAACTGAAAATGACCGCTTCCTGTTATCTCTGCCACTGTTTCATGTGCATGCATTGGCCAATGGCCTGCATTGCTGGCTGATAAGTGGTTGTACGATGAAATTATTGGTGCGTTTTGAACACCAGAAAGCGGCAGATGAATTTCTCTCCTTTAAGCCAAGTTTATTTTTTGGTGTGCCTACTGTTTACATCAGGTTGCTTGAACAAACAGATGAAGTAGCAAAACAAATTGGTTCTTTTGTACGGTTATTTGTTTGCGGATCAGCGCCATTGCCGGCACAGGTAATGGAGGCATTTGAAAAGAAATGCAATCATGTTATTTTGGAAAGATATGGCATGACAGAAACGCTCATGAATATCAGTAACCCATATACGGGTGAACGCAGGGCAGGTACAGTTGGATTTCCACTTCCCGGTATTTCGGCAAAAATTCTATTGCCGGACGGTAAAACTGCCGGCATTGATGAAGAAGGTGAAGTTTGCATCAAAGGCCCCAATGTTTTTGCAGGCTACTGGAAAAGGGAGCAGGCAACCATAGACGCTTTTGTTGATGAGTATTTTAAAACCGGGGATATGGGGGTTGTTTCAGAAGATGGTTATTTCACTTTACGGGGCAGGAAAAGCGACCTGATCATCAGTGGCGGATTTAATATCTATCCGAGGGAGATCGAAGAATTTTTGCTGGAGCAGGAAGGGGTGGCGGAAGCATCCGTGGTGGGTGTGGCCCATGATACAAGGGGTGAAGTACCAGTTGCCTATATTGTTCCGGGCGAGAAATATGATGCAGCGGCCATTGAAGAAAAGTGTAAAAAAACATTTGCCTCTTTTAAAATACCCAGGGCTTTTATTACGTTAGATAAACTACCAAGAACAGCACTGGGAAAGGTACAGAAGCATTTATTGCCAAAGCCCTGATAAACTAATTGCTTGCCATAAAAAAAACTCTACCACTTATTATCAACAGGTTAAGCAGAAAATTATGATCGTGCAATATGGCCAAAATGAATTTGATCAAAACTGGTTACAACTGGCAAAATATGACCCGGTTCACCCTGGCATTTCTGTGTCAAAACGGATAACCGGCAACAGAACGGTATTTGTATATACACATGAGAAGGTACCCCAGTTCATGGTATGCGTAAGAATCGGAAACCGGCTGCCGCTCAATATGGCAGAAGTGCTGAACGACGACGGATACAGCAGTAAGTATGATGTTACTTATGCCATCTTTTATTCCATTTTTCGTTTGCCGGGGGCCACTTTAAAAGGTGCTGGTACCAAGGCTATCAAAGAGCTGATTGCCCACTGCCGCTTAAAAGGGATTAATGCTTTTTATACATTGAGCCCTGCACCCTTAATGACAGAACACTTTAGCAGTAAACCAGATGAAGCGGTTGTGCGCCGCTACCTGGAGTCATGGCAGGGCCCTGTTGCCAGGTTTCACCTGAGCAATGGTGCCAGGATTCACAGCATCAATTTTAATGCGGATTACAGCGAACAGCGGTTGAATGAAAGTTGGGGGATAATGGTGAATTATGATTACAACAGGTAATATTTATTTCCTCCCGGCTATTTAAAAAATATTGCTGATAAACTTCAATTTTTTTCCTGATTATTGTCATTGAATAAGGCTGCCTGCAGGGGTAACTTTATGTCACAATTAATCACTTTTAAAAATAGGAGGTTATCATGGGAACACAAGTAGTAACGAAAGCAACTGAAAAATTTCCATCAGTATTTGAAGATTTCTTCAGGCCCTGGAATGAATTGGTTGGAAACGGGGGTAATGGGTGGAATCGTTTGATGAACATGCCTGCAGTGAACATTACAGAGAACAAGGATGATTTTCTTGTATCACTGGCTGCACCCGGACTGAAAAAAGATGATTTTAAGATTGACATTGACGGTAACATGCTTACCATCAGTAGCGAAAAAGAAGAGAATAAAGAAGAAAAAGACAAAAAATATACCCGCAAGGAGTATAGTTATTCATCATTCAGCCGCACATTTACTATACCCGAAGATGTAAACAGGGATAAGATTGAAGCAAAGTATGAAGATGGAGTATTAAAATTAATGTTGCCCCGGAAAGAAGAAGCTAAAAAACTTTTAGCAAAACACATTCCAGTAAAATAAGCCGGCGATTGCATGACTTATATCCCCACCATTGTATAGTGGTGGGGTATTTTTTACCTGCATGGTGCTGATCCATTATTTAATGAAATGGCCAGGTTGAAAAAGAGGGAAAGGCAGCATAAACCATCGCTTCCTGCCGCAAGGTTTGCCGATAGCTGATATCTCTTTAATCCGAAGTTAAAAAAGTAATTGAAGACTTAAGAAAGAAATACGTTGAAACACAGGCTCCTACTTTTACTTATTACCTTGTGTTGTTTTGATCTCCCCGCTCAAATAACACCGGAACGTATTCAGCAATTTATCTCCGGTAATAAGTTAATCAGCATCAGCAATCCGGAGCAGGTAAAAGCCTTTTATCAACAACTGCATTTTCAAACAGCCTGGATAGAGAGAAAAAACAATCCTGAGCGTGAAATATTTTTTAATGAGCTAATGTGTTCCCGGGGATTGGCACTTAATGAAAAAGATTACCAGTTTACCTTTATTGACTCTTTCCGAAATCATGCTGCCAGCCTGGTTACCGGCGATGATTCATTGGAAGCCGAAATACGCATTACAGATGCAGCAATTCATTTTTATACTGATATTGCTTATGGTAACCTTAAACCGGTACTGGGGTATAACGGAAATAACTATACGCCTGGTTGCCAGAATATTCCTTCCCTCCTGGCAGTGCATATTACGCAGCATCTATTGCCATCTTTACCTGAACATATTTCTCCTGCGTTGCCGGAAATTACCCTTATGCAGGAAAAACTAAATTGGTTTTACCAGGTCATGTCTAAGGCCAGTTACACGGAAGCCATGGTTACCTCCAATAAGGTGAGTATAACCAACCGGCCTTTATTATTAAGGCTTTATCATTTGGGTATTACAGATACCCCGGATATACTAACTCCGGACAGCGTGTTGCGATACAAAGTAAAAGAGGCCCAGCGCCGGTTTAACCTGTTGGATGATGGTGTGTTGCGCACCACTTTATTGCAGGAGCTGAATGTGCCACTGGCTGCCAGGGTGAAGCAGTTGATTTTATCCATCAATTATTATCGTTGGTTATATTGTATGCTGCAAAATCAATCTGTGATTGTAGTTAATATTCCCGCCGCTTACCTGAAAGTATACCTCAATAACAACATAGCTCTTGAAATGAGGGTGATTGTGGGAAAGCCTGCCACGCCCACACCAACCCTGTTGAGTACAGTAGAGGAGGTGATCCTTTATCCTTACTGGCATGTACCTTTTAGTATAGCCACCAAAGAACTGTTGCCAAAAATAAAACGCAGTACCGGTTTCCTGGAGGCGGGTAATTACCAGGTATTGAACAGTGCAGGGAAGGTGGTAGATCCTTACTCCATTAACTGGCATAACTTAAGTACCAGTTATTTTCCTTACCTCATCAGGCAGGGCACCGGCTGCGACAATTCCCTTGGGCTATTGAAATTAAATTTTTACAATCCCTTTGGTGTTTACCTGCACGATACTCCAACAAGAAATCTGTTTATGCAGAACAAGCGATTTTTTAGTCATGGTTGCATGAGGATGGAAAAACCAGCAGCGTTGGGGCATCTGCTGCTGGTGAATAATCCAATTGCTATTGATACAGTAGAAGATAAGGGCTGCTTACTCAATAAGGCGCCTGTAGTGGTGCCTGCTGACGTCCACATGCCGGTTCTTGTTTGGTACAACCCTGCTGGAATTGATGCTGAAGGAAGGGTGGTTCTTTACGGTGATATCTATAAGAAATTTGCGTGGATGCAGAAATAATAATAAAAAATGAAGCGGCAAGGCGGATAACAATCATATACTGTTGACCTGTCAATTCACTACTGATCATAATCTTATTTCTTATTGATGCCGGTCATTTTAGCAGCGCAGGTATTCAATTAAATTACATCATTATTTATTCTAAAATTAGTTACCATGAAAAACAAACAATGGATAGCTGCAGTGCTGGTTATGTCTTTAATAGGTTGCTCCACCGCTACTAAAATAACTACCAGTTGGAAAGCTGACAGTATTGTTGCACAAAAATACAATAAGCTGATAGTAGTGGGTCTTATAAAAGATTCAGACCGCAGTATACAGGAGAAAATGGAAAATCATTTAGTGGGTGATTTGAAAGAATTGGGGTATAATGCAGTTTCCTCGCTGCAGGAATATGGCCCCAGGGCATTTGATAAAATGGATGAATCCCAGGTATTGGGTAAATTAAAAAACAGTGGTGTGGATGCAGTGGTCACAATAGTGCTGCTCGACAAAAAACGGGAGCAGCGATATATGCCCAGCAGCATTCATTATTCACCTTTTGGGTATTATCATAATCGTTTTGGGCGGTATTACGGCACCATGCAAATGCGTATTTACGAGCCGGGATATTATGTAACTGATACAAAGTATTTTTGGGAGAGTAATTTTTATGACATGAATACGCAGGATCTTATTTACTCTGCCCAAACAAGTTCTTTTGATCCTGTTAATGTGGAAAGCCTCGGTCATGACTATGGTAAAATGATTGTAAAAGATATGGTGAACCAAAATGTATTGCTAAAGCAGTAAGATATAGTAATAGGGGGTCATACAAATAACCGGGATCAATAATTTTGATCCCGGTTCATTATAACCAATACCGTTTACAAAAAGTTGAATTATACTAATACCTGCGATTCCGCCATGATGATATTCCCGATACCTTTCAACAGCGCATCAGGATTAAAAGAAATACTGTCAATTTCCTGCTCTACAAGAAACCGGGCAAACTCAGGGAAATCGCTGGGGGCCTGGCCGCACAGGCCAACTTTTGTTCCGGCATGTTTAGCCTTGGTGATCATGGTAGCAATGATTTGTTTTACGGCTGCATTTTGTTCGCTGAACAGATGACTAACAATGGAAGAGTCCCTGTCGATGCCTAGTGTAAGTTGTGTTAGATCGTTGGAGCCAATGGAAAAGCCATCAAAGATTTTCGCAAATTCTTCAGCCAGCAAAACGTTGCTTGGTATTTCCGCCATTACATATATCTCCAGGTTATTAACGCCCTGCTCTAATCCGAAGCGCTTCATTACTGCAATTACCTTATTGCCTTCTTCAACCGTTCTGCAGAAAGGTATCATCACTTTTACATTGGTTAATCCCATCTCATCCCTCACCGTTCTTATGGCTTCACATTCCAGCCCAAAACCTTCTTTGTATAAATCGTTGTAATACCTTGATGCGCCACGAAAACCAAGCATTGGATTTTCTTCAACGGGTTCAAAATCTTTACCGCCGATCAGGTTGGCATATTCGTTGGTTTTAAAATCACTCATCCGTACAATGACATCTTTGGGGTAAAATGCTGCGGCAATGGTAGCCACGCCCTGTGCCAGCTTATCTGTAAAATATTTTTTCTTATCCGGGTAAGCGTGTGTCAGTTCGGCTATTTTGGTTTTGGCTGCCTCATCTTTTAACTCATTAAATTTCACCAGTGCCATTGGATGGATCTGCACGGAGTGGGTGATGATGAATTCCATCCGCATCAGCCCTACACCGTCATTAGGGTAAAAAGACAGTTTAAAAGCTTTGTCAGGGTCACCTAAAATCAACATTACATTGGTTGAATCAGGAAGATGAACATGATTGAAATCAAATGCCGTTTCTTCATACTTCAATTGGCCTTTATAAATAAACCCATTTTTGCCTTCACAGCAGGATACCGTGATGATTTCACCGTCTGTAATTTTTTCTGTTGCATCATCACAACCTACAACAGCAGGAACGCCAAGTTCTCTTGCAACGATAGAGGCATGGCTGGTTCTCCCGCCTTTATTGGTAACAATCGCCCCTGCATTTTTTAGTATCGGGTCCCAATCCGGGCTGGTTAAATCGGTAACAACAATTTCCCCCGGCAGCAACCTTCCTGCATCTTTTGGGGATTGTAAAATCCTTGCTGTACCACAGGCAATCTTTGTTCCGATAGCCTGGCCTTGGGCAATACAAATACCTTTCTCTGTCAGCTTGTAATCTTTTACCTGCAAAGGATTTTTCTGCGAGTGAACTGTTTCGGGCCTTGCCTGTATGATAAACAATTCGTTTGTAATACCATCCTTGGCCCATTCAATATCCATTGGCTTTTGATAATGTTGCTCAATGATCAGGGCCCACTTGGCCAGGGTAGTAATTTCATCATCCGTTAATACAAACTGTTCCTGTTTTTCTTTGGTGGTATCGATGTTAATCAACGGATCATTTTCATTCTCTCCGTAGATCATTGTTTTTGCTTTTTCACCCAGTTTTTTCTGGATGATGGCATTTTTCTTCAGCAGCAAGGTAGTTTTAAAAATAAGAAATTCATCTGGAGTTACCGTTCCCTGAACAATATTTTCACCCAGACCCCACACACCGCTTAAATGAATGACATCACGAAAACCTGATTCTGGCTCCAGCGTAAAACCAACGCCTGAACAGGCTTTGTCGCTGCGTACCATTTTTTGTACCCCAACAGACAGCGCTACTTTTTCATGGGCAAAACCATTGTCTTCCCGGTATTTGATGGCCCTGTCGGTATACAGGGATGCGAAACATTTTTTTACAGCCAGCAATAAAGCCTCTTCGCCTTTAACATTCAGGTAAGATTCATGCTGGCCGGCAAAACTTGCCTTTGGCAGGTCTTCCGCGGTGGCGCTGCTGCGCACAGCAACTTCAAAATATTTGTTGCCGCATAAATTTTTATATTCCTGTATGATTGCACGCTGAAGGTTTTCGGGTAATGCCGCATCCAGTAATAATTTTCTTGCCGCAGCACCAGTTTCTTTCAGGTTTACATAATTTTTCCTGTCCAGTTTCCCCATTAAGTCAGCCAATGGGGCAATAAGCGAATTCTGTGTAAGAAATTCTTCAAAAGCAAAAGCCGTGGTGGCAAATCCATTGGGTACGGAAATGCCCCGGGAAGAAAGATTCGAAAACATTTCACCCAATGAGGCATTTTTTCCGCCAACAGTGGCAACATCTGATATGCTGATTTTGTTAAAAGGCCTGATATATGAATTCATGGTTGTTATATTTAAAAATGTTCATGTAATGCCATCACTGGAATATGGCTGTGCAATACAAATTGCCGGGTATGGCTTTTATGTATCAATTTGTCGAATAAGCTATGCCGCTTGGGCAATACGATCAGCAGATCAATATGGTTTTCATCCGCAAAATCGATAATTCCCAGCTCCACATCTTCATTGGTAATGAAATGATATTTGGGTTTTAGTTCGTCCAGCATCTCTTGCATCAGCCCTGATTGAAATACCAGTTCGGGATCAAATGTTTCTTTTTTGCCCGTGTTCAGAATATGTAATTCAGCTCCAAAATCTTTTACCAGCATTCGGATATCTTCCACAGGGGTTGTCTCTACTACTTTATTAAAGTCGCATGCCAGCCCGATTTTTTTAATAGCGGAATACTTTACCAGGGGAGGTACTGTTATTAAAGGCCACTCCAGGTGTTTCATGGAAAAAACGGCATGGCTTCCAAATAATATCCTTTCAGCAGCTGTTTTACCCTGGCTGCCAATAATTACCGCATACGGCCTTACTTCATCACAAATGGTTTCTAATTCTATAAAAAAGGTGCCGATCCTTACTTCGGTTTCAATTTTTAATTTACCATTTGATCTTTCCAATAATTGCTTTTTCATCTGGGCGATATCATTGATAGCTGACTTCATAATATCCTCAGTATTTACGCCCATCGGCACATCGCCAAGATTAACCGGCATTGGGCATACGTTTGCCAATACCAGGTCGGCATTGATGTTCATAGCCATATCTGCTGCGTAGTTCACTGCATTTAAGGCAGCAGCAGAGAAATCAGTTGCTGCAAGTATCTTTTTCATAAAACTTTTTTTTAGATTTAATAATATTTAATGAATGCTATATGGTCATATTTTTCCAGCAAACCTTCTTCTACAAACTCCACATCACCGCCATCCTGAAGTACTTTTTCAATGATGTCGTCAACAGCATCTTTTATGTACGAAAATCTGTTGTAGGGTTCTGTCAGCTTATTAATTATATGTTCACTGCTCCCTTGCTGCGCAGCATACATATAGTTTTTCTCTACCACCAGCAGGCTGCCCTTATGCCTGATGGCTTCACGCCATACTTCCTGAATCCCTTTTGCCAGTTTCTTTTTTCCGGTGGCTTCATCCAATTTATTCAGCAGGTCTTTTTCTCTTACTTTTTTCCAGTCGTTAATATATGGCTGCAGTACAGCTCTCAGTTCATCTTCTGTGGCTTTCTCATAGTTGCCGTGCACATAATCAATAACAGCAGAAAGGTGTTTGGTGATTTTTTTGAAATGGCCCAGTATTTTTGCTGTGCCCAAAACAAAGAGCGGCAGGTGGTAAGCATTCAATATGATGTCCAGTCCGTTGTCTATATGCCGGAGAAATTTATCAGTTATCAACTGTTTACGTTCCGTCATATCTGAAAAATTGGCTACTCTTTCAGGCACTTCATTGATGTAGGCGTAAACGGTTTCCGGGGTGTTGGAGACTATCCTCACAAAAGTATCTGTGTTTCCCAGGAAGATCTTGCTTTCTTTTCCACTCAACACCAGGACCAGGTATTTATGTGTTTGCTTTTTACAGTATACGAGGTCACGTATTTCAAAAGATTCATCTACAATAATTTTTTCTTCCACAGCGATATCGAGGTATAATACTTTTTCGAACACAGGCGATACATAAATGGCAATACTTTTCATATGGGTATTAAAATTGAGGTTTTCTATGAGCCGCCTCAGCTTTTGCATTACCAGCAGCGCCATTTCTCCGGGGTAATTGCTGAGCAATTCATCCTCTACCTTATGAGCTGCAATTTTTAGGGAGTAGCTGAGTTCTGTTTTTAAAGCCATTTTTGGTTCAAAAGGGATAATAATAGACACAGCCGGGCGGTAGTGCACCGCATTTATCACTTCTTGTATTTCGGGAGTTACAATCGTGTTCATATAATATGCTTTAGAAGACGAAGCTACTCTTTACAGCAGTTGTAAACACTGATGGCAATCATAGTAAATTTTGATTGTTCTCATTCATTAGAGTATGCAAAATATTTTATTTGATACTGATATTCCGGGAAGCTACCGGGCAATGAAGTTTATACTTCATCCCAACAGCAGGCAATTATTTAGCTGTTAAGCATTTAGTGAAAAAAAAGGGAATTAACGGGGTGTTGGTAATAAATAAAAAGCACAAAATTTATTCAATGCATTTACGCTGTGCGGGTAATTGGATTGTAAGTAATCGGGGTCATTAAAAAGGGCATTCTCCGTGCTTTCGCAACTATAATTTTAACAGGGCCCAATGAAGTAACATCTGCACCGGATGTTAAAATATCCGGCAGCTATTTTTACTGCTTTATCCCATTTCTGTGGTCCATTTGTCCCTGTCTTCCGGGGAGAATTTCCAGGGAGCAAAATTGTTTTCAATGTTGCTGAACATGCCGTTCCATTCCTGGGGGGCATTGCTGTCTTCCATTATTAAGGAGCGGCGGAGCTGGATGATAATATCCAGCGGGCTGATACTTACCGGGCATTCTTCCACACAGGCATTGCAGGTAGTGCAGGCCCTCAGTTCTTCTACCGTGATGTAATTATTAAGCAATGTTTTCCCGTCATCGGTAAAACTGCCATTGGCATTGATGTTCCTGCCGGCTTCTTCCAGACGGTCTCTTGTGTCCATCATAATTTTCCTGGGGCTTAATAATTTTCCTGTTTGGCTGGCAGGGCAGGCAGCGCTGCAGCGGCCACATTCCGTGCAACTGTATGCGTCTAATAAATTTTTCCAGCTCAGGTCAAATACATCTTTGGCGCCAAATTTCATAGGGGCGGCTTCACCTGTTGGGGCAAGCTCAGGCTGCATCATATACTTCACTTCATTTTGCACATTTTCCATGTTTGTCATCTTGCCGGGGAGGGTAAGCCTTGCATAATAGGCATTGGGGAATGCCAGCATGATATGCAAATGTTTGCTGTAGGGCAGGTAATTTAAAAAAGCTAAAATGCCAATAATGTGCAGCCACCAGCAGCTTCTTTCAATTATGGTTAAAGTACTTGCTGATAAACCACTGAATAAAGGAGCCAGCATGCCGCTAAACAGGAAACTGCCTGTTTGATGGTAATGTTCGGCGCCCTGTATTTGCAAAGCCCTGTCCGTTGCATTCATGGTGAGGAAAAGGCTCATCAATATGATCTCGGTAATTAATATATAATTGGCATCGCTCCTTGCCCATCCATTGAGGTCTTTGCTGATAAATCGTTTGAGTTTGATCACATTTCTTCTCAATAAAAAAATGACACATACTGCAATAACACCAACGGCAAGGAGCTCAAAAAAGTTGATCAGGAAGGAATACAGCGAACCTGTAATTGGAAAGAACAACCGGTGCGTGCCCAATATGCCATCCAGTACAATTTCGAGTACTTCTATATTGATGATGATAAAGCCTGCATAGATCACTAAGTGCATTACCGCCACCAATGGATTTTTAAACATTTTCTTTTGACCCAACGCCAGCAACAGGAGATTTTTCCAGCGGAGTGTTTTATTGTCTGAAAGGTCTTCGTTCCTGCCCAGTAAAATATTACGGCGTATCTGCGAAATGTTTTTGGCAAACAGCCAGCCGGCAAAACCTAAAACAGCAACAAAGAGAATTTGTGGTAGCAAGTGCATAGATCGTATTTGAAAAAGCTAAGGTAATTGTTTAGGTTTAAATTTATTCAGTAATTGGTTGAAGGCTTCTATTGTTTAGAAGTTTAGGGGTTTAGGGTTTAGGGGGATGCACTGCTTTTCCGGCACAGAACTCTGCCCTGCTTCCATTTGTTACTTGTGCAATGAAATTGATACTGGTATAAATTACAAAGAGTAGTAACGTCAGACATCAGAACAGAGCCCTGCGCCAGTTTAGTGCTTAAAGAAATGACTCATGGCTTTGTTGTAAAAAGTCTAAACGCCTTTACGGCAAAAAATGCTGTTCAGCCGTCAAACCATTTATGTTTCTATGTCTTTTGGATTCCAGCTTAGGGTTTAGTAGTTATGTTAAACCATCTAAACTCTCTAAACTCCTAAACCTCTAAACGAACATTACTTGTTCGATTGTTGATTTGTTGCTAATTTTCAACTTTAATAAACTACATGGTGAGCAACGAAAAAAAATACATCATAACAAAAGAGATAGCAGAAAAGAAACTCCGCCGCATGGCATTGGAACTGGTGGAACGGAATTATGATGAACCCCAACTGGTACTGATTGGCATAAAAGAGAATGGGATGGTGATTGCAGGGATAATAGCAGCTTACCTGGAAGATTCCTTTGCAGGGGAGGTTATGGTTACCACTTTATCCCTTGATAAAAAACAGCCTGGTGAAGTTCGGATTGAACCATCCATTGATTTTACCAATAAAGTGGTAGTGCTTGTTGATGATGTTGCCAACAGCGGGCGTACAATGCTGTATGCGCTGCAACCTTTATTGCAAACCTATCCCAAAAAGATACAGACCGCCGCACTTGTGGAACGTACCCACAAATCATTTCCGATTGCACTGGATTATGTAGGGTTATCTATTTCCTCTACATTGAATGAACACATTTATGTAGAGGTGGAAGACGGGAAGGTGATGGGAGCATGGGTAGAGGTGGGGTAGATGAAAAAATAAAAATAAAGTAATCTGTATTTTTTGATGAAACTGCCTGTTTCTTGCCTGTATAATTGCTAAATAAAAATCCACTGCCGAAATTTACGCCAGATAGCAGCACCCGCCCGGCCAACGCCATTCGGACGGGGATAGCAGGTCAGATGATGAACAAGGTTTTAATGCCGGCGTACAAAAAATCATTGACCGAAATTTATCATTAAATTTCTTTTGCCAGATGGTTCACTTTAATTTCAAAAAACAATATCTTCATTTTTCAAAAAAACAACGATATGGACGCTGCTATTCAAGACAAGATCGATACCTGGCTGTTGGGTAATTATGAACAATCGGTAAAAGATGCCATCACGAAACTGCAAACAGAAAATCCGGATGAACTGGCCGATTCATTTTATAAAAACCTGGAATTTGGTACCGGGGGATTAAGGGGCATCATGGGCATTGGAACCAACCGGATGAATAAATATACAGTGGGTATTGCTACACAGGGGTATGCCAATTATTTAAAGCAATGTTTTGGCGGCAATGTGAAAGTGGCCATAGCACACGACTGCCGCAACAACAGCCGCTTTTTTGCTGAAACAACTGCCAATGTGTTTGCTGCCAACGGCATTAAAGTATATTTGTTTGAAGAGCTGCGGCCCACGCCGGAGCTGAGTTTTGCCATCCGCCACTTTGGATGCCAGGGTGGTGTGGTTTGTACCGCATCGCACAATCCCAAAGAATACAATGGCTACAAAGCATACTGGGACGATGGAGCACAAATGGTGGCCCCGCATGATGTGAATGTAATTAAAGAAGTAGAAAAAATTGCTTCCGTGGATGATGTGAAATGGACCGGGGGCGAAGCCAATATCACGCTGATTGGAAAAGAAGTGGATGCCATTTACCTGGATATGGTAAAAGGGTTGAGTGTGTATCCGGAAGTATGTGCGGCACAGCATGATTTGAAAATTGTTTACACCCCCATACACGGCACCGGTATCAAACTTGTGCCGCAGGTGCTGGCAAAATTTGGTTTTGATAATGTGCATATTGTAGAAGAACAAAGCACGCCGGACGGGAATTTCCCCACCGTAATTTATCCCAATCCTGAAGAAAGGGAAACAATGAGCATTGGGCTGAAAAAAGCACAGGAACTGGATGCCGATATTTTATTGGGTACAGATCCCGATGCAGACAGGGTGGGCATTGGCGTAAAAAATAATAAAGGCGAGTGGATACTGATGAATGGCAACCAGACGGCAGTACTGGCATTTAATTACATGATTGAAGCAAGAAAAACGAAGGGCCTTTCAGAACCTAATGATATGGTGGTGAAAACTATCGTGACATCTTACATGATTGATACCATAGCGAAAGAAAATAATATTGCCTGTTACAATGTGCTGACCGGGTTTAAATGGATCGCTTCCCTCATCAAACAAAAAGAAGGAAAAGAAAAATATATCATTGGCGGAGAAGAAAGTTTTGGTTTAATGATTGGCGACCAGATAAGGGATAAAGATGCGGTGAGTGCAGTGGCCATATTGTGTGAAATGGCAGCCTACGAAAAGAGTAAAGGCCGCAGTTTGTATGCCAAACTGATTGATATGTATGTGCAGTATGGTTTGTACAAAGAAGACCTCGTGAGCATTACCAAAAAAGGAATGAACGGTGCGAAGGAAATTGCAGATATGATGCAGGGCTATCGGGACAATCCGCCCAAAACAATTGATGGGGTGCCGGTGGCAGAACTGCTGGACTATGATTTGCAGCTGGGGAAAAATTTGGCCACGGGAGAAACCTGGAAAATAGATTTGCCCAAAAGTAATGTGCTGCAGTTTGCATTAAGTGACGGTACCAAAATATCAGCAAGGCCAAGTGGTACGGAACCTAAAATAAAATTTTACTTTAGTGTAAACACCAAACTGGAAAACGCTGATGGTTTTGAAGCAGCCGAAAATTTACTCAACAAAAAAATTGCAGGCATCATCGAAGAGATGCAATTGAAATAAAATTACACAGGTGAATTAAAGATGTCAGGACTTTACTCCTGACATCTTTTTATCTTGCAGCCAGCTATGAAAAAATACGAAGATACTTACCGGCACAAAGGGCTGAGAAAAAAATTGATGGATACGCTTAGGGAAAAAGGGATCACTGATGAAACGGTGCTGGGTGCCATGAACAATATACCCCGGCATTTTTTTTTAGACAGCGCTTTTGATGAAATCGCTTATGAAGACAGGGCTTTCCCGATAAGCGAAGGGCAAACCATCTCTCAACCCTACACCGTAGCCTACCAGACAGAACTGTTGCAGATAAAACCATTTGAGAAAATTCTTGAAATTGGTACCGGCAGTATTTACCAGGCCACAGTGCTTGCCGAAATGGGCGCAAAGGTATTTACCATTGAAAGGCAGAAACTGTTGTTTGAAAAGACCCGGCAGTATGTTTTTAAAACTAAATACCCCAACCTGAAATTTTTTTATGGCGATGGCTTTGAGGGCCTGCCTACTTTTGCGCCATTTGATAAAGTGATCATTACTGCTGCGGCTCCGCTCATTCCACCCAAATTAATTGCACAATTAAAGCCGGGAGGAAAAATGATCGTGCCACTTGATGAAGGGGCGCATCAGCGTATGTTGCGCATCACCAAAAATATTAATGGCACCACTACAGAAGAAGCTTTCGAAAATTTTTCTTTTGTTCCGATGCTTACGGGGAAAAATGGGTAAATGGCAGGATGGATACATGGCTGAATTGTTGATAACCTCAAACTTCGAACCTTAAACATTTAACTTTCAACCTTGTCATGCGTTTCTTTTCTAAAATAGTTTTTATTTGCAATGTGTGTTTTATAGCAGCCATAATATTACGCTGGATAGAAAATGCCAATAAACAAAAGGGTAATTTTGACGGTGCACTTAAATTGCAACCCCTGGAGAGCACCCTGGTTGTGCTGGGATACGGGGCCATCCTGGTGAATATTATTTTTAATCTTATCTGCCTGATATTTTTTGTATCTAAAGTTGTACAACCTGTTTCCAAATGGCTGATTTGGGTTAACTTCCTGCTTTTATTGATCCAGGTTTATTATTTCTTTTTTTAGCAAATATTAAATGATACAAAACATACTTAAAGACAAGCCTGCCAAACTATTTGTACTCTTTTCTGCCTTTTTTGTAGCCAATGCACTCATTGCAGAATGTATTGGTGGAAAAATATTTTCATTGGAAAAGTTGTTGGGTATTGCGCCGGCAAACCTTACCCTGTTTGGTGAAAAAGGGCTTTCCTTTAACCTTACTTGCGGGGTATTGCTGTGGCCGCTCGAGTTTATCATGACAGATATTGTGAATGAATATTACGGCCCCAAAGCGGTGCGGCGCATTTCTTATACGGCTGTAGCATTGATTGCTTATGCCTTCCTGATGTTTTACCTGGCTATGGGTATCCCTCCCGCTGATTTTTGGTACGGCAGCGGCACCGCAAGTGGTATACCAGATATGAACAAGGCCTTCAACGGTATTTTTGGCCAGGGTATGTGGATAATTTTGGGAAGCCTGGTGGCATTTTTAGTGAGCCAGGTAGTGGATGTAACCGTTTTTCACAAAATAAAAAAATACACCGGCGAAAAAAAGGTATGGCTACGAGCCACCGGCTCCACCCTGGTTTCACAATTGGTAGATAGTTTTATTGTTTTGTTTATTGCGTTTAAAATTGGCAGGGACTGGAGTTGGCAACTTGTGCTGGGTATCTGTTTGGTTAACTACATGTATAAGTTTACCATGGCTATCATACTTACCCCGGTAATTTACCTGGTGGAAAAAAGGATGGAAAAATATTTCGGCCAGGAAACTGCCCAGAAAATGAAAAGGGCTGCTATGGGATTTGAGAACGAATGATAAGCTTAAAGCGGCTATATTTGTAATCTATACCAAAATCCGACTCCCTGCTTTCAGCCCGAAAACAAATAATTTCCGGTAAAAATTACTGCCTGATGATTGCCTGCCTGACATAAAAATTTGCAGATGAGAAATGTTTTGTTGTTGATTGGCTTCCTGCTTACAAGTTACTGCACCTGTGCGCAGGTGGGATATGATTTTTATATCAGCAATACCGGTAATAATAATAACCCTGGAAATTTGAAGGGCTACCCCAAAAAAACCATTGCAGGGGCATTACTGCCCATTGGTAATTTTGCTGCTGCTAATGGAGGAGTGAAAATAGGTCTTAAAAGCGGGGATATTTTTAATGAAACGTTTAATCCTGCCTCTCCTGTACAGATGGGCATTTATGGTGATAATGGTGCCGGTAAAAATTTTGCCATCTTCAATGGTACGGAGGTATTTAATGCAGGCTGGGTAAGAACTGCAGGCACAGTAAATACTTTTGAACAGAACATTCCCTTAACAGGGTTTACGGGTTATGGAATAAATAATGTTGGCCAGTATAGTATGGTGTATGTATTTGAAGTGGATAAACTGCTTGAACGTACCGCCCCGGTTACCGCACGGAAATTATTAACATTTGTTCCAGGTGTGCAGGCTGCGGATACCACCCCGGGTTCTTTTTATGAGCCTGTTACCGTTGGGTTGTCACCCAAAACTATTTACATCCATTCAAGCGATGGCAGCACTCCAAATAATAATCCAAGGTACCGTTATGAAGTGACAGTAAGGGACAGGGCAGTAAACAGTACCAGTTATCAAAATAATCATTTTGAAAGGCTGTGGGTACGGGGTTATGGCGCAGGTAATGGAATGATACCTGCCGGGGCCAACACAACTTTTGACCGGATGATGTTTGGACCGGGTGCAGGTATACACCATCTTGTACTCAGGGGAGCGGCTATCAGTAATTCACTCTTTTTGCCCGCTGCAAAAAATACCAACGAGTATGCCGTTGTTTTTTATGATGCCGAAGGATTTGGAAGGCATAACAAAATAACCAATTCCATTTTTTTAGATGTTAAATACCCAATATATACACATACAAGTTATGGTTCAAATTTTGGGGCGCTGGAACTGGATAATGTAATTGCTTTCGGAGACAGTACAAATGCCGTAAGTTTTGTTGAAACTGCCAATACGGATACTGTGTTATTAAACAATGTGTATTCAAGCCAGTACAAAAGAGGCTACAATTATGGCAGGGCAAAATATGTGGCCATTAAGAATACTGTTTTTATAGATGTAGAAATTGGAATTGCGTTCAGCGGGAAGAGTACCCTGGCCACTATAAATAATAGTTACATAAAAATTAGCGGGAATAGCAGGGCAGCCGGAATAGCAATATCAGATTCTACCAAATTAGTTCTGTCTAATAATATTATTCATTTTAAAAATAGTGTACCCTTGCCCGGGGGCAGCTTTGGGCTTGGCACTTTTGTGGCCGGAACGGGCGGCAGCAACAACTATGCTGATGTAACGGGAAATATTTTCATTTGCGATGTGGACCCGGGAAACTATGTTTTGGCGGGAGTTACCAATACCGGTAATGGAGTGTCATCTTCCAGCGATCATTGGCAAAATAATGTGTATATATTATTGAAGGGCAGTAAGATTGTCTGGTATGTCACCAACAGAAGTACCAACAGGGGTAATTATGAAATACCAACATTTGACGAATGGCGATTGCAATCCGGGCAGGACAAAAAGAGTTTATTTTTCGATTTAAGAAATGATCCAAGGGGTTTGAAAGCTATTTTTGTTGATCCGGATAACGGCGACTATACCCTGGCCAATACTACAGAGGGCAACCGGGTAAGGGAACTCCGGGCAGGCATGACCAGCCCGATTAGTTGCTTTCTGAAAAAGCCAACTTATGAAGAAGCAGCTAAAATCATCATGAATGATGCGGTACTCACAGCCAATGCCTGCCGTACTCCCTGCGTACAAAATACCATAAGAATACATCACCAGGTAAATACAACGGTACAGACTGGCAAACAAGTACAACTGCAATGGAATATCGAAGACCAGCGGGGAGTGGATCATTATGAAATAATAAGGTCGTTTGGCAGTTCAGATTTTATCAATATTGCTTATATCCCGGTAAGCGGGGAGGCAGGTTATTCCTTTATTGACCATGACGTGCAGCCAGGTATTGAATACCGGTACAGTGTAGTGCTGGTAAGTCAATTGCTGGAGAAATGCTATTCTGAAATCCGGACTGCAAAAATAGCTGATGGTAAGCCATTTGCTATTTATCCAAATCCCTCCTCAGGAAAAATAATGCTGTCAACCAATGCCTATACAGGCCCTTTAAAAATAACCATCACCAATGCCATCGGCATAACGGTATATTCAAAAGAAATTAACAGCATTTATGGCATTCCTCCGCTACTTGATTTGTCTGCACAATCAAAAGGTATGTACTGGATGAAAATACAAACCAATAAAAACACTTCTATGCAAAGTTTTATATTAAGATAGCCTTTGCATTACTGTATGGGCGCCACCCGTAAATGTCTGGCTGCTATACTTTTTTCAATTTCCATTTCCCTTTTTTAAATAATATAAATGCAGCTATACTGATGGCAGTTTCTGCCACAGGAATGGCAACAAAAACGCCTGTTGGGCCAAAATGGAAGGTTATTGCCAGCAGGTATGCTAAGGGAATTTGAAAAAACCAGAAGCCAAATAAATTGATTACGGTAGGGGTACGGGTATCACCGGCACCATTAAAAGCATTGGCCATTACCATGCCCACTCCATAAAAAAGATACCCGGAACTGATTATTCTTGTTGCCTGTACAGCATATCCGGCCACGGCCTTATCTTTTGTGAAGTAAGCAATAATAGTTGGCGCAAATATCAGCAGGATCAAGGAAACTGCCAGCATGAACAGTGCATTGTATTGGGCAGTTCTAATAACAGATTCAGCTGCTCTTTGCGGTTTTAATGCACCCAGGTTTTGGCCAACCAAAGTTGCAGCTGCATTGCTGAGCCCCCAGGCGGGCAAAATAAAAAACATTACCAGCCGTATAGCGATCTGGTAGCCGGCCGAAGCATCACTGTGACCAGTATGTGCCACCAGCATCGCCAGTGCAATCCAACTTCCTGATCCAATTAAGAATTGCAACGTGGCGGGCCAGGCTATATCAACGATGGAACGAATGATATCCCGGTCGGGCGTTAAATGTTTCAATACAAATTTTACCAAACGTTTCCCATTGAATAAATGATATAACTGGTATCCAACACCTATGCCCCTGCCAATGGTGGTGGCCATGGCTGCACCGGTAATGCCGAATGCAGGTATTGGCCCAAGCCCCCTGATCAGCAAAGGGCATAAAATGATGTTGAAGCTGTTGGCCAGCCACAAACTTTTCATGGCCATCATCGCATCGCCTGCTCCCCTGAAAATTCCGTTAAGTAAGAATAACAACATGATCACCAGGCTACCCCCCATGATAACCCGGGTATAACTTTGCCCCGCTTCAATAGCAGCCGGTTCGGCACCCATCCATTGTAATAGTTCTGCAGAAAAAATAAAGCCCGGAATGCTGATGGCAATGGTAAGGGTTAAAGCTATCAGCATAGATTGCATTCCTGCACGGGAAGCGGCATCATTATTTTTCTCTCCCACACGCCTTGCCACCATGGCTGTGGCCGCCATACTGATACCAATGGCAAGTGAATACACAATCGTGATCACAGATTCTGTTAACCCCACAACTGATGTGGCATACTTGCCAAGGTGGCTCACAAAAAATATATCTACTACAGCAAATACGCTCTCCATGCTCATCTCCAGCATCATGGGGATAGCTAAAAGTATTACTGCATTGCGGATACTGCCGGTAGTGTAATCCTGTAATTCTCCATTCAGCGATTGGCGGATAAGTGAAATGAATGTATTGAACCGCCGGTTGTTAGTTTGATTTGGCAACATGAAATCCTTTTTGATACTGAAAAATAAATAGAAAGATAGCGGCAACAAACCGCCTGTAAATAATCAGAAGAAGTGATAGCTGCACAAAACAACTACCTTAATCAGCATTTCATATTCTTTAAATTGAAGAACACAAAGATGATAAAAAAAAGTGCATGAAAAAAAATATTTTAACCCTGCAGGCGTGTGCTCCTGGTGATAATTCCTGCGATAGCAATTAAAAGTGCCGCTTAAAAAACAATGGCCTGTTTAAAATGAACCTGTTAAACAATCATCAGAGTGTGACGCTTTGCTGTTAGAAAGTAAAGCACTCAGGTTCTCCTTTCATAATTATATTTGCAATTATGAGATTTATTATTTGTTCCCTGTTGCTTTTAACGTTGCCCATGTTTATTGGCTGTAAAAAAAAGCAACAGCCCCTTACTGAGCAGGAAGTGATCAATGTCATCAAGCGGTTTGATGATGGCTGGCGCAACAAAAATTTAAAGGAAGTGGATTCTGTTTTGGCACCCTCCTATATTTATTTTACGCAATCCGGCGGCATCTTCAGCAGGGAAGGGGTAGTGCAGACTGCCGGATCGTTAACGTATAGTTTAGAAAAGATGGAAAGGTCCGGGTTTGCAGTACAATTATACCAAAACACTGCCGTGGTAAGCACAAGGTGGATGGGGAAAGGGGTTTACAGGGGTGTGCCCTTCGATGAAGACCAGCGATGCAGCATCACTGTGCTTAAAACAGGCGACAAAGTAGAGATTCTGTCAGAGCATTGTACACCAATAAAAACTGCTGGAAGATTTCATTAATAAATATTTATTGGCAGGATTTTTTCTAATGACTAATTGTTGCTTACAGCAATAGTTGAATTATGGAAATTGGTATCCTGCCTGTTATTCCTCTCAGGCATTGGCAGCATATAAATATGCGCATTTAAGAAAAATTATGAAGAAGTATTTTTTTGCATTGATGATAATTTGTACTGCTGACAGATTGGTAGCCCAAAACCTTCATTTTGTGTTATCGGGTGGTTTGATCAACTACCAGGGTGACCTCCAGGGTAAAAGAATAACGTTAAACCAGGCCCACCCATATTTTGGGATCGGTATTTATCAAGAATTGTCAGAAAAGCTTTTTATCAGGTCCGGAATAATATATGGCAAAGTAAGCGCTGATGATAAATTCAGTAAACTCAACAGCAACCGTAACCTTAGTTTTGCAACCCAGGTTATTGAGTTGCAGCTTGGTTTGGAGTACGATCTGATCAATGCAAATGAACACAGGATTGCACCATATATTTTTGCTGCAATGGCTGGGTTTCATTTCAACCCTTATACCATTGATGCCTTGGGGAATAAAGTGTACCTGCAGCCGCTAGGCACGGAAGGACAAGGTTTTGGCGGCAGAAAAAAATATGCATTAAATCAATTGGCCATTCCATTTGGCGGCGGCATTAAAATAGCGGTGAATGAGAATGTATTTGTTAGAGTGGAGGCTGGATTGCGTAAATTGTTTACTGACTATTTAGATGATGTAAGTACTACCTATTTTGATAAGGTTGCCTTATTAACCAATAACGGCCAGCAGGCTGTTGATCTTGCCTTCAGGGGAGACGAGATAAACCCGGCACTTCAATATCCGGGATTGGGGGCAGTAAGGGGCAACCCAAAAAGCAAAGATTTTTATTATACTGCAGGAATTTCATTAAGCTTTCGGCTTTCAGGAAATGATAACCGGGGTGGCAATGGAAAAGGTAAACTCGGTTGCCCTGTAAATGTGTATTGATCCCTCTGGCTGGATTAGCCATGTTTATTTTAATTTGAAACTATTCCACAGCTTTACTGTTTTAACTTTACAAAAGAAAAATTAGGGCATGGCATATCAATCACTGGAAGCTTGTTTACAGGACCTGGAAAAGCATGGACAATTGGTACGAATAAAAGAGGAAGTGGATCCCTGCCTGGAAATGGCGGCTATTCATTTAAGGGTACATGAGGCAAAAGGTCCTGCGCTGTTATTTGAAAATGTGAAGGGCAGCAGGTTCAGGGCAGCTTCCAATATTTTTGGTACGCTGGAGAGAAGTAAATTTATTTTCAAAGATACCCTTGAAGCAGTGAGGCAATTAATAGAACTAAAGGAAAATCCCCTTGCAGCAATAAAGCATCCCATCAAAAATTTTTCGGCAGGGGTGGCTGCTATCAAGGCATTGCCATTGAAAAACCCCATCAGCAAGCCGGTGTTATTTCAGGAAATTAATATAATGGACATCCCCCAGGTAAAGCACTGGCCGATGGATGGCGGGGCTTTTGTTACGCTGCCACAGGTATATACAGAAGATATGGACAGGCCAGGGATCATGAATGCCAACCTTGGTATGTATCGCATTCAACTTTCGGGTAATAATTACATAGCCAATAAGGAAATTGGTTTGCATTATCAATTGCACCGCGGTATTGGGGTGCATCAAACCAAGGCCAATAAAAAAGGGCAACCCTTAAAAGTGAGTGTTTTTGCCGGTGGGCCGCCATCGCACAGTGTGGCCGCAGTAATGCCTTTACCGGAGGGCTTAAGTGAAAATGACATTTGCCGGTGTGCTGGGTGGAAGGAGATTCAGGTATTGTTATATTGATGGATATTGCATCAGCACCGATGCAGATTTTGTGATTACCGGTGAGGTCTTTCCCGGGGAGAATAAGCCGGAGGGCCCTTTTGGTGATCATTTGGGCTATTACAGCTTGCAGCATGATTTCCCGTTGATGCGGGTACATATAGTATATGCCAAAAGAAATGCCATCTGGCCGTTTACCGTTGTGGGCAGGCCGCCGCAGGAGGATACCAGTTTTGGGCAACTGATCCATGAGATCACCGGCAGTGCGGTACAGGCAGAAATACCCGGATTAAAAGAAGTACATGCCGTGGACGCCGCGGGAGTGCATCCATTATTATTAGCCATAGGAAGCGAAAGATACACTCCTTACGCACCTGCAAAACAGCCTGCAGAAATACTCACCATTGCAAATCATATTTTAGGAACCGGCCAGTTGAGTTTGGCAAAATTCTTATTCATTACTGCAGATGACGGGAATAAACTATCCACCCATAATATCCGTGAATACCTGGAGTTTGTTTTGCAAAGAATCAACCTTGAAAGGGATATACACTTTTATACCAACACTACCATTGATACACTGGATTATTCAGGTACTTCATTAAACAGCGGGAGTAAAGTTGTCTTTGCTGCTTATGGACAAGTGTTGCGTTCATTGGCTGCCGGCATACCCCAAAGCCTGTTGCAATTGCAGGGTTTTGAAAATGCGCAATTGGTTATGCCGGGCATTATCAGCCTGCAGGCTGCAGCATTTGATAATTATGAAAAAGCCGGTTCAGAAATGGCTGCACTAAATGACCAGTTAAAAAATGCTGATTTGAATGAAGTGATAATGATTGTGGTGGCTGATGATGCCGGTTTCGTAGCGAAAAATTTACGGAATTTTTTATGGGTGAGTTTTACCCGCTGCAACCCATCCCACGACATCTATGGTGTTAATAGTTTTACCCAAAACAAGCACTGGGGATGCAAAGGGCCG
>JAYVUL010000174.1:0-8320 GCA_043787935.1 Chitinophagaceae bacterium | reverse complement strand
GCACAGTTTGGATATATTCACCAGTATGTTAGAAACTGTTTACAAATAAACCAGGGTCCGCGGATTTTAAAAAATGATTCTATAGGTGCCCCGGTATTTAGTGAGATCAGTTACTATGCAGGCATGGCACAAACTGACTGGAGCTGGGCGCCCCTGGCAATAGATGCGGATAATAGCGGTTACAGGGACCTGATGATATCAAACGGATTACCAAAAGATGTTTCTGATTTGGATTTTATTGCTTACCGAGGCAGCGCCACTGCCAATACGCCGATGAACCAGATGCTGACACAATTACCCTCTGTAAAAATCAGTAACTATATTTTTCAAAATAACGGAGACCTTAGCTTTACCAATAAAACAAAAGACTGGGGATGGGATATTCCCAGTTTTTCATCAGGGATGGCTTATGCAGATTTTGACAGGGATGGTGATATAGATGTGATAGTAAACAATACCAATATGGAAGCTACATTACTGGAAAATACGCTTGATGAAAATAAAAGCGGCGGCAATAATTACCTGCGCATACTATTACAGGGTGATCCGCTCAACAGAAATGGATTGGGTACCGTTATCCGTTTGTATTACCAGGGCAAACAGCAACTATATGAAAGTACTCCATACCGTGGCTATATGTCAAGCGTTGAAAATACAGCACATTTTGGTGTTGGCAGTGCTGCTGTTATAGACTCAATAGTAGCTGTATGGCCCAATGGGAAAATACAAGTTTTAAACAACATCAATACCAACCAAACAATTACCATCAGTATTACAAATGCCGGCTCCATTAAAAATTATTCCGCACCGCTTGTTGCTGCCGGTAATTGGTTTACCAATATCACCGGTAATACAGGCATCAACTATTTTTCACATGAGATGGATTTTATTGACTTCGATATTCAAAAAATGCTTCCACATAAATTAACCCAGTATGGCCCTTCGCTTGCTGCCGGTGATGTAAACGGGGACGGGCTGGAAGACCTAATAGTGGGGGGTGGTTCTCCTGCGTATGCCAAATTGTTTTTACAATTACCAGGCGGTACTTTTATCAACCACAAATTGATTGATTCTGCAGCGGAATTTAAATACCAGGATGATGGAGGCATCTGCCTGTTTGATGCAGACAATGATAATGACCTTGATTTGTATATTGCATCGGGCGGTGCTGAAAATGGACCGGGTTACCAGGCTTATGCTGATCATTTTTATATCAATGATGGCAAAGGAAATTTTAAAGAGAGCCCTGCTGCAATCACCCCTAACTATACTGCAAAAAGTTGTGTAAAAGCAGCCGATTATGACCAGGATGGAGACCTGGATCTTTTTGTTGGAGGAAGGGTTTTCCCCGGCAGCTATCCCCAACCTGTGAGTAGTTTTATTTTACGAAATGACACAAAAGAGGGAAAAATAAAATTCACCAATGTAACCAGCCAGGTGGCCCCTGCACTGCAAAATATAGGATTGGTCTGTGATGCTGTGTGGAGTGATGCAGACAATGATGGCAATATTGACCTGGTTATTTCAGGTGAATGGATGCCTATTACTTTTCTAAAAAATGTACATGGTAAATTTATTAAAGTTGATACTAAACTATCAACTGAACCCGGCTGGTGGAACAGTATCACTGCCGCAGACATAGACAATGACGGTGATATGGATTATGTGGCAGGCAATTGTGGTACGAATGGATTTTTAAAACCCTCTGCGCAATATCCGGTAAAAGCTTATGCAAAAGATTTTGATAATAATGAAAGTTTTGATGCTGTATACAGTACCTGGCTGCCTTCTGCAATGAATGGTGAATTAAAAGAATATCCGGTAGGCAGGCGGGATGATTTTATAAAGGAAATGACTGCAATGAAAGAAAGATTTCCTAATTATGCATCCTATGCCGGCAAAGAAATGAATGCAATTTTTACAGCGGCCGAATTAAAGGGTGCATTGCAATTATCGGTAAATAATTTTAATACCTGCTGGATAGAAAATAAAGGCAATATGCAGTTTGTATTACACCCCTTGCCACCACAGGCTCAGTGGGCACCTGTATATGGAATGGTGGTAAATGATTTTAACGGGGATGGAAATATGGACATTGCATTAAACGGAAATGAATTTTCTATGGCACCTGTACTTGGCAGATATGATGCACTCAACGGTTTGATTTTGCAGGGCGATGGTAAAGGTAATTTTGCACCGCTATCCATTTTGCAAAGCGGTTTATATGTGCCGGGAAATGGCAAATCACTTACCCGTATAAATGTTAACGGTAAGCTGGTATTGGCTGCAGGGCAAAATTCCGGTGCATTAGAATTCTTCCAGGACAAAGCTGCTGCAGATAGTCTCATCCCTTTGCAACAAGGAGATATTTTTGCCATGGTGCAATTGAAAAACGGGCGAAAACGGAAAGAAGAATTCAATTATGGATCTTCTTTTTTATCACAATCGGGCAGGTTTGCTCAGTTAAATTCATCTGTACAGTCAATTGAAATAACCAATAATAGAAATCAAAAAAGAATCATTAAAAACTGATGTATGAAAAAAGCAATCCGCTTTCTGTTTTCGATTGGTTTATCAGGTACTTTTTTTTCTTCGTGTAAACAGCAGCAGCCGCTATCTCTTGATAATACCAAACTCCAGCACCGGTGTGTGCATCGCCTTACAGATGTTATAGTATACGACATATTTACACCACCTGTTGCAGGAAGGATCTATGCGTACAGCAATCTTGCTTATTATGAAGCGTTGAGATTTAAAGATGCGGGGGCTCCATCCATTACAGCAAAATTAAAAGGCTTTGATGCCATTCCCCGGCCAGATAAAAATAAAGAATATGATTTTACACTTGCTGCAGTAAAATCATTTTTCACTGTCGCCCGGGCGCTTACTTTTTCGAAAGACAGTTTAACAATCACTGAAACAAGTATGGTAAAGGCATTTGAAAATGCACTGGACCAACCAGTTTACAATAACTCAATTGCATTGGGTGATAGCATTGCCGCAATTATTTTAAAAAGAGCAGCAGTGGATAATTATAAAAAAACAAGAGGGATGCCCCGGCACAGTGTTTTTAAACAAGCAGGCAAATGGCAGCAAACACCTCCAGACTATGCCGATGCAGTGGAACCCAACTGGAGAATGATTGAACCGTTATTGCTTGATTCTGCTGCTCAATTTAAAGCGGCGGCGCCACCACCATTTGATTTAAACAACAACAGTCAATACTATAAAGAACTGATGGAAGTGTATACTGTAAGCAAAAACATTAGTCCGTTACAGGATACCATTGCACATTACTGGGATGATAACCCTTTTGTTACGGAACATACAGGGCACTTAATGTATGCATACAAAAAAACAACGCCGGGAGGTCACTGGATGGGTATCATTTCCATTCTGTGCCAGCAGGCAAATGCTGATGAAATAAAAACAGCAGGTGCCTATGCCTATACCTCCTGTGCCATTTTTGATGGTTTTATTTCCTGTTGGGATGAAAAGTTCCGCAGCAGCATGATTCGTCCTATTACAGTAATCAGGGAAAATATAGCACCTGAATGGAACTCCTTATTGCAAACGCCTCCTTTTCCGGAATATACCAGTGGCCATAGTGTAATCACAGCGGCTGCATCCACTGTACTTTCCCGGCTCTTTGGAGAGGCTGTGGCATTTCATGATACCACCGAAATGGAATATTTAGGATTACAACGTTCTTTCAGTACAATTCAGCAGGCTGCTGATGAAGCTGCTATCAGCCGGTTGTATGGCGGCATTCATTACCGCTCTGCAATTTCAGAGGGCAAAAAACAAGGTCAGCAGGTGGGAAAGTTATATTCCGGTATTTTCAACCTGGCCAGCCACCGGGCATTGCCTTAATAAAAACGCATAACCTATTTTAAACCCGTTCCTTTGCAAATAATACCATCATTTAATAGGTAGTTCAAAGCCCTTCTGACCAAACGGGCAGGGGCTACGTTGAAATCCTGCATGGTATTATACCGATAGAAAAAAGCTGTGGCCCGGATACTGGTATGATCCGCATAAATTATGCAGCAGCATGCTGGTTTATTATCAATTTACTTAAACTTAAAGATGGTTTACTATGAAAAAAAGGATGGTGATTATTGGCTTACTTATTATTGCAGTGATTGGAGTGATATATTTTTTTATTCCGGCTAAAGAAGATTTTTCTTATGAAAGCACAGTAAACTGCACTGAGGAAGCCGCAACAAGATATTTAGTGAATAAAAATAAATGGCAGCAATGGTGGCCGGGAGAAAAAAAAGCGGAGCATTTGTACAGCTATAAAAATTGCGAATACAGGATCACGAAATTGCTGCTGAATGGATTTGAGGTAACTATTTCAAATAAAACCGATTCTGTTGCAGGTAGTTTACATATGTTGCCCGGTGATCAGCATTCAGTGCAACTAACATGGGTAGCTTCTTTTGCCCGCCCGGAAAATTTCTTTTCAAGGATTTCCACTTACCTGCACCAAAGAGAAATAAGAAACAATATCCAATCATTAATGCAGGATATAAAAAAGTTTTTTGACGAAGAAAAGAACGTTTATGGGTTCTCTGCAGCAGTACAAAAAGTTACGGATGAATTTCTTATAACAGTAAAGCAACCGCTTAACCACTATCCTTCTATGAGCGAAGTGTATGACATCATCAATGAAATAAAAACTTATATCAGCCGGCAGGGAGGCAAAGAAAAAAATCCGCCAATGCTAAATGTATACAAGGAGGGCCCGGATGCCTACCAGCTAATGGTGGCAATACCCACCACGGGTCAATTACCGGGTGAAGGAAAATTCTTATTCAGGCAGATGGTATTAGGTAATATTTTAGTGGCCGAGGTGAAGGGCGGTATTTATTCCATAACAAAAGCGGAAACAGAAATGAGCAATTACATAACGGACCATCAAAAATCATCACCCGCCATGCCTTACCAGTCGCTGATAACAAACCGCATGGCTGAAGCGGATACGGCTAAATGGATAACAAGATTGTATTACCCCGTTTATTACTAGGCCGAGGTTATTTGAATTTTATTACCCTCAGGCTGTCGTTATTCTTTGCCAATACAAAAGCATTTTGTTTATTAATTTGAATTGGCTTTATATGCCTTACCTGCCCCTTTACAACAAGGCCATTTAACTGCTGGTATTCAAAACGGCCTTTGCCTTTGTTTATGAGTACCGACCCAAAATCTGCATCATTACGGCCGATCTCTACATTGTTGTCATAATAATTTCCCATCAACAGGATATCGGGTAAATTATCATTATTAATATTCACCACCGCCGCATCCCGGAAGGAACTTAATTGAGCTTCAAACGGCAACGCCTTTACCTCAAACTTAAAGTTGCCATTATTGATCAGCACGGCATTTGAAAAATTAGTGGCGGTAAATTTCCGGGCACCGGAAAATTTATCCGCATCAAACAGATCACGCAAAGAAGCCTTTGCAAAATCTTCTGCATATAAAAATTTCTTTTTTAAAAATGGCAGTTGCTTTTGCAGTTCCTGCTTCGTTGCAAAGGGAATTTCTTCTCCTTTAAGATAATAGGTAAGTACCTGTTCATAGGTAAGATTATTATCAAAATCGTTGTAATACATTGAAATGGGTTCTTTTTCTGAAGCCTTCAGTTTGCTGTTCAGCCCAAGGTTGCCGGCAATAAAATCAATATCTCCGTCATTATCCACGTCGCAGGGCAGTATAAAATTCCACCAGCCTTTTTGATTGGTAATAACTTTTTTAGTGAAATAAGTTTTGTTATTGATGAATGCATCAATGCCTCCCCATTCGTAACAAAGCACCAGATCATTATCCCCATCCCTGTCTATATCAACCCATTTTGCATCCGTCACCATTCCTGGTGCAACCAGGTCTTTTGAATACCGCTCCGTTACATCAGTAAATTTTCCTGTTCCATCATTTTGCAAAAGAAATGAACGGGGTATATTACCATAATTCCATGATTCCGCCCTTCCTGCAAAAAAAAGATCTGGAAATCCATCCCCGTTAAAATCATAAGGGGCCACCGCACTCTGGGTAAAATAGATCCCTGGAAAAGCATCCGTCTTTTTTGTAAGGTTTCCTTTGCCATCATTCAAATATAACAAGGGCATCAGGTGCTGGTCTTTGTTGTAGTATTCATTCCCACCACTGGCAATTACAAGGTCGGGGTACCGGTCATTATTTACGTCTACCCATGACGCGGAGGTGTTTTCCCACATACTGTCCTGCAGCAAAGCCGGCTCTGCCTGCTGAATAAATTGTCCGCCGGGTGTTTGAATAAAAACAGCATTATGAAAAAATTTGGAAGCTCCAACAAAGATATCTTCCAATCCATCCTGGTTGATATCTGCCACTGCCAGGGCAGGCCCTTCAGTGGATACCATGTGTGGCATCAAAGGTTCCCGGTCAAATTCATTAAAGGCGTTTTCCTCATGACGGTACTTCAAACCGGCAGCTACAGTGATATCTTCTGCGGCGGCAATGGAAGATTTTTTGAAAGAGGTTATTTTTTTGTAATCAAATTGTGGCAGGCCGGTGTTATAAGCAACGGATATTTGCTCATTGCGTTTAAGTTGAATGAGCTGAAAGGAATTATCAGGCCAGATCAAAAAAGCAGAATCAACCCGGGTTTTGTCCAATCCAATAAAAATTGATGCAAGCATACTGGATTGAAAACCATGCACCGGGTTATTTTCATAAGACCGTATGCCCCCATTGGCAAATAAAAACAGTTTGGCGCCGATGGCATTGATATTATTTTCCGGGCCTTTTAATTTTACAGCTGCATAAGGTTTGGTATTTTTATCATTGGCAGTATTCTCATACAACATTACCGGGTCGTTGATATTATTTACAACAATATCCAAGTCGCCATCATTATCCAGGTCTGCATAAACTGCCCCATTGGAAAAACCAGGGGTATTATTATCTATACTGTCGGTTACATCTTTAAATAACAGATCGCCTGCATTAGAAAAAAATTGGTTAGGAAGTTTGATCTCGGGAAATTTATTCACCAGGCCAATTTCCTTTTCCTGCAGGGTGTTATTCCTCAGTTTTTCCTGTAATTCATCATTAGATACAAAATTGATATAATCAATATCATTCATTCTTTTTGGAATGCCATTGGAAACAAAAAGATCCTTATTGCCGTCATTGTCAAAATCCATCCAGAGTGCTGCCCAGCTCCAGTCGGTGGCATACACACCAGAGTATTGGCCCGTTTCGCTAAACATACCATTGCGCCTGTTGTATTGAAGGTTATTCCTGGAGTACTGGTAATTGTACCCAAAGGCAATTTTCTGATCAAAAATCGTGTGGTCATCTTCAGCCAGTGAACGCCGTATCATGTACGGATCATAAGGAAGCATATCCATAGAAATGATCTCAGGAAAAGCATCATTATTTACATCTGCCACATCCACGCCCATTGTAAACTGGCTGGTGTGCGTCAGCCGCTCGTTATTTTCTTCTGTAAACGTTCCGTTATGCTGGTTGATGTAGAGATAATCATTTTCATGAAAATCATTACCAACATAAAAGTCGGGCCAGCCATCCAGGTTAATATCGGCTACGGCTACCCCAAGTCCATAGCCAATTTTGCTTCCGTTTATTCCGCATTGTTTTGTAACATCCGTGAAATGAATAGTGGTTTTACCGGCAGCATCCCTGTACCTGTCATTGCGGTAAAATTTTTGGCCTGCTAAAGAATCAAAAGTATTCAGGAAATTTTTCCGGGGGGCATAATTGCCATCATGGTTTACGGAATGATTCAATAAAAACATATCCAGGTCTCCATCTCCATCATAATCAAAAAAGGCTGCCTGGGTGCTGAAGCCCGTAAAATCCAGGCCATATTCCATGGCCTCATCTTTATAAAAAGGGATTCCCTGTTTATCAATGCCCTTGCATACCAGTAATTGATTTTTACTGTTCAATATTTTATAATGCCCTACTTTGCATACATAAATATCCAGCAATCCGTCGTTGTTGATGTCAACTACTGATACCCCTGTACTCCAGCCGCTATCCTGGGGTATATGCGCCATTGAGGTAATATCAGTAAATTGTAATTTCCCCTTATTCAGGTACAGTTTATTATCGCCCTGGTTGGCCGAAAAGAAAAGATCAATCAGCCCATCGTTATTAAAATCCCCGGCGCCCACTCCGGCGCCATTGTAATAATACATGTAAGAAAACAGGTTAAACTTTGTAGTAGGAGTCAGTTTGTTGCTGAAATCAAGTCCTGTTTTTTCTTTGTTCAATACTTTGAATAAAGGTGATTCGAGCTTTTTTT
>JAYVUL010000173.1:0-16984 GCA_043787935.1 Chitinophagaceae bacterium | reverse complement strand
AGAGTCGCCGGCGCAGCGACGTGTTCATCGCGTGGAGAAATAATTGATGTCGTTATTATGTTGTAAAACGCTGGTTTATTAAAAATATTATATACTTGTCTGCACATATAATATTCAACAACCAGGGAGCATAACGGGTCAAAGAATGGTGAGCAGCGCTTTTCAGGCGGCTTTTTGTTTAAGCACCTGTTACAGCAGGTTTTTTGATCCATTTGCCCATCATCCGGCAGATGTTTTCTTCAAAAGAGGCGTTTTCAAGCATCATCAGCCTAGGTAGTTTATATAAATTGCTTAATTTTTCTTTTGTAAGATACGCTTGCTCTATTGAAAACGCCACCGTGTAGCCGCTTTGTTTTAATATATTCACTTCCCTGCTGGTAAAATCGCCATTGGGGTAGGCAAAATGCTTTACCGGGATTCCAATCCATTGCTCCAGTGTTTTTTTAGACTGGCTGATTTCAACACTGGATTTTTCAAGGGAACATTTGGTCAGTATAGGATGAGTTAGGCTGTGGCTGCCAATGGAAACCGTATCATGCTTTGAGATTTCTTTTACCTGTTCAATGGTAAGTGCTTCTCTTTTTAGGTGTATCTGCTTTTGTATTTCTTCAATCACTTTCAGGCGTTCTTCATTATCCAATGTTTTAAAATATTCAACGGAATGATTTGTCAAACCCCTTTTTCTTGCCTCGTAAATATATGACCACCAGTATCCATTACCCTTTTCTGCCACATCGGTAGTTACAAAAATGGTAATCGGTATTTTATTTTTCACAGCAACTGGCACAATATTATCCACGTTGCTTTGCCAGCCATCGTCAATAGTTATCACCACGGCTCCCTTGGGGAATTTAATTTCTCCCCTTGCTATTTTTTCAAGGTCACTAACCGCAATAAATTGAAACCCCTTTTTTGTAAGCCAGTTCACCGATGATTCAAAAAATAATTTACTGGGTGCATGAAAACATAGTGAAAGGATATATTCTCCTTTTTGCACCTTTAGCCTGGCCCTTTTTAGAGTGCCCGACAAGATGATAGCATTAGCAATAAGGTAACTTAAAAAATTTCTTAAACGGATCTTCATTAATAAATGATGATGGTGCTTTAATAAAAGACAACTTGAAAAAAATGTTATACCTGCCGGGTACTGATATCAAGGTTAAAACATAATCTTACTTTGTTCAGATCAGAATATTTTTACCTTTCCTGCTTTTGCATACCTGCGGCGCTGAAATAAGAATTGTAAAACTTAACTGCCGTTGATTTTTTTACTGTGTTATGCGACTGCAATACTAATGACAGCCTTTTCCCCTTTATACACTGCAATAAATTCATTTGTCATCCGGTCTAAAAGGAATTTTTGTTTTATTGTATCCAGCGCTTTTTCTCCCATTTGTTTTGAAATTTCGGGATGCTTGAACAGGTAGAGTATTTTTTCTGCCAATTCATCCACGCCTTTATTTTTGATGAGGTAGCCATTCCGGTTATCGTCTATCACTTCATTGGTGCCTCCGCCCTCTGTGGCAATCACAGGTTTTTGCAGGCTCATGTATTCGATAATGGAATTTGAAACCCCCTCGCCATGAATTTCGCTGTTGGTGCACAATACGCCCACATCAAATACCTGTATGAGGTCTTCCACATCGGACCGCCTGCCTAAGAACTGTATATTCTTTTTATCCTCTTCTGATACCATGTTTTGTATAGGCTGCCTGTTTTGCCCTTCGCCTACTAATAAAAAACATATACTTTTTTCCTGTTGAATTACTTTTCTTGCTGCCGCAACAAAACTGATATAATCCTTCCTGTCCTGGAAGGCACCTACCATACCCACGACATAAGTAAATTGTTCAATACCCAGTTCTTTTTTTAGTTCCAGCGGATTTCGCAGGTTTTGAAAACGGGCCATATCAATGCCATTGTAAATACAGACAGTTTTATTTACCGGGGCATTGTATGATTTGATTCCTGCCAGCGAATTAGAAAGTACCACATCTGAAAAAGGGTAGGTGAGTTGCCCCCGTAGTTTGGGCTTTTTGTGCCAGGGCATATTGGCTGGCGCATCTGCTATGATGCCATTGATAAATTTAAATTTCCTGAAAACCAGCAGGGGCAACATGTACAGGCTGCCCATCGACCCCCAGGAATGTACAATATCTGGCTTATATTTTTTAATAGCATCCCTGATTACAAATAAAGGTTTTGGGGTAAACCTGGATTTTCGGTCTGATTCTATAATGGTAATGGGAAAGTCGTACATATACCTGTAGCCAACCCCCATATCGGTTAAAGAAATAAGGATGATTCTGTAAGCCGGGTCTTTACTCAGTGATTTAATGAGTTCCAGCATCCTGCGCTCCTTTCCGCCTCCGCCAATATTATCTGCAACAAATAAAATAGTCATAGTGTTTTTTTTAAAGATTTTTTACTTTTTTGACCCTTCAGTAAAACTGGTATAAAAAATCTTTGTTAAGGCTTACCTGATAATTTTACCAGCGCCCTTAACTGTTCAGGTTTAATAAAATTCGTTTTTCATGATAGCGGAAAATCAGCACTGGTTGAATCATTGAGAATATATTAACAGTTGATGCGTTAAATTATTGTGTTGATATTATAAAGCTTTTAATTTAAAAACCGGGCAAATTTTGCCCTCAATTATCATGTTTTGGGTTACTTACTATAAATGTTTTATTACTTTGCATGGATTGCCGCCGGCAATTACGTTAGCAGGTATATTCCGTGTTAATACGCTGTTGGCACCAATTACCGAGTTGTCTCCAATGGTTACCCCTTTTAAAATCACGGCACCCTGTCCAATGAATACATTATTGCCTATAATTACTTCTTTTGAATCACCATTGTAGTTTCTCCTCCTGTTGGGCTCTATACCATGCCAGTCAAAATCTGTAATGAGTGTATTCGCCCCGCATAATACATCATTCCCAATGATAATTTTTTCTTTAGCACCAATCACCGTGCCACTAAAGCCGCAGTTGGAACCGATAATGATCTGAGCTTTTTCGTCGTGGGTGGAGATGATACATTTTCTGCTTACTCCAATTAAATTGGAATAGGCATCGCTCCTGAAACTGCAGCGGCTGCCAATGCTGATAAAAGAGCCCGGATATCGCACCATACAGGCTGTTCCCCAAAAAGTAAGGCCTTTACCACAGTTTATTTTTTTGATGAACAGTTCAATTGTCATCCAAAACTTTGAGTAAATGGCTATCAGTTGCAACCTGGTATTTCTTATTCGGCAAACAACTTTACCCGAAAAATCAATCATAAAAAGATAATTAATGGCAATGGAGGTTATTTAATTTCAGGTATGCTGTTTAAAAAATCAGGCAGTATAAACAGTACTGTACATATTATTCAGTACTGTCATAATCTCTTTTGGCGAATGCCTTTTTAAGGCAGTTTCCCTTGCTTTTGGCGCCACCGCTAATGCATTTTCATAATTATTTACCAGGTGCAGCAAAAGCCCGGCAAGTTCATATTTGTCATAAGGGTTAAATAAGAAGCCATTTTCTTTATGCGTGATCAGGGAGTTTACTCCGCCTACAGAAGAGGAAAGAACAGGCATACCGAGCATCATGGCCTCGCATACACTATTGGGGCTATTGTCAATATAAGATGGATGCACAAAAAAATGGCATGACTTGAGCTCCTCTATCAATTGTGGGGCACTTACATGGCCATAAAATTTCAGGGAAGGATCAGGTAATGTAATGTGCATCACTTTTTTGACAATGTTATTTATCCGGTTATCTTCCTTGAGACCAAAAATTTTCCAGCAAATATTATACTCTTTTAAAAGCCTCACCACTTTATAAATCAAGTCAAGCCCCTTATACATATTGGGGTTAATGGTAGTTCCAATCACTATCGGTTGGCCTGCTGAAGGTTTTGGCAAAGGCTGCCATTGACCGGTAAAAAAATCCGCCCTTATTAATTCTTCGCAATGAAAATAGGTGCTGCCCGGGTTGATAAGTTGAACATAATTTCTGTCCCAGTCGGTTCTTCCTGTAAAGTATTTCCAGTGCTTTACAATTTCAATTTCCCGAGCTGCCCTTTTTTTTATCGTTAAATAACTGTGATAAATAGTAACCCCACGTAAAATATCCGTCAGTTTACTTTTTGTAAGTACTGCATATTTTGAAAAGCCATTTGGAAAAAAAACTTCTGCATAGGGAGCTAAGAGTCCCTGAATATGGAATACCACTTTATCAAATTTGTTGACCAGCATTTTGCCATAATGATGCTCTGTGCCAAAAACATGAATTACATCAGGAGCAAAATCCCTGAGAATGGTATCTACATGAGGGCTTTTGGTATCGTTTAAATTTCCTTTTTGGCGGTTAATGATGCGGTTAAAAAAATTCTCCTGGTCAAAGGGTATACCGTAATAAGTAACATTGTCTTTCACCACTTTTTTATACTCTTTGCCTTTGTAAAAGAAACAGATACCCAAATCATATTTTTGTTCAGACACAACTAATGTTTCCAGTGCCGATACCCATCCACCGCCAAAAAAATTATGAAATCCAAATTCGGGGCCTGCTTTGGAGGGTGTGTTAGTAAACCAAAGTATTCTCATATTCTTTACTATTTTTAAAAAAATCAGTTATTTCCTCATCGGAAGTTTCTCTTAAACTTTTAGTATAACAAATACCGGCGCAAATCCATACCAGCACATATTCCAGCGTAAGCCTCGGCAAACCCCAAATAGCCATATCTACCAGCCATAAAAAAACTACAATAGCAGATGCCTGAACCAGTTGGTTGGATGATTTGAATATGCCTAAAAATACTGCATTCAGCAAAACCAATAAAAACAGTATGATATAGAGTGCACCGCCATTCAAATAAATTTGCAGGTAGCCATTTTCAATGCCTTTTCTGTACAGTGATTCACCTCTTTCGTTTCCATTTTCATCTACACCTCCACCCTCCGGATAATAAAACTGGCCCTGCATACCCATACCAAAAACTTCATTATTTTTCATCGCTGAAAAAAAGTAGTCAAATATCCCGCTCCTGGAATCTTCTGTAAGCCTGTTGCTCAGTTTCTTGGTAAATGATGCCGGAACCGATTCTGCAGACAGTAAGGCAATTGCGCCCACAAAGGCTGCCACAGCAAAAATTTTAATAACTTTTGAGGAATACAGGTACCTGATGTTTAGTGCAAATGCTGCCATCATTAAACCTCCGTAGGATACAATGCCATTTCTTCTGGCCAATAAAATAAATGAAAACACAGCTGTTGCCATGGCCAGGAAAGCCACTGCTACTTTTGCCTTTGGCAAATACCGGGCATTCAACAATAAAAAACCACAGCCAAAGGCAAAAGGGTGTATAAAAAGTTCGGCGGTAGACCGCTCTGTGATTAATGAAGGTTTTACCAGGCACATCAATAAGAAAAATATGCCTAAATAATAAATAGCATTCATTAAATAGCTCATGATTAAAAGACTTTTATCAAAAAAGAGGAATAGTGGAATTAAATACACCCAAAATAAATAATCCAGTTGTAACAGTTCTTTTATATTGGTATAGTTTGTCGGAATTCCTCTTGCCATGATAACCACCTCGTAAACGAAGAATATCGTCAGGATGAATTTTTGGGAAAAGCTATCCCTGGTAAAGTACCAATCAAGTTTGGTTAAAGAATAAATGGATACGGTATGAAAAAAAAGGATAACCGCAGTAAATGTAGCACCATTAAGCAGGTTAAAGCCTTTAGAAAGCAGGTGTACCCCGCCGGTAGCAAAGGAAAGTGAAAAAATAAACAGGTATAGGTAATTTTTATTTTTCATCGGTAATAGTATAAGTCTGGAAATTGATACCGTTGCAGTCCCTTTTATTCAAGCAAAATACCCGAGGCAGTTTTTGCTAAGATCTTTTTTGCCTGGTAAGGTTGAATGACAACAGACAATATATACGGTATAATAATGGCGATCATCACTCCGGTGCTGTCTGTAAAGTAATGCCCCATGATGTATATGCTTGAAAAATACAGGATAACACCCACAACAGAATACCTTATGGTAAGCTTCAATTTACCCGTGCCATTAATAAAAAAGGAATATGGAGCCAGGTAGATAGCCATAGCATTATAAATGGCCATCAAAATTGTCAGGTGCATGGGTACTTTTATTTTATCGCCTATCCACAATTTAAAAACAAAGTTGCTCATGAATATCATGATTATGATAACAGTGAAGAAGATTACTGTTAGTACATTTAACCTTTTCATGGTTTTTTTTAGCCACTCAAAATCATTTTTTACATAAGCATCCGTTACTGCAGACCACAGCGGGCCCATTATGATACCATTAACTATTGTTGGGAGTTGAAAATATTTAAATGCCAGGTTGTACACTACCACTTCACTGGGGCCGCCAAACCGTTGTGAAATAAATACGCTTGAGGTAGAATACAGCACGATGCCCATGATCTGCAATAAAAAAAACTTGGCGCCCAATGAGGTAACCCCTTTATTTAATTTAAAATCTATTGCCTTAAATGAAGGCTTTAAGTGCCGGTACCTGTTGTTAAAGGCATATATGGAAAGGAATATAAAAAGGAGCACCGGCATGATAGTGATGACGGAACCCAATAAGGCCAGGTTGCCCTGGGCAGTGAACTTCATTAAAACCAGGATCACTGCAAGCGATAAGAGGTTACTGGCTGCTGTAATAAAATTATTGATGGAAGGTTTATGGTCTGCTATATAAATGATACCAATTAACTGAACAATGAAGCGGATAATGAAAAATGTAAAAACAACTGAGGTAAGCAGGTACAGGTCATGCCCTGAAATCGTTTTGGAATTGAGTACACTGTTCCAGTTAACAAATGGATTGATGATATGAAAAACAAGCAATACCGCAGAAAATATGCAGATCAATGTAGCGTACGTGGTGCTTACATATTTTTGCCCCAGGATATTATCGCCTTTTGCATTGGCTTCAGTAAGCTTATTTCGCATTCCATAGCCAAGGCCTATATTGAAAAAACTAAACCAGCTTAATATAGAACTAAGTGTGAGCCAGATACCATATTTTTCCTGGGTTAAATAGTTTAACAGTAGCGGCACATAGATAAGGCTTATAATGATACCTATACCCTGGAGAAAAAAAGAATATACTATCTGCCTGCTTGCCTTTGCTGTTCTCGACTGGCCCTTTCTTAAATTTAGTAAATGCTCCTTTACCGCGATCATAATTTTTGGGGATTAAATAAATTTAGCTGCCACAGACAATGGCAACCTGAAACCTGACGGTGGGGCATAGCTTCGCTATACTGAGTCACAGTCATTACCGTCTTTTTTTTGAAACCCGTTCTTTGCCTGATTTTTATTTTATGCAAAGAAAACCTAAATATTCTTAATTATTTGCCGGGTTAAGCCTGTACAATAGGTTTCCTGTATGTTGTTTTTAAACAAACGATAAAGGTATCTTTATACTTTTCCTGACATTCCCAACAATCTCGATATTTTTCTCAATAGCCAATAATTATAGGAAAAGTAATCAACAGATGCGGTCACCTTTCCGCCAAAAAGTAATTTGTAAGTATTGATACCTTTTAAGCTTTCATTAGTGGTATCTTTTGTATAGCCTCCAAAGTCAAATATTTTGAAGCCCTGTTCTTTGAAATAGAAAATATTTTTTACCGTCAAATACTTATTTGCCCTTCCTATAAGGTTTTTGTCATAATTTTCCTCGAGGCGCCTCGTGGCAGAATGATGATGCCTTACTATACCCGTTTCCAGGTCTGTTAAATAGCTATGTGCAGCCAACACTTGTCCATTGTACATTGCAAAGCTCAATATTAGATTATTCCCAATGGCTTCAATTTTTTCCTTGCTAACCAGGTGGGTATTTTTTTTTATCGCAAAATCATTGAAAAAGAGTATAAAATCATCAATCTGCTGGTGAAAAAGGCAAACGATGCCTTCATTTTCGGCTATTTTGGCTTGCTGTCGTATTTGTTTTGAAAAGTTTGCAGTAATAGTTTCCGAATCCTGCCCCAGATCAAGCTCAATTGTGTGAGAAATATTTTTAATAGCAGGAATTTTATTTATATCCTGTTTTTTTACATGCCAATATACATTTAAGCCTAATACGTCCCCAAGTTTATATTTATAGGTAAACCAGTTTTCATAAACTTTTAGAAAAGAGAACTTTTTATAGTAACGTATCATTTGTTTTTCAAAATTAGTAATAATTACATTTTAATTGTATCAACACCCCCTTATAAACGCCGGATGGATGGTAATTATTTCTCCTGTTGGATTTTAAATAAAAAACTGATTAGCAGTAGGATGACTTGTGTACTGCTGAAACAAGAAACCGTTATACCAATGTAAATGGTATAACGGTTTCTATTCTTACCACGAAGTTATGCAACGGCTAATAATTTTGTTTGATTAAACTGTAAGCGCAAAGGCCGGCAAAAATATCACTGTTACAAAAAGTAAACAATTTACATAAGCATTCCCGAGTTAATAAGCTTAAAGTCTCCGGTTTCAACGCCTGTCTTTTCCGTTTCTGCTGTCATGGCAAAACCTAATGAAGGAAGAGAAAGCCTGATGGTGGTAGTTTTTAAGGAAATCACATCCACATTCATATCAATCCGGGGTTCCTTGCTGATACGTACTATACCAGCTGCGTTTACAGCAGTTTTTTCCAGTTTAATGTTGCAATGAGAATTAACAAAATGGGATACATTCTCAATTTCTGCTGATTTAATTACAGCAGGCTTTCCAAGCCAGTACACAAAATTAATTACATCACTGGTCTGTTTTACAGTTCCCATTTCAGCGTCGCTGATGTAAACGAATACAAAGGAAGGGAACAAAGGCTCATAGCACATTTTCCTGCGGTTTCCCTGTTGGTTTGTAATGCGGTTAAGCGGACAGAAGTTATCAATTTTCTTTTTTGATAATAGGGCTGCTACTTTTTTTTCGCTTTGCGTTTTAGTATAAACTGCATACCAATTTTTGTTCATTTTTAAATCTTTTAATGATTAAAAAATTATGCAGCTTTTCAATAGAATGATAATTGGCAGTTAGATCACAGGATACAGGTGTTTGTTTTCGGGGAAGGGGATTGACACACTAAAAAAGTAATGTGGATCGCTAAGTTAAGCTTTTAATTTATTTCCTTTAGTTATTTTTTGGTTGCCACCATAAATATAGTCATAACCATAACCATTATTATTTTTTAAATACCCCCTTTTCTTTATGCCATTAAATATAATAGCCGGGTTTTTCAACGAATTAATTTTATTATTTTCATCAATACGCCTTATAACCATTTTAGGGGTATACTTATGCCTTACTACATACAAAGTGGCATCGGAAATAGAGGAAAGATGATAAGCATCTGTTACCAATACCACAGGGGCGGTGTCAATAATCACCAGGTCAAATGCACCTTCAAGGTAGGAAATTAATTTTTGAATTTCCCCATTTTCCAATAATTCTGAAGGGGTAGGGTGTAACCCGCCGGATGAAACAAAGCTTAGGTTATCATATGCTGGTAATTTCCGTACTATTTCACTGGCTGATTTTTCGCCGAGTAAAAAGTCGCTTACACCAGGCTCGTCGGTAGATACATTAAACAACTTGCCCAATGAAGGATTGTGCAGGTCAAGGTCAATTAATACCACTTTTTTTCCGGTCATAGCCAGGCTTAAAGCGAGATTGGCTGCAATAAAACTTTTTCCCTCTCCCGGTATGCTGGAAGTAACCAATATTTTTTTATGATAAGAATCAATGCCCAGGAAAAGCAGTGACACCCTTATTTTCCTGAATTCTTCGGCAATAAAGGATCTTTTGCCGGGCTCTAAAACCAAGGTGTTTTTTGATTTATTGTGCACGATTTCGCCGATTACCGGGAAGGAACTAAGGTTTTCAATTTCTTTTCTGTATAGTACCTTGCTATTCATCATTTCCCTGGCATTAATCAGCAGGATGGGCATTGCAAGGCCAAATAATAAAGCAGCCAGGTAAATCATTTGCTTCTTGGGGCTTACGGGGGCGTTGCCTGCTTCTGCATAGTTTACTACTTTGCTGTCTGAATTGGTAGAGGTATAGGATAATTCAGTTTCTTCTCTTTTGGTTAATAAAAACTGGTAGATATTGTTTTGAATATTCTGATCCCTGCTGATGGCCAGTAATTCCCTTTCCTTCTCCGGAAGGTTGGTGAGCATTGAATTATACCGGCCGCTGGTAGAACTAAGGTTAGCCCTGCTTAACTGAAGGTTCTTCCGCTGTGTTTCAATATTGGATAAAATATTAGGTTTTGCTTTGTTGATACGTTCTTTGAGGGACGTTAAAATAGGGTTTCCTTCCCCTACGGTTTTTTTCAGCCGCTCATATTCCAGTTGGTCAGTATTGAGGTTGATCATTTGCTGGGTAAGCGTGGGATCGTTAATTCCCACCCCCGATGGTAGCACACCTGCATTATCATTGTTTACCACAAACTTTTTTAATTCATCTAATGCTTCCAGTTGAACACCAACTTTACCCAGCTCATTATCACTGTTACCTATACTTGCTAAATAAAGACTGCCTTGTGTTTCAATTTCTATGGCCTTATTGCCGGCTTTATAGGATTGAATTTTTTTCTGTATGGAATCCAGGTTACCTGCTACGATATCCATCCTCGACAATATGGATGCCAGTGTATTTTTTACCAGGCTGTTCTTCTCTGCAATGGCATTTTTATTGTAGTAATTGATCACTTCATTTAAAATATCTTCTGCTTTTTCCGGTACTTCATCCCTGAAGTTAAGTTCAACCACACTGGATGTTTTGCTTGGAGAAAATACCTTTAATGAGCCTAAAATATTATTGGTTGCGCTGCCTACGTGGGTAAGGCTAAAGAAAAAAGATTTGTTTCCTGGGATGCCATAATAATAATAATGGGGATTGGGAACAAATCTCAATTCCCCGAAAGGAGTTTTTAACCATTCATTGATCGGGCCGGAAAAAGAATTATCAAGGGTTACTTTCCCGCCAAGGCTGTCATATTTTAGCAATATTTTTTCAACGCTTCTGATTTTTTCCGGATGTTTTGCCTCTACCAGAACCGGAGAAGTAACATAAGCTGATTGTATCCTGAGTTTACCTTCCTGGAAAATGGGGGCATACAGGCGAAGATGTGTCACCACACTGTCTATTATTATCTTAGACTGAAGTACTTCTATTTCATTGTCAATTATTTTCTTGGTATTGATGATATCAAGCGATTCAATACCCTTAGAATCCTCTGCACCTTTTTTTTCATCTTTGATAATAATAGAGGCACTGGCATCATATTTAGGGACGGTATAGCGAATATAAAGATAAGCTGCCCCCAATGCCAGTACAAAACAAATTAAAAATAAAGGCCAGTAACTGATATAACCGCCAAGCACCTGGCTTATCTGGCTTTCTTCCTTATGATTTTTATTAGGTTTTGGTTGCATTCCTTTTTAATGAGGGGATTAATAACGGGTTACTCTGTCTAAGATAATTACCAGCACTGAAATACCACTTAGTATAGAAGGTAAAAGCATCCTGTTTTTACTTACACTGGCTTGTTTATTTTTATTTGCCTCCACATAAACTACATCATTTGGCTGCAGGTAATAATAGGGCGATTGTAAAAATGTACCTGAATTAAGATTAATCCGTTTTACAATTTTTTTACCCTCGCTTTCCCTGATCAGCATCACGTTGTCTTTCCTGCCATAGGCACTGATATCACCTGCCACGCCCAGGGCTTTTATGAGGGAAATTTTTTCATTGGGTACCGTAATAATTGTAGGATGACCAACTTCCCCGATAACCGTTACTTCATAATTAAGGAACCGGATATCTACTAATGGCTCTATGAGCAGTTTCTTGTCGGTCAATATCTTGGTGATGTATTCCCTTAGCTGGTTTTTTGTAAGGCCCTCTGCTTTAACGTTGCCTAACATGGGCATCTGGATATTGCCATCTATGTTTACCAGGTAACCAAATGATTCTGATCTTGAACCAGAAGCGGTAGAGGTGCTGCTGACAAAGGTATTGGTAGTATTATAAATTTTTGATGCGTCCTCATTCAGGCTGGTAATATGAATACTCAACTGGTCGTTTTTTTGTATCACATGCGCTGCATTGTCTTCATTATTTGAAAGGAGTACCGTTTCATTGATGTCGTTGAAATAGGTGATTTTCTTAGTGTCATAACAGGATGTACCAATTACTGTAATTTGAATTACCAAAAGGAAACCTACTACACTTTTGTACATAATTTGAATATTTGGGGTTAATATGTTATCCTAAACGCAAAAAATATCAAATTCTTGCATAGGAGGATTTTTATATTTAAAAACCGATAACAATTCACAAACCTTATGTTGTAATTGAGGGCGGTGAGCCGGGGAGGAACCAGTTGTAAATATATCTACTAGTTTAGATTACCCTACCAACCAGGCATTGTGATTGATCAATTATATTTCCAGCGCGTAAAATTAGCTGAATAAAGTCAATAATCCAATTTTTGGAAACCTGGTAAAAGTAAAAGCAACAATTCTTCTTTTGGGCGGTGCTATGGCTGATAAAATGAAAAGTACAACGCCTGTGAATACCTTATTTATTAATTATTTCCAAGGCTTTTTTAACCGCTTCATCCCTGGTGTTCAGTGTTTCATAAAAGCCTTCACTTCGCCACCTCTGCCTTGCTATGGAAGCTTTTATCCTTAATTCAATTTCTTCCTTTTCCTTTAACGTAATTTTATTTATGCCCGTAGAATCCTTTTCAGCCATAGTGGTAAACTGTATCCAGTTATCCCCCGATAAAGCAAAGCCGCCAGTAAATTCAAGCGGTGTTTTATACACACTAAGTCTGTCACGGTTTTGCAGATAGTACCTGTAAGCAAAATCACTTAAAGTACCTTTCATATAGAGTTTGGTGGTTGTTATACTATACCCCGAGGTATCTAAGGGTACAAAAATATCCGGAGTTATGCCTCCGCCGCCATACACAATTTTGCCACCCTGGGTTGTAAACTGTTGGGTGGTATCATTCCTCACAGAATCTTTACTCACCACTTCACCATCATGAAAGCGTTTCGTGATCTCCTCATAATAAGCTTTTTCTCCATTGGCATAAGGCCGCTGTATGCTTCTGCCGATAGGTGTAAAATATCTTGCCACCGTCAGCCGGAGCGCACTCCCATCGCTAAGGTCATATTGTTCCTGCACAAGGCCCTTGCCAAAACTACGCCTGCCTACAACTGTGGCCCTGTTCCAGTCCTGCAGGGCACCAATTAAAATTTCGCTGGCGCTGGCGGTACCTTCATCTGCCAGTACTACCAGTGAGCCTTTTTCAAAAAGGCCTTCTCTCTTGCAGCGGTATTCTTTTTTGGGAAAATGTTTTCCTTCAGTGTAGGTGATCAGTTTATCTCCATCCAAAAATTCATCTGCTACTTCTGCTGCCTGGTCTAATACCCCGCCACCATTGCCCCGCAGGTCGAGCAGTAATTTTTGTAAGCCCTGTTTTTTAAGGCTGTCCAGCACCACCATAAACTCCCGGTAAGTAACCTGGGAAAATTTATTAAGCCTGATGTAGCCAATGTGATCGCCTATAATATAGGCAGCATCTACACTGCTTACAGGTATTACTCCTCTTTGAATGCTGAAGTTTTTAAGCTGGTTGCCCCTTAGTATACTTACCATTAATTTGGTGCCATTGTTGCCCCTCAATAATTTTTTTATTTTATCAGGCGTTATTTTTTTGCCAGCCGTGCTGCTGTCGTTAACCTTAATCAATTTGTCGCCTGTTTGCACGCCTGCTTTAAAACTTGGGCCACCGGGTATTACATACGTTACATTAATGGTGTCCTCAATCATAGTAAATTCTACGCCAATACCAAAAAAATTACCGGCAATGTCCTCATTGGCGCCCTGTACTTCTTCAGCCGCTATAAAAACAGAATGGGGGTCAAGTTTACTTAGGATCGCTGCGATGGCTGTATCAGCCAGTTCATTCAATTTAACCTCATCTACATATTTATTTTTAATGAGGTCCATTACTTCCTGCAACGGATTTGTTTTGTCGATAGTGAAATAATTTTTTCCTGGCATGGCATCCCTCATCCTGTAGCCCAGCATCATTCCAATTACCATGGTAAGGCTGAAAAGCAATGGGAGCCATACCTGCAGTTTCTTTTTGTAAGTCATATTCTTTTATTGGCACGAAAATAAATGAATTATAAAGAACAGGTGCCGTTATGTTTTTAAAAGGTTATTTACCAAGATAAATGTTTTGGTATCTGAAAATGTTTTTAAATTGAGCAGTTAATTATAAAAAAAGAAAAGAATGGCTGTTAAACTGATTGCTGATTGCGGCTCTACCAAATCGGAGTGGTGCCTGTTAAAGGATGGCAGGAAAAAGAAAATCATTACCACGCAGGGCATCAGCCCGTATTTTTTATCTGCAGTGCAGGTGCAGCAGCTGCTGGAAAAGGAATTGAAGCCCAAACTGAAAAATATTATCCCGGATGAAATATATTATTACGGTACCGGGTGCAGTAACCCGGCCAATATAAAGCTCATTAAGCAGGCATTGCATTCCGTATTTGGAAAAATAAAGATTGCCGTTACCCACGACCTGATGGGGGCTGCCAGGGCATTGTGTGGTAATGAAAAAGGGGTTGCCTGTATATTGGGCACCGGGTCAAATTCCTGTTTTTACAACGGAAAGAACATTATGAAAAATAGCCCGGGACTGGGCTTCATCCTGGGAGATGAAGGAAGTGGTGCCTATTTAGGCCGCAAAGTGGTGCAGCATTTTCTGTACAATACTTTTGATCCTGACCTGATGGACAGGTTTAATGCAAAATACAATACCAATGCTGCTGAAATTTTGGAAGCGGTGTACAAAGGCCCTCTTCCCAACAGGTACCTTGCCGCCTTTACCGGTTTTTTGGTGGAGAATCGCGGCCACTTTATGATTGAGAATATTATTGAAGATGGCTTTAATGATTTTTTCTTTCACCATTTGTACAAATACAAAGAGGTGTGGACGATGCCGGTTCATTTTATCGGGGGAGTTGCCTATGGCTTTAAAGATGTGCTGAAAAGCATGTGCCATAACTACGAGTTGCAGCTTGGCAGGGTATTGAAACACCCGATGGAAGGATTAATAAAATTTCACGCCGGCTGAGTAGACGGATCCTGCTGTGTATTGTTCCCACTTTTATCCATTGATAAAAAAATCTTGTTTTTATTAATCAACTTCATTAATTTACAACAGAAAAAAACTCTACTTATATGAAATGCAAAATTTTACTCTCCGCAACATTCGTTTCCGCCTCACTTTTTTCCACAGCCCAGGATGCTGCAAAAACTTACGCCATAACCGGCAAAAGCAACAACAACTTTTTATGGGCCGACATAAAGCAAATTGATATGGCTACGGGAAAGGTGGTCAAAACATTGTTTGAATCAGACAAAACAACTTTTAAACTTATTTCTTTAGATAACAGCGGGCAGGAAAAGGTTCAGGTACCCAATCCAACAGCGTTTGGTGTGGCCGCCTGTGCTTTGGATGCAAGGCACAATAAACTTTATTTTGCACCAATGCACTTTTCCGACATCCGTTTTTTAGACCTTGATAAAGAGGAAGCCAATTTTACCATTGTAAAAAGGAATATCATCCCAACACCTGCAGGAGGTGTTTATCAACCCGAAGAAAGCCAGATCACCAGGATGGTGATAGCTGCTGATGGTTATGGATATGCGCTCACCAACGATGCCAATCATTTGATCCGTTTTACCACCGGCAAAAAACCAGTGGTAGAAGACCTTGGCGGTTTGATAGATGCAGAAAGCAATACGGGTTTTTCAGTTCACAATAAATGCTCCAGCTGGGGTGGCGATATGCTGGCCGATGCTTTTGGTAAATTAGTGGTGATCACTGCCAGCCATAATGTATATACCGTGGATGTAAAAAGCAGGGTGGCAGCCTTTACCGGTGCCATTACCGGGTTACCGGCCAATTATACTACTAATGGTGCCGCAGTGGATAACGATGGCAGCATAATTGTTAGCAGCGCCAACGTGTTTGATGGTTTGTTTAAAGTAAATTTTAAAGACCTGAAAGCTGAAAAATTACCTGCCGCCGATAAAACATTTAATGCTTCTGACCTGGCTAACGGTAATTTTTTATTGCAAAAGGAAGCCAATGCTTCAGTGAAATTTGATGTTTCCAAATCTGTATTGCCCGACTTTGCTACAGTTGGTGATGCAAAAGTATTTCCAAACCCTGCTACCGGGGAGCAGTTTAATGTACTGTTCGACGGACAAAAAGCAGGACGCTACAGTATCTTACTTACTGATCTTGCAGGAAGGGCACTGTTATCAAAAGTGGTTACCATTGGCAAAGGCAGCCAGGTAGAAACAATACGTTTGGTAAACAAAACTGCCAGGGGTACCTACCTGTTGAAAGTATTGGATGAAAATAAACAGTTGGCTTTTTCCGAAAAAGTAATACTGCAATAATATCTCATTATATGGGTTGTAAGGAAAAGCTCCACTTGGTGGGGCTTTTCATTTTATGTGTCAGGCATGTGGATTAACTATTGGGTGCAAAACCCGAATGAGAGTCGTACTGATTATCAAAAGCCAATCGCAAGTCTGCGTAATGTGAATAGGAATCAGAAAAGGAGCTGGCTGAAAATATCCGCCCTTGCGAAAGAATGTAAAGTGCCGGAGAAGTACGTCGAAGAAATCTTTTACAAAATTCGGCATCAACAAATCAAAAGCGTATCAACGCAGCAATAGCAGTAATGGCTATAGCTGAATAGCCTATAGCCAAATCTTATTAAGAACATTAAACAACAGCTACCGGAGCAATCAGGGTTACCAGGGGTTTTACCAATATTATCAAAAGTGCCACCTTGAAGACATCATTATTCTAACAAAATGCCCCAGGCCGAA
>JAYVUL010000172.1:0-3577 GCA_043787935.1 Chitinophagaceae bacterium | reverse complement strand
CTGGCATTGCCCAAACCTTTGTTGTTATTTTTGCGGTCGCTGCCACTGCTGGCACAGCTTACATCATACTTGGCGGCATCAGCAAGAATGGATAATTTTTCAGTGATACGATCACTCATCGGCATTATAGTTTAATAGGGTAGCGTCAAAAAATCGGGGTTGTTATATTGATGATCATCAAGAGAACTCATTGACAGCCTGAATGCGCCGTGCAGCCATTCATCGCTTTCAGCCCAGCTTCCGGTGCGTATACTAAACGCAATTTCCCAGGTCTGGCTAATGATGATGGTTAGCTCGGTTAAAAATCCCAAGATGAAATTTTTAAGCCTTTCATCAAAGTAGGGAATGGATAAAATGAAGTCAGCGATCTCTTCATTGGTAGCATATAAAAATGGCTCTGTTAATAATTCGGCTGCGGATAAATTGCGCCGCAAACCAATTGTTTGGTTAACGCGACGCTCTATGATATTAATTAAATATTCTCCGGTTACTGCTATCATACATTTTAAAATAAGAAGTGAAAAAATTGGTTCAATATGGAAGTGATAAAAAGTGTTTATCTTTGTTGATGCCGATGGTGTATGCTTCGCTTAAAAAATAATCATTGCCATGCAGCCAATCAAAACTTTCGGCCCACAGTTTTGTATTTTTTATAAATTCATTTTCCCAGTTCTGGCTGATGATGATGGTGTCTTCAGCAAGGTTACCCAGCAAAAAATCTTTCAGCTTTACGTCGAAGTAAGGAATGGTGATAATGAAATCCAGCACCTCTTCATCGGTTGCGCCGGGGTAAGGTTCATTGTCAAATTGCTGTTGTTTCGACTCACGGTATTTGTCAATGTTTTCGCTGGCTTTTTTAAAAATAATTTCTACCAGGTAATCTTTTGTTACTGAGTTCATGTTGCTGATTTTATCTTTTAAAATAATTTTCCCTGTTCGCCCGGGCGTTTAAAAATGGTTGTGTTCAGACTCCATTCTTCCGCATTCATGTTATACAACTTACCGTATTTTTTATATTGCTGCGCTACCATTTGTGCAATGTGTCCTTCGCCCCGCATGCGTACGCCCCAGCGGGTATCGTTTACCTGGCCATCATGACTTTGCTCAATCAGGTGCCACACTTTATCGGCATGGTTGGGAAAATTCTTATACAGCCAGTCGTGAAACAAAAATTTGATAGCACCATTTAACCTGATGAAAGTATAGGCCGTAAATGTAGCGCCATTATCTGCCGCAGCTTTCATGATGCGCTGCATTTCATGTTCGTTGAGGCCGGGTATCATGGGGCCCATCATTACCCCCATACGCACACCGGCATTGCTGAGCTCGTTGATGACTTTTAGTTTTTGTTTGGCCGTGGTGGTACGTGGTTCCATAATCCTCCGTAGATCTTCGTTGAAAGAAGTGATGCTTACCATGGCAGATACGATACCCTTCTTTGCCATATCCTGCAACACGTCTTTGTCTTTTAGTATCCAGGAGTTTTTGGTGAGGATACCTACCGGCTGGTTGAATTCATTGCATACTTCCAGCAGGCCCCTTGTTAAGCGGTACTTTTGTTCGGCTGGTTGGTAGCAATCGGTGTTGCCGCTGAGCATTATGGGCGTTGCGTCCCACTTTGGATGCATTAAAAATTTACGGAGCAGTTGTGGTGCATTTTTTTTGATGATTATTTTTTGTTCAAAATCAAGCCCGGCACTGTAGCCCCAATATTCATGTACATTACGGGCATAGCAGTAAATGCAGCCATGCTCACAACCGGCGTAAGGGTTCATGCTGTAGCTCATGCCTACGTCTTTACTTTCTACTTTGTTGACGATTGTTTTGCTTTGCTGCTCTATGTATTGGGTTGGTATATTGCCTTCCTCCCAATCGTCGATGCCTTCAATGTGTTCTCTGGTAGATTCATTTTTTAGGAAACGGTTTTTGGTGTTGTATTGTGCGCCACGGCCATGTATGTATTGCGTTGATTCTTCTTGTGGGGTTACTGATACTTTGTGATGATCTTGCTGAAGTTTTTGGTTCTGTCCCGTAAAGGGGGCTTTTGATTCGTTGTCCATGCTGTTGTTTTATTTATTGTGATTGTTGCTTTTACATTTTAAATTGAGTGGAATTTTATCTTGCTCTCCTTCTTCATTTGTTCCTTTGCTTTTTAAATTGAGTGCATTCATTTACCTCATCCTCCTTCTCCTTCCCCATTTGGGGAAGGGGCGGTGCTTTAATAGCTTTAATAAACAGTTGTTCTTCCATCTCTTCATTTGTTCTTTAATAAACACTCCCCACGAAACCGTTACAATATTCAATCGTAGTGGTTCTCTTCATCCTACTTCTCTCCCTAAAATATCGGAACAGGCTTTCTACTTTGAGAGAAAAAGCGGTGCTTTATACCTTTGTTAATATTTGTTATTTCATTTCTGCTTTTATTTTTTAGTCAACTATCACCGCCAAATTGTTGCCTTCATTAAATTGACAACTATTTGAAAACTATTTCGAATTGAAGGCGTTCCTCAATGGTATATGGTACAAGAGGGCGATGCAACGATGTTGCTCATGGCTGTGTATTTGCCGGGACCAACATTTTTATTTTATGTAAACAACGATCCCTGTGTGGTTGTCACCGGTAAATTTTGAAACTCAAACCGTTGCACAATCTGGTATTTCATTTCTCCTACTGGCCGTTTTAGCAACAGCATGGCATCGGCTATAAAGCGGCTGGTAAAACTTTTGTTGCTGTACTCCAGCCAGCCTTTTTCGTATTGCCAGGGTTGTAATTTTCTAGCGACGGTTATGTATGGTTCCAATAAAAAATGGGGCTTGTTATCGTTGTTCAGTTTCATCAATTGCTGCGCCTCTGTACGGATTTGTTTTACCAGATACTGGATGGGTACTTTAGACGTGATGTTGATATAGATGGTGTGCGAAGGAAAACTGCCATAGTCTTTCAACTCTATTTTAATGGGGTAATAGCCCATGGCAATGGCATTTAAGCGGTTGAGCAGGCGCTCTTCCGCCATGCCGTACTGTACAAAATTTACCAGCGTAAGATGCGGCTTGCTGTACACGGCCATTTCTGCCTTGTACTTATCTGCAAAATGTTTTTTTACATCCATTATTTTATTGCGCAATTCTTCGTGCGGATTTAATACAAGCAGGTACTCGTAAATTTTGTAGCCGGGTGTAGTATTGCTTAAATCCCTTGCCTTCATTTTCGGCGGTTTTGGTGGCGCTGCGGTTGTTTTATTTTCCATACAATGTGCATTTTAAAATTTGGAATTACCAATTTATTTAGTGTAAATTTACTAAATAATTTAGTTAACAATAAAATAATTTATATGGAAGTGGAAAACTTTTTTGGCAGCAGTTATGCCGGTAGCAAAAGATTTAGTCAGCATGATGTGCCTATGGCGAACGCCTCCGGTTTTGGCGCTGCGGCAGATGATTATATGGAACGGGGTATTGACCTGAATGAACAACTGATCCGCAATAAACCGGCTACTTTTTTTATGAAAGTGAGCGGCAGCAGTATGCTCAACGCCGGTATTTTTGATGGCGATATTGTGATTGTTGACCGGAGTAT
>JAYVUL010000171.1:0-5271 GCA_043787935.1 Chitinophagaceae bacterium | reverse complement strand
TGCATTGATACAGGAAAAACCAGGCGAATATGAACTGGCAAAGATGGCAGTGAGTGCTGCTTTCCAGGGCCAGGGGATCAGTAAGCTGCTGCTGGAAAGATGTTTAGAGGAAGCAAAGCATTTGGGCGCAACGAAAATATACCTGGTATCGAACAGCAAGCTGAGCACAGCATTATCGCTGTATAAAAAATATGGTTTTCATCAGGTGCCGGTTATTGACAATCATTACAGCAATGCGGATGTGCGGCTGGAATTGGTATTGTAATGTACTTCTGCTCCGTAAGATAATCTCATTAAGTTAAGGCTGATTATAAGGTTATTGAATTTTTTGTTCTGTTTTCTACTAAGGTTTTTTCTTTAACCTTAGTAGAAAAAAATAGTCTCAGTACCCAAACTTCTTAGCCGTTGTTGGTATCACATCCTCACCCTTAAGAATTGTTGCTATTCCGACAACGCCGATGTTGGTCTTGTTGACCAACATCCGAAGCCAACACCATTGAAATCTCAGCAATGTGTAAGCATCCCAAAATCATCAATGCCGGTATGATAAAAACGGGCTGATGAATAATAATACTCTTCCGGCAAACTGCACAACCCCGCCTTCACCGGGTTCCAATGTATGTATTCCAGCTTTTGCAAAAACACATCATTTGAATACAACTCAATACCCAATGAATTACGCTCCCAAAATTCCTGCCCGTCCGGTCAGGCGGGGATATGTCCTGTCTTTTGCATTCACCCTGAATTTATCCAGCACCAACGGGTGGTTTTCTATCAAATCAAATTTTATCTGCTGTGCGGTAAATTTCATAAAACTATGCTGGATTTGTTCAGGTGTTTTGCCGGGTAATGCCTGCCATATTAAATGAATATGGTTGCTCATAATGACAAAAGCATACAGGGTTATTTTTTTATTTGTTGTAAGGTATTGAAGGCTTTGAATGATTACATCCTTGTACTTATCCGGCTTTAGTAAATGCTTCCCCGTCCGAATGGCTTCAGCCGGGCGGGCATTCTAAAACTGTGGCTGTGTAAAATTGTGGCCAGTGGGTTGGGTATTGTTCCATTAAACTAAGATACTAATTTCTGAAAGCAACCTGATGGCTTACGCTTCGGTCGTTGGTCAACAAGACCAGCGACAGCGTTTGCTGAGTAGCTTACAACTTTTAATGACATACCAGCAAAGGCGAAAATGATTTGCCTGGTTTTTTATTTCACCAAATGAATACTCATCCTTGTATCACCGTCATCAGTTAATAATATAAATTTTGTGCCGGTACCATTAGTTATTTTAAGTCGGATATTGTCCCCGGCAATTAACTTAACATCCATATTAAGAGCAAAGCCAACTGCCCCCTGACTGCCCCCGAATAATAAGATTGAGAACTTACATAGTAATTATTATTCTTATCCATCCGCAAAAAAATATTATCGCTGGCTGAGGTACTTCCTCCATACTGAAACAATAGGGTTACAATGGAACAATTGTAAATTCCATCCGATGGTGCCGTAAAGATTCCGGTAACTGGATCATAATTATTTCCGCCATTATCATAAATTTCATTTTTTAAAACTAAAGTTTGAATCGAACCTGAATTAATTGTATCACTGGCAAAAGCGTCACAACAATTCCCTGCCGAGCATCCCACCACTCCCTTCCAGTAAGCATTCCCATCTGCATCACTCGTCAATATTTTTCCATCACCTTGTGAGCCATCAGCAAATTTTAAAGTTCCTTCCACATCCAATTTAGCAGCGGGTGTTGCAGTACCAATACCAACATTGCCAGCGGCATCTATAGAAACCCTTTTGGTATAATTGGTATAAAAATCAAGGCCATGATAATTAACGGGTGAAGTACCCGGCCTGTAAGAACCAATGCCGGCATCGCCACTGGAGCCAAAACTTACTGCATTGGCAATGGTGCCAATGTTTTGATTGTTGTAATCAACAGTAATGCCTCCGGCAACTGAGAGTAAATTATTGGGCGTTACCGGCAGGGTTGTTCCAATACCAACTTTGCCGTTGGTGTTAATACGCATCGCTTCAGTTAAGGGGTTCCCGGTTTTAAAAATGATGTTGCCAAATTCATGAAATTCCATCTGGTCGTTGCTGCGGTTAAATACTATGCGGTGAAAATTATCAAGGCTTCTTATCTGCCCGTTGTCTTTAAAAAATATTTCATTACTGTCGCTTGCATTTTCTGTCCTGCTTATTTGTATGCCGCCGGGAACCGCAATATCCAATGGCTTTTGCGGAGTGCTGGTGCCAATGCCCACATTACCACTGTTACCATTGTAAATATCATTGCCGTTTAAATTCCAGGATGAAGGCAGGCCTGCAGCCACAATATTCCATCCGCTGATTCTCCTTATGTACAATGAAGAGTCGGTGGTATTAAAAACAAACATGCCGGCTGGCGGGTTTACCATGCCCGTCATTTGAGCATTGGTAAGGCGTGGCAGCAGCAATCCTTTATTCGTGCTTTCTAATTCTAATAAAGAATTGTTGTTGATGATGGAAGGATTGTTGCCAATTTTTACCTGGGCAATGGTTGTTGAATATGAACAAAATAATATAGGCAATAAAAGAAATAGTCTGATCATACTGGTGGTTATTAAAGGAAATACATTGCCGTGTTAGATAGTAAAGTATAAATTAAACTTAGTAATTGCAAGTATTGCCGCAAGTATTTACAATGCCATTTTTCAATGCTTTTGCCCATGTAATGCAATTAAATTGTACGATTGTTTTTTATAACAAACCCTTGTACTTACTGGAGAAACAATAATTTTATCACAATCAATCAATATGCGATAACAAAAGCCCAAATTCATTTACTTTGCAAATAATTTATCTGCTGGTCTGATCTTTGGTGCAGACCAAGGTTCGTCACGGTCTGTACTGCAGGTATGACCGACAATTAACGGAGACGGATAAAATGCTGAGTAAAAATAAAAAGTACAAGAGCCCGCCCGGCTGAACGCCGTTCGGACGGGAGTGACACAACGATGCAGCGCAAAGAACAAAAGCGGGCAACAAAAAATAAAAATGCAAAATACCATCATATCAGTAAAAAATTTAAAAAAGAATTACGGTTCTTTTGAAGCAGTCAAAGGGATTTCTTTTGATGTGTATGAAGGGGAAATATTTGGATTACTGGGCCCCAACGGTGCTGGTAAATCCACCACCCTGGAAATTATAGAAACCCTGAGGGAGAAAACCAGTGGTGAAGTAACGGTAAAGGGATTGAATCTGGACAAGGATGCGGATAATATTAAAAAAATAATCGGGGTGCAGTTGCAGACTTCGGGCTATTACCCCGGGTTGAACCTGGTGGAACTGATCGCACTTTTTTCCGGGTTGTATAATCAGCCGGTAAATGCAAGAGAATTATTGAAACTGGTGAACCTGGAAGACAAGGCAAAAAATAAATACAAGGAATTGAGTGGGGGACAGAAGCAGCGCTTTTCCATCGCCACTACACTGATCAATAAACCGCAAATAATTTTTTTGGATGAACCCACTACCGGCCTTGATCCGCAGGCCAGGCGCAATTTGTGGGAACTCATCAAAGACATCAGGGGAAAGGGTACTACGGTAATTATCACCACCCATTACATGGATGAGGCCGAGCAATTGTGCGACCGCATCGCCATTATGGACGAAGGAAAAATAATTGCCTTAGCTTCGCCGGATAAACTGATAGATGACCTGGTGGCCACCGGCTTTGAAAGGCCCAAACAGGTAAAAGCGGCCAACCTGGAAGATGTGTTCATCAAGCTGACAGGAAAGGAAATAAGGGAAGAATAATTTTTTAATCAACATAAAATAAAAACAAAACAATGAAACAATTTTTTTTGATTGTGAGTGTATCGTTAGCAGCGGCATCTGTTACTGCTCAGAAACCCATGAAGACAGGCGGTGTAAAACCAGCTCATGCAGCTGCTGCAGTGGCAAAGGCGGATACTACCAGGCCCAAGGTGGCACCGGCTTTTTTAAAATCAGCGCTTGATTCTTTCAGCTATGCGCTGGGGATGAACATCGGCAATAATCTGAAACAGCAAAAAATAGAGCAAATAAATATGGCAGCCATGTCGAAGGCAATGGATGATGTATTTAAAAAGAAAGTATGCGGAATGACAGACCAGGAAGCAAATACAGTAATACAAAAAAAGCTTCAGGCCAACTCCGCTGCAAAGAGTGATGAAGAAAAAACTACAGGCAGGACATTTTTGGCGTCTAATAAAAAACGTGCCGGTGTAATTACACTAAAAAGCGGCTTGCAATATGAAGTGATCACCAAAGGTGATTCTACTTCAGGCACTCCCAAATTACAGGACACTGTGGTGGCTCATTATGCCGGCAGTCTCATCAATGGAAAGGAATTTGACAACTCTTATAAAAGAGGCGAACCCCTGACCATTCCTGTTGGTGGCGTTATTAAGGGCTGGACAGAAGCGTTGCAACTGATGCACATTGGCGATAAATGGAAAGTGTTTATTCCAAGCGACCTGGGATATGGAGACAGGGGCGCAGGCGCTGATATTCCGGGCGGAGCCACGTTGATCTTTGAAATGGAATTGCTGGGCATTAAGCCTGCTGCTTCAGCTCCTGCAGCAGAAAAGAAATAACCGGAATTACTTCATACAATGGATAATTGATCATTCTTTGCGTAACGAATGATCAATTATCCATTATCAATTAAACAAGCATGGAAGACCCTCGTTATCCGATAGGTAAATTTGAGCCACAACCTTTTTCTGCCAAGCAATTACAGGGCTGGCTGATTGATATAAAATTTCTGCCGCAGCATTTGGAGAATGCAGTACTTAATTTAAATGAAGCACAATTGGACACGCCTTATAGGGATGGCGGCTGGACGGTAAAGCAACTGGTGCACCATGTTGCAGACAGCCACATGAATGCCTATATCCGTTTTAAACTGGCACTTACAGAAAACAATCCCACCATTAAACCTTATGATGAGGCCGCATGGGCCAATCTTGCAGATACACAAATTGTTCCCATCAATATTTCATTAACCTTATTGCATGCATTGCATGTGAGGTGGGTGGAAGTGATACAATCGATCAAAGAAGAAGAATGGAACAGGACGGTATTTCATCCCGAACACAAAAAGGAAATGACGCTGTGGCATTTGCTGGGCCTGTATGCCTGGCATGGACGGCATCATACTGCCCATATTACTTCGCTCAGGGAAAGAATGCAATGGTGAGTAAAGCAACTGGTGACCAGGTGGCGTTATTA
>JAYVUL010000170.1:0-25984 GCA_043787935.1 Chitinophagaceae bacterium | reverse complement strand
CATGGAGGAACTGAACCGTAAATCGGTAGATGAGTTTAAGCAATCGGAAAAGCTGCCGGTGATCGTGGTGCTGGAAAATATCCGCAGTGCTTATAATGTGGGCAGTGTATTCCGTACGGCTGATGCTTTTTTATTAGAAGCCATTTACATTACCGGCTACACCTGCATACCGCCACACAAGGAAATCAAAAAAACAGCTTTGGGTGCAGAAGATACCGTAACCTGGCAACATTTTTCCAATGCGGGCGAAGCAATAAGCAAATTAAAGGCTGCTGGCTATACCTTGTATGCAGTAGAACAGGCAGAAGAAAGTATCGCACTGAATCAATTGACGTACAAAGCAGGGGAGAAGATTGCGGTAATAATGGGCAACGAAGTAACCGGTGTAGAACAATCTACTATCATCCAATGCGATGGTATCATTGAAATACCCCAACTTGGAATGAAACATTCATTGAACATTGCTACCGCTGCGGGTGTTGTACTGTGGGAAATTGTAAGAACAATAATAAATAAGCATAAGGATTAATCTGATTAAATGACCAGCATGGCTTCAACTACTATAAAAAATTATTTATCGCTGGTAAAATTCAGCCACACCATTTTTGCAATGCCCTTTGCGTTGATCGGATTTTTTTTGGGTGCCTGTTGGATACCGGTAAATGAAATGAGAACAGATACGGTTAAACATCATTATTCCCGGAGTTTTGATATAACACCCGATTGGAAAATTTTTGCATTGATACTGGTTTGTATGGTCACCGCCCGTTCCGCAGCCATGGCCTTCAACCGCTATCTCGACAGCCATTTTGATGCAAAGAACCCCCGTACCGCCATCAGGGAAATTCCTTCCGGCATCATTTCAAAAGAAAGTGCTTTACGATTTGTAATCATCAATTGTTTGGTGTTTATCACGGCTACTTTTTTTATCAACACTATTTGTTTCTTTTTATCACCTGTAGCTTTATTTGTTATTTTATTCTACAGCTATACTAAACGGTTTACTGCATTGTGTCACCTGGTGTTAGGCGTTGGTTTAAGCCTTGCGCCAATAGGTGCATTCCTTGCGGTAACAGGAAAGTTTGAACTGCTGCCCATCCTGTTTTCACTCATGGTATTGTTTTGGGTAAGCGGCTTCGATATCATTTATGCCCTGCAGGATGAGGGCTTCGATAAATCGCAAAACCTTCATTCTATCCCGGCAGCCTTAGGCAAACCAAAAGCGTTGGTAGTTTCTCAATGGCTGCATGTATTGTCAGCTATCTGTGTTACAGGTGCCGGTGTGTATGGGCATTTTGGCTGGTGGTACGCGGCAGGCGTGGCCGTTTTTACTGGTATGTTGTTATACCAGCATTCTGTGGTAAAGCCAAATGATTTGAGTAAAGTAAATATTGCTTTCATGACAGCCAATGGAATTGCATCTGTAGTGTTTGCCGTGTTTGTTTTACTTGATATTTTTTTACATTAGTTCATGGCTGATAGTTGATGGCTCTTAAGCAAACATACCATCCAGCTATCAACCATCAATCATCAATTGTAAACCCAATGGCCAGAATAATATGCATTGATTATGGCGGAAAACGCACCGGCATCGCCGTCACCGATCCATTGCAGATCATCGCTACCGGTTTAGCCACTATAGAATCAAAAGAACTGATCCCTTTTTTAAAGAACTATTTTGCTGCAGAACAGGTAGAACTCATCATCATCGGCATGCCCAAAAACTGGGATGATACCGATACACACGGTACACCATTGGCAAAAGCAGCCATAAAAAAATTGCAAAAAGAATTTCCCAACATACCTTTAAAAGAGGTGGATGAACGCTATACCTCCAAAATGGCCAGGGCCGCCATGCTGGAAATGGGCATGAAGAAAAAAGACCGCCAGGTAAAAGGGAATGTGGATATTATAGCCGCCACCATTATGTTGCAGGAGCATTTGCACAGCAGCTAAACCTATTTATTGAAAGGGTTACCATAAATTTGCAGGATTAATAATTAAAAATGGCTTCCCCGGAAGTTTGAGAATATGATATTACCAATAGTAGCGTACGGCTCACCTGTATTAAGAAAGCTTTGTGCTGACATCAGTGCAGATTATCCCGGCCTGGAAAAATTGATAACAGATATGTGGGAAACCATGTATAACAGCAATGGCGTAGGGCTGGCAGCACCGCAGGTAAACAAAGCCATCCGGCTGTTTGTGATGGACAGCACTCAGATATTTACCAATCTGGCAGAAGACGGCGAAAAACATGACTATCCCGATGAACCGGGAGTAAAAACTGTCTTCATTAATGCTCATGTGGTGGAAAAAAATGGCGACGAATGGTCTTATAACGAGGGTTGCTTAAGTATTCCCAAAATAAGGGAAGACATTTACCGCAACGAAACGGTGACCCTGCAATATGTTGATGAGCACTTTGAACCTCATACAAAAACTTTTAACGGCATTACCGCCAGGGTAATCCTCCATGAATACGACCACATTGAAGGGAAACTATTCATCGATTATGTTAAACCACTCAGGCGTACTTTACTCAAAAGAAAATTAGACGACATCTCTAAAGGAAAAATAAGCACCGATTACCGGATGGTTTTCGTCAAATAATTTTTCTTTACGGGGTTTGCAATAATTTGCAGTCATGATCAAAAAAATCATGGCTGTTTTTTTTTGTATGCTGGCTACCATAGCCTGCCATGCACAGCACCCATCCCACCAAAGCGGCGACAGCACCCTTCATCAGCACGACAGTACCCTGGAACTGGGTAAAAAAACTATCACCCTTTCAGAAATAGTGGTGGATAACAAATTAAACGTGCCTGCCTTCATTAATCATATCAAAAATGACAGCAGCTTTTACAAAGCTTTCCGCAACCTTCGGGTACTTCATTTTTCCTCCATCAACGATATCCGCATGATGGATAAAGAAGGCGAAGCCATAGCAACTTTATTCAGTAAAACAAGGCAAATAAGAGACAGCAGTTGCCGCCGAATGGAAATACTGGAGGAGCAAAGCAGCGGAAATTTTTATGATGAGCACCATCAATACAATTACTACACGGCCCAAATGTATGCTTCACTTTTTTTCACTACGGGCACCGTGTGCGGAGAAAACAATATTGCAACAGGAGCAGTATTCAACACAGAGGGAAAGAGTGGTATCGAGAAACACAAGGAACAATTGAAAATGCTTTTCTTCAATCCCGGAAAAAAAATCAGCGGCCTTCCATTTATGTCAAATAAAACTGCCATTTATGATGATGATATGGCTGAACTGTATGATATGAGTATTGATATGGACGACTACAACAAAACAAGTTGCTATATTTTTAAACAAAAAGTTAAGCCCGGCAAAGAAGATAAAGTGGTGGTGGATGAAATGATTACCTGGTTTAATGACAAAACCTTTGAGGTGGTGGCCCGTACTTACGCATTAAGCTACAATACCCTGGTGTACGATTTTAAAGTAACGATGGAAGTGCAGATGACACATGCAGGCAACTACCTGGTGCCTTCGCTGATTCGGTACAACGGCAACTGGAAAGCCATTTTTAAAAAACGGGAGAGGGGGGTTTTTACTGCTACCTTGTTTGATTTTAAGTAAGGTCGTCAATAGGGATAATGCTGATTGAAATCTGGTACTGCCTGCATTGAAATTGCCTGTATACAGGCAATTTCAATATTCATACTCCATTCACCATTGACCATTCACTATTCACCCCTACCTTTGCCCTTTAAACGATTTTCCAAATGAAAGAAGTGTATATCATCTCCGCCGTTCGCACGCCAATTGGCAGTTTCGGCGGTTCATTAAAAGGTTTCACCGCCACACAATTAGGCGCCGTAGCTATAAAAGGAGCCTTAGAAAAAGCTGGTGTTGATCCCCAAACGGTGAACGATGTTTTAATGGGAAGTGTTATACAGGCCAACCTTGGCCAGGCACCTGCAAGGCAGGCGGCAAAATTTGCTGGCCTGCCCAATGAGGTCAATTGCACTACCATCAATAAAGTATGCGCCAGCGGCATGAAATCAATTGCATTGGGTGCACAAAGTATTTTACTCGGCGATGCCCACATCGTGGTGGCAGGCGGTATGGAGAGTATGAGCAATGTGCCTTTTTACAGCGACGCCATGCGGTGGGGAAATAAATATGGCAATACGCAAATGATTGACGGGTTGGCAAAAGATGGCCTCACGGATGTGTACGATGGCAAAGCAATGGGCAATGCAGCCGAACTGTGCGCCGGCACCTGCGGTATTTCAAGGGAAGACCAGGACGCCTTCGCCATAGAAAGTTATAAGCGTTCGCAGGCTGCCGTTAGTGGCGGGAAATTTGACAATGAAATCGTACCGGTAGCTATCCCTCAAAAAAAAGGTGACCCTGTATTGTTTGCCAAAGATGAAGAACCATTCAATGTAAAGTTTGAAAAAATTCCGGAGCTGAAAGGTGCATTTGTAAAAGACGGAACAGTAACGGCAGCCAACGCAAGCACCATGAATGATGGTGCAGCCGCATTGGTATTGATGAGTAAAGAAAAGGCCGATGAACTGGGACTGAAACCCATTGCAAAAATAATAGGATATGCCGATGCCGAGCAGGCCCCGGAATGGTTTACCACAACGCCATCGCTTGCTGTACCTAAAGCCGTTGACAAAGCTGGCTTAACGATGGAGGACATCAGCTACTGGGAATTGAACGAAGCTTTTGCTGTGGTGGGCATTGAAAACAGCAAACGCATGAAACTCGATCCGGCCAAAGTGAATGTAAATGGAGGTGCGGTATCAATAGGCCATCCGCTGGGTTGCAGTGGCGCAAGGATCATTGTTACATTGATCAATGTATTGAAACAAAACAATGCAAAGTATGGTGCGGCGGGGATTTGTAATGGCGGTGGGGGAGCAAGTGCGATGGTGATTGAAAATATCTAATGCCCCAATCCGCCATCCAGCGGAGCTTTTGTAGTAAGATGGCTGAAAGGAATTTTATTTTTACAAGTCACTGCTTTCGCATTCATTGTAAGTTATAGTTTTCTTTAAAAGATATTTTTTTGAACCAGACTTTTATATCGTTATTAGGCTTCCTTGGCGTCGCACTCTTGTACTTTATATCTTTATTCAGCAGGGTTACTGCTAAATAACAAACTTTGAAATTTTATTTTATCACTCTTAAAAGTAAAGCAACGCCTTTTGCTTGATAAGAGTCTAAAGCCCCATTAGGGGTTTGGGCATCATATGACACCAGAAAGAATTGAAAGACTCGAAACCGTCTTAAACAAACGTCAGCCCGACCTGACAGTCGTTTTAGAAAATGTTTTTGATCCACACAATATCTCCGCCGTAATGCGTACCTGCGATGCCGTTGGCATACAGGAAATTTATATTCTCAACCACAAAATTCCACCACACCGGAAATGGGGCGCAAAAAGTTCATCCAGTGCAGCCAAATGGCTAACCATTCACCAGTTTACCGATGCCGGCGAATGTTTTGCAGCAATAAGGAAAATCTATAAAAAAATTTACACCACCCATTTAAGCAGCGATGCAGTGAGCCTGCATGAACTGGATTTAACCGAGCCTGTTGCCCTGGTCTTTGGCAACGAACACAGCGGTGTAAGTGAAGAGATCATCGCCATGGCAGATGGTAACTTTATCATTCCGCAGGTAGGCATCATCAAATCATTGAATATTTCTGTAGCCTGTGCAGTTACTTTGTATGAAGCCTTCCGGCAAAAGAACAATGCCGGGCATTATAACGCTGTCAAACTGCAGGGCGGGCAATTAGAAACCCTTAGAACCAACTGGGGTTTTATTGATGAAAGTGAATAAATTTACACAGGGTTGTTCTAAAAGTTTACACCTTTCAAAAAGGTGTAAACTTTTAATCAATTTAAACGCATTCACAGAGACTTCCTGCAGAAGGCTGTGAGGTCAAATAACACACATGAAAAATTTCTTTTTACTCCTTGCGCTAATCACCTCAACAAAATTATCAGCCCAAAAAAAGCCACTCGACCACACCGTGTACGACAACTGGAAAAGCATTGGTGAACGAATGGTCAGCAATGACGGTGCATTTGTAGTGTATACCGTGAATCCCCAGGAAGGTGATGGCGAACTGGTGATTCAAAACCCCAAAACAAAATATAAAAAAGTAATCCCCAGGGGCTACAATGCAACCATAACAGAAGACAGCAAATACCTGCTCTTGAAAATAAAACCATTCTTCCAGGATACCAGGCAGGCCAAAATAAAAAAGAAGAAAGCGGACGAAATGCCCAAAGATTCTATTGCCATCATTGAACTGGGCAAGGACAGCATCCTTAAAAAAGCAAGAATAAAAAATTTCAAAACCCCGGAGAAAGGATTTGGCTTTGTGGCATACCAACTGGAAAAACCGTTACCGGATACAAGCAGGAAAAAAACAGGCGCCGACTCAATAAAAATAAAAAATAACCTGCTGGCAAAAATAGCAGACTCATTGATCAGGATATCCATTGATTCTATCAAAGGAAATATTTCTAAGGAAGAATTGATTGAAATAGCCAGCAAAGCAGCCAGCCAGATCATCAAAAAAGTAAAAGACATTTCAGATGCTGAGGGCGATGATGCAGCAGGCGGCAGTGCAACTGAAGGAACAGACCTGGTGCTCAGAAATTTAAACGATAACAAAGAAACTGTTTTCAAGGGGGTAAATGAATTTTACTTTGATAAGAAAGGAACGAAGCTGCTGATAGAAACAAGTAAGAACAGCAAAGACAGTAACAGCAAAGCTTTTGTGCTGCTGTATCATTTGCAGGCGCAGCAAATTGATACGGTGATGACTAAGTTCAACGATGCAAAAAACTATGCTTTTGATGAAGAAGGTAATCAACTGGCATTTGTTGCCGAAAGGGACAGCAGTGAAAAAGCACTAACCAAATTTTACAAACTCTGGTATTTTATTAAAGCTCAGGACAGTGCAAAAATCATTGCTGACAAAAATTCTGCTGGTATGCTACTGGGCTATACAGTAAGCGAAAATGCCAAAGTGGAATTCAGTAAAGATGGAAGCAAACTGTACTTTGGTAACGCACCCATCCGCCCGCCAAAAGATACAACGCTGGTAGATTTCGAAACAGCCAAACTCGACATCTGGAATTATAAAGATGATTACCTGCAAACGCAACAACTGAAAAATGTGGAAGCAGAATGGAAAAGAAGTTATACAGCAGTGTACCATGTAAAAGAGAATAAACTGGTACAGGCAGGTGCCGGAGATGCGGAAAATATCACTCTCGTTAATGAAGGCAATGCCGGTTGGATACTGGCTGAAAGCAGCAAGGGCAACAGGGTAGAAAGCCAATGGACAGGGCGCACAAAATCAAGCGCCTTTATCGTCAATACCACTACCGGTGAAAGGAAAATGATCTATAAAAACATGCCCCTGAATGCAGCACCATCACCCGGAGGTAAGTTCGTGTACTGGTACAATCCTGAATTGAGAAATTATTTTACTTACGAAGTAAACACCGGAATTACAAGAAACGTAAGCAGTAGGATTAAAGTGCCTTTATATGATGAAGAAAATGACGTGCCGGAGTTACCCAATAATTATGGGGTGATGGGCTGGGAGGAAGGGGACAGCGCTTTATTTGTGTACGACCAGTATGATGCCTGGAAGATTGATCTGACTGAAAAGGAGGTTAATTTAAGTATCATTTCAAAAATTAACAGCAGTGAAAAACTTCTTACGAAGGAAACTGGAAGAGAAGGAAAGAATACCTTCCGCTTCATCAATATGGATAAAGAACACCGGTTCTTCAGTTATGGGAAAAAGTACTTATTTTCTTCCTTTAATAAGCAAAGTAAAGAAGCCGGTTTGTATTTTTTATTTGTAAACAATAATAAGCCTGCTGAAAAAATTACCCAGGATGCGAAGCATGTATTTGGAAGGCCTGTGTGCTCAAAAAATTACGAATCATTCCTGTACACCCAGGAAAAATATACCGAATTCCCTGACCTGTTTTTTACATCGCTGGATAATTCCAATTTGGTTCCGGTATTTAATAGCCAGGGTGAGTTTGTGATCGATCAATATCAACAGTCCATTCGTCTCTCCGACATCAACCCTCAGCAAAAAGACTTCAACTGGGGCACAGCAGAACTTTACAGTTGGAAAACATACAATGGCAAAACCAGCACGGGCATCGTTTACAAACCAGAAGACTTTAATCCAAAAAAGAAATACCCGATGATCTGCTATTTCTACGAAAAATTATCAAATGGCTTATATAATTACATCGCACCTGCACCCACACCCAGCAGGCTGAATATCCCATTTTTTGTGAGCCGCGGCTACCTTGTGTTTGCCCCGGATATTTCTTACCGCACGGGCCACCCAGGCAATGATGCTTACAACTATATTGCAAGTGGTGCAAGGGCGTTAGTGAAAGCCGGTTTTGTTGACAGTACCAAGATAGGCATACAGGGTCAAAGCTGGGGTGGTTACCAGGTGGCTTATTTGGTAACCAAAACAAACTTGTTTGCAGCTGCATGGGCAGGCGCACCCGTAGCCAATATGACAAGTGCATATGGTGGCATCCGCTGGGAGAGCGGCCTCAACCGCCAATTTCAATACGAAAAAGAGCAAAGCCGCATTGGCGCCACCTTGTGGGAGAAGCCGCAATTGTACATAGAAAATTCACCCCTGTTTCATTTGCCAAATGTAAAAACGCCATTAGCTATTATGCATAATGATGCAGATGGCGCAGTGCCCTGGTACCAGGGTATAGAATTATTTACTGCCCTCAGAAGATTGGGCAAACCGGTATGGATGCTCAACTACAATGGCGAAGCCCACAACCTGGTGGAAAGAAAAAATCGTAAAGATATCCAGGTTAGGGAGCAACAGTTTTTCGACTGGCTGTTGAAAGGGGAGAAACCTGCCAAATGGCTAAAGGATGGCGTACCCGCAACAGAGAAAGGAAAAGATTGGGGATTACAGGTAGAATAAAAACTTTTTATATTTTAACGTTGCCTAAAAGGTATTTTTGAAAAAAAATACGGGCAGCGCAAGCCCTCCTGAATAAACAAGAAGGAGTAGCGCTGCGAAACTATACTGGTAAATTCTTACTATTTTCTGTTTGTAAAAAAAACAGGGGGCGACAGGAAGTAAATACAACCCGTCTGAATTTTAAATATCCCGCTTTAAAATTCCCCGCCTGCATTGAATAGGGTCGATTAGATTAGATTCTGATTGCCAATGATCCAATGAACGACTAACTCAAGTCATTCACCTGATAGTTATAATTAAGGGCCGATATTATAAACGGGCTTTTCCAATACTTCACAAAGATTGATAATCTGTAAACAAAAAGAAAGGGTGGTTTAACGGTATTTTGAGGGGTGTTTTAACGGTATTTTGGGGGTAGAATTAACGGTGTGTTGAAATTAATTCCAGTTTTATTTACAGTTCAATTACCTGGAAAGGTGTTTGCAGGTGGCTAAGAGCTTCTTGCAGCCTGTCTTTATGGGTATCAGTAATAAATACCTGGCCCTGGTTTTCATTGCATACCCTCCTTAAAAGGTGCTGCATGCGGCGGTTATCCAGCTTTTCAAAAACATCATCCAGCAGCAGGAGAGGGGCAAAACCTTTGTTTACTTTCAACATTTCAAACTCAGCTAATTTTAAGGCAAACAATAAACTCTTGCGCTGCCCCTGCGAGGCAATGTTTTTAAAGATCTGCCCATTCAACTGTATAGAAATATCGTCTTTATGGATCCCGCCGTTGCTGCGTTGTAATACGAAATCCTTCTCCCGGCATTGATTCAGCAAGGCATTAAAATCACTATGGTTCAGCTGGCTTTCGTATTGCAGCCTAACCTGCTCATCATTGTCGGCTATCTGTTCATAAAACTGCTGCACCAATGGCACCAGGCTGGCGGTAAAATTCTTTCGTTGCCGGTAAATATAATTGCCGGGTTGCACCAGTTGTTCATCCACTACTTCCAGCAAGGGCCAGTCGGTGAGGCCCTGGTCTGCAAATCTTTTTAGTAAGCTGTTACGTTGCTGCAGTACTTTATTATACACAATTAATTGCTGAAGGTAGCTGTGGTCAACCTGGCTGAGCACCGTATCAATGAAACGCCTCCGATCTTCGCTGCCACCAGTAATCATTTCCACATCATCCGGGGCAATCATCACTGCCGGGAATTTACCAATATGCTCAGAAAATTTTGTGTACTCCACCTCATTCAAATAAAATTCTTTTTTACCCGCACCCCGGTGAATGCAAACGATCTTATCTGTTGCAAAAAATCCTTCCAGCCTGAACCCATCCTTATCAAACTGCACATTCATCGAATCAGTTTTGGTAAAATAACTTTTTGTGAAACAGAGGTAGTAAATGGCATCCAGCAGGTTGGTTTTGCCCGCGCCATTCAATCCGCAAATGCCCACAACCCTTTCCGTGAAATCGAAACTGGCAAAATCGTAATTCTTAAACTGGGTAATGTTTATTTTTGAAAGCCGGGGCATGAATGCAAGATAAGGAGGAGTTGAGAAATTTTTGAAGGTTTAGAAAACAGCCGCCTCTTTCAGGCAGCGCCTAAACTTCTAAACTCCTCAACATCCCAAACGGTCAATAACATTTACTTTTGCAGCTTATGGCTTCAACAGTCTTACTGATAACACCTCCGTTCACACAACTAAATACTCCGTACCCGGCTACGGCTTACCTAAAGGGTTTTCTCAATACAAAAGGTATTACCTCTTTCCAGGCCGACCTTGGGATAGAGGTTACAGTGAAGTTGTTTTCTCAAAAGGGTTTAATAAAGTTGTTTGCCGTTATTGACAGCACAGCAGAATGGTCGGAAAACGCCCAAAGGATCATTGCATTGAAAGCTGATTATATCCGGACGATTGATGCCGTGATGTTGTTTCTGCAAGGCAAGAACCCCACGCTTGCCCACCAGGTTTGCAAACGGGGATTTTTGCCGGAAGCAGCCAGGTTTGCACAGGTAGAAGATTTGACATGGGCTTTTGGCAGTATAGGCATCCAGGATAAAGCCAAGCACCTGGCAACGATGTTCCTGGAAGATTTGTCGGACCTTATCAAAGAATGTGTGGATGAGCATTTTGGTTTTAGCCGGTATGCCGAAAAACTGGGCAGGTCCGCCAATCGTTTTGATGAATTATATAATGCTTTGCAGAAACCATACACCTATATTGATGAACTGCTGCTTCAAATTCTTGCAGAAAGAATAGATGAAGTGCAGCCGGAAATGGTAGCCATTTCGGTTCCTTTTCCGGGAAATTTATATGCTGGTTTACGCTGTGGACAATGGATAAAAAAACAGTATCCATCAGCCAAGGTTGCGATGGGAGGCGGCTTTCCCAATACAGAGCTGCGCTCTTTGTCGGATGCCAGGGTATTTGAATTTGTTGACTATATAACCCTGGATGATGGAGAAGCACCTGTCGAAAATTTATTGCAGCATATACAGGGAACCAAAGCAATAGCCGAATTAAAAAGGACCTTCACTTTAGTAAACAACAAGGTTACTTATATCAATACCGCTTCCTGTTCCGATTACCGGCAGGGACAGGTGGGTACGCCAGACTACAGTGATTTTTTACTGGATAAATATATTTCGGCTATAGAAATTATCAACCCCATGCACAGCCTGTGGAGTGATGGACGGTGGAACAAACTAACGATGGCCCATGGCTGCTATTGGGGCAAGTGTACCTTCTGTGATATTTCACTGGATTATATAAAAAATTACGAACCCCTTACGGCCCATATTCTTTGCGACCGGATGGAAGAGATGATAGCTCAAACGGGGCAGAATGGTTTTCATTTTGTAGATGAAGCAGCTCCGCCTGCACTTATGCGTGCTTTAGCATTGGAAATCATTAAAAGAAAAATAGTGGTTAGCTGGTGGACGAATATCCGGTTTGAAAAAAGTTTCACCCGTGATTTGTGCCTGTTGCTGAAAGCCTCCGGCTGTATCGGCGTGTCCGGTGGGCTGGAAGTGGCCAGCGACAGGTTGCTGCAACTGATACAAAAAGGCATCACGGTGGCACAGGTGGCTATGGTAAATAAACATTTTACTGAAGCAGGAATCATGGTGCATGCTTATTTAATGTATGGATTTCCCACACAAACAGCACAGGAAACCATTGATTCTTTAGAGATGGTAAGGCAACTTTTTGCTGCCGGTATTTTGCAATCTGCCTTCTGGCACCAGTTTGCCATGACAGCGCATAGCCCTGTTGGTATGCACCCCGAAAAATTTAAGGTATTAAAACAAACCACGGAAACGGGTAGCTTCGCCAACAATGATATCGTACACAGCGACCCCACAGGTGCAGATCACGATACGTTTAGTTTTGGATTAAAAAAATCACTGCTCAATTTTATGCATGGCACCTGCCTGGATTATCCTTTGCACAAGTGGTTCGATTTTAAAATCCCTAAAACATCCGTCCCGCCTGATTTTATTCTAAATGCCCTCCAGGAAGCAGAATCCACAGGCAATAAGCCTACAGCAAAAATAGTATGGCTGGGAAACCTGCCCCGGGCAGAACAATTAACCAAATCAAAAAAAGGAAATTCATGGGTAATGTGTTCACTGCATTTTCAAACAAAAAAAGAAGTTGTCAATATCAAAGTAAATGAGGCGGAGGGCAAATGGCTGTTGGATTTACTGAAAGATTTATCTGCTCCGGGCAAGGCTATTACATTGCAGGAAATAAAAGACAACTACGAAGCAGCCGGGCTTCCCAACTTTGAATTGTTTTGGGATAACAAACCCGTAAATACTTTGTATAAGGTGGGGTTGCTGCAAATATGACAACTTCCAGGGCATTCCATTGTGCCGTCATGTATCAACTTTAAGGCATATACCGCTGTAGCATTAGCCTGCTAAGAACTTTTTAAAATGTTTTTACCTTAATTGTAGCATTATAAACATTTTATTACAGCTTTTTTTTACAGGCAATCCTTAATATCGTTAAATTGCGTCACCAAAACAAAAATTATGATGAAAAAAATCTACACTTTATTATTTGCAGTTGCTTTTTTTGCCCCCGGATATTGCCAATCAGTGCTTATTTCTGCGAATCCCGGTAATATCATCAGCTCAAATGTTGTATTCGGAACACAGGCCTATAATGCCACCGAAAATATATTTCGTACAGAGGAATTAGGCGCCAATACATTTACCGTCAATTCAATCAGGCAAATGAGCTTTTATATCTACCAGGTAGGCAGTCCTACTACATTCAATAATGTTAAGATTTACCTCAAAAATATCAGTGCCACAACAGATGTACTTGCTACCGGCACTTATTCCACTACAGGGTACACTTTAGTATTTTCAGGATCAGTCGATATCAGCGCTACAGGCGAAACAACAATTGACCTTTCCACCCCTTTTTTAAGAACTGCCGGCAGTAATTTAGAACTTTTGATAGAACGTGCAGATGGCGTTGCACATCCTAGCTTTATTTACTATCCTTCTATTTATGATGCCACAGGCACGGGCACCTCTGCCGAAAATGTAGCCCGCCGGTACAATGGAGCTACTGCGCTTTCTGCAGCAACCTCACTTGCCGTGTCTGTTTACAGGCCCGCAATAAAATTTATTGCTCCTTTTGCTACGGATGCTATTATATATGACTTTAATGACCCTGACCCAACTTGCTTTGGTACACCGCAAACAATAGGGGTTGTATTAAAAAATAAAGGGTATAACAGTATTGCAGCCGGCGCAGCGGCAGTTACTTTAAATGTAAAGGGATCAAGCTTGTTTGCAGGTACAATAAATAACAGTGCGATCATTGCACCGGGGGCAAGTGAAACCATCAACTTTTCGGGTATAGATCTCAGTAACCCGGGTACTTATTATGATTCTGCATTTGTGGTATTGGCAGGAGATGGGGATAATGCAAATGATACTGCAGTTTCTTTTGGAAGCAGCACCGCAACTGTAATTGCATCATTCCCTGCCCTGGAAGATGCGGAAACAACGCTGCCCGTGTTTAGCTTTGCAAAAACTGTTGCTGGTACCCGCCAGTTATGGTCTGTTCATTCTGCAGACACCGCCTATACAAATACCTTCATGGTAGATTCATTGCATGCTCACAGCGGTACAAATTTTTACTACTTTGATGCATTTAGTGGTACAAGTACAGATGGTTTTGTTTCCAGGTTATATAGTAATTGTATCAAGCTTACCCGTTCTGTAAATGAAGGTTCAAATTTCATGACTTTCTGGATGAGCCATGATACTACCTTTTTAAGTGATGGGTTAGATGACAGTTTATATGTAAGTGTATCCACAGATAAAGGCCTTTCCTGGACAAGAGTTGGGGTCGGTTACGGAAGGCTTGACCCAACTTTTGGAGTGCCTGGATGGAGCCAGCATACAGCAGATCTTTCTGCTTTTGGTTGCCAGACAATCCAAATAGCCTTTGAAGGCTCAAGTAAATATGGCAATATTATCGGTGTTGATGATATTCAGATTAATTCAACAGGTGATTTGAACTGCACTACACCTGTAACATTACTCGCCTTTACCGCTCAAAAAATAACGAAGGCCAACAAGTTGGTTTGGAAAACCAGCCAGGAGATTAATTCATCTAAATTCCTTATTGAGCAAAGCAGCAATGGCCGTACCTTCAGCGAAATAGGCCAGGTGCAGGCAGCAGGCAACAGCAATACAGAAAGAACCTACAGCTTTACGCATAACCTACCTTCAAATGGGTACAACTACTACCGCATTAAAATGGTAGACCTTGATGGAAGGTTTAAATACAGTCCCGTTCGTAACCTGCAGAACCTTGGCATTAATGAGATCAGCAGTTATCCAAATCCGGTAAGGGATAATATGCGGGTGAATATAAATGCGGAAAAGAATGGTATGGCTAATGTTATTATTGCCGACTTCAGTGGTAAAGCAATATATTCAAAGATGGTCAGCATTGCAGAAGGAGAGAATAATTTTAACATCAGCACTACAGGTTTTACAGCCGGTAATTACGTTATCAAAATTCAGATGAGTGAAAATGTGGTAGTGAAGAAATTTATCAAGTTGTAATTTTTATATCAGATTTTTTGTAAAATACGCCCCGGATAATCCGGGGCGTATTTTATTTTTGATAACGTAATGCATTACTTATTTCATCCTGGCAAATTGGCTAACCATTTATAGTTTAACCGTATAGGGTAAGTTCAGGCTGCCCCTTATAATTCAACGATCAGCCTATTCATACATTTCATTTTGAATAGTTAGCCAAAGAATGATCAACAGCGTAACTACATCCTTAGTCCTTTACTTTCGGCTTACTTCGTTTTCCACCTGCCGCTTTTCATAAACCCAAAAGACAATAAAAAAATCACTGACCAGTACAGCAGTTCATTACTCCACGCCATTGCTAAAGAGATGTAATGCACTTTCACAAATATCCAGGAGTATATTAGGTAAAGAATGATGGCGATGATCTCAATGGCAAGGTTAACTTTTGTTTTGCCGGTGCCGGTAACACCATTTAACCAGATGTTGGCAATACTCATAAGAAGGAGTGCGGTACTCACTACCCGTAATACCGGGATACCTTCTTCAACAAATGCATTGCCCTGCCCAAACAGGTTAAAGAATTGATGAGGGAAAATATTCACCAGCAGGCACATGCAGAAACAAAAGCCAATACTCCACAGCATGATTTTTTTGATGGCTTCAATCACTTTATCTTCCCTGCGCTGGCCCATCAGGTTGCTCACCATGGTATTGCTTGTAGCCGCAAAAGCCCATACAAATACACCCGTAAGGCCAAAAATATTCCGCATGGTATTACTGATGGCTTTGGCATTTTCATCATGCCTGGATTCGATAAGAATAAAAAATGCCAGCCAGGTGGATACACTGATTACATATTGCAGCACCAGCGGGGTGGCAATTTTAATGATCTGTTTACTTTTAGCTTTATCATATTTAAAATGATGCAGCAAGCCGTATTCTTTTTTCAACCCTGTTTTTACCAGCACAAAAAAAACAACCATAAAACCGGTGGCCTCTGCAATCACTGAAGCCACTGCAGCACCATTAAAACCCATCTTTGGTAAACCGCCATGGCCAAAAATAAGGAGGTAATCAAAAACAATATTCACCAGCGCTTCAGCCACAAAACCAATAATCAAATACCGGCTGTTAAGCGATGCAACCAAAAACGCATTACCCATTTGAAATAAATACAAAAAGGGAAGGCCAACAATCCGTATCCTTAAAAAACTCATCTCCTGGGGATAAGCTCTCGGGTCGGCTACCGACTGCAATAGGAATGGCGCAATAATCCAGGTAATTAAAATGCCGCCCAATGCAAACTGCAGGCTGATGCGCACCCCCTGCGAAAGAATAGTTTTGAAAGCAATCGTATTGTTGTTGCCGGCATATCTCGAAAAAACTGATTGCAGTGCATTGTTTAAGCCGTTGCCTGCTACCGCAAATATCAGGTAAAATACACCCGTAATGCCCGCATTACCCAGGGCCTCAATGCTTAAATTGCCCAGGAAAATGCTGTTGGTAAGCATGTTGAGCTGGGGTATTAAAATGGCAAAGGTGATGGGCAGGGCTATAGAAAGTACCTGCTTATTGGTTACCTGTACTTTTAAATCTTTTATTGGTGCTGCACTTTCCATAAGTTTGCAAAAATATCTTATTTTGTCTGCCTAAATAAAAACATTGAACCCAACATTTAAAATACAATCAACAGATACGGTAACTGCCAATGCAAAATTGTTTATTGAAGCAGGACTGCAGGGTATATCCTGGTTTGTGATTGATAAAGGGAAGGATTGTGTTGCTTTATCCAGTTATCATTTTACTTCAGCAGTATCACTTGAAGGGGCGGCAACCATTTTAAAAGAGATGGTATCGGGAAATCCGTTGTTGCAGGTGAAATTTGAATCTATTACTATCGTGTATGCTTATCCGGCTTCTGTGCTGGTGCCGGGCCAACTGATGGAGGAGGCTGCTAAAAAAGAAATGCTGGAATTGTTGTATGGTGATATTGCAGATGAATATATCCGCACTGATTTTGTGTACAAACAAAACCTGTACAATATTTATACAGTACCCAAACAAATAGATGCCGTGGTTAGTTATATTTTTAGCGGCGAAGTAAGCACTCACCTGTATTCTTTGTTGCCGGATATTGTTACCTCTACCCAAAACCACCTTTATTGTATTTTTGGCACCGGATATTTTACCGCCATGTTGCTAAAGAACGGTAAACTTCAATCCATACAAAGCTGGCAATTTAAAACCCCGGAAGATGTGGCCTATTATTTACTGCAATACTGCGGGGCTTTTGAAGCGGATATCCATGATTTGGCTGTTCATTTGAACGGAATGATTGATAAGGCATCTAATCTTTACAATGAGTTGAACAAATATTTTCTTCACCTGCAGTTCGAATCATTGCCGCAACAATACACTTATCCTGAAGAAATGAAGGATTATCCCCAGCATTATTTCAGTCATTTATTTGCTTTAGCCACATGCGTATAATCAGCGGATTATATGGCGGCAGAAAAATAGCTCCGCCGGCAAGTATGCCCTATACAAGGCCTACAACGGATATTGCTAAGGAAGGCCTGTTTAATGTGCTGCAAAATAACCTGGAATTTGACAAGGTAAAAACACTCGACCTTTTTGGCGGCACCGGTTGTATCAGTTATGAATTGTCCAGCAGGGGAGTGAAAGACCTGACGGTTGTGGAGAAAGATACTTCAATGTATGAATTTATAAAAAAAACTTCTGCCGAACTGGGTATCCCCAACTTGAAAATAGTGAAATCGGATGTGTTCAAGTTTATTGAAAGCTGCACAGAGCAGTATGATTTTATCTTTGCCGGGCCACCCTATGCCCTGGGTACCATTGATGATTTGCCATTAAAAATTGCCGAAAAGCATTTGCTGAAGCCAAAAGGCTGGTTTGTACTGGAACATACTCCCCGTAATGATTATAAAAAGTTTGCACATTACAAAACAGAAAGAAATTACGGGACAACAATCTTTTCTATCTTTATTATGTAATTACTACCCGGGTCACTTCATTTTCTGTACAAACCTTTGTCATCAGAAATTATAAAAATGAAAAAGAAAGACATACGGCATTATTATAAAGACAGGCGTATGCAGCTTTCTGCTTCGCAGGTAAACAGGATGGATGACCTGATGCTGATCCATTTTCAACAATTGCCTATTGATATCCCGTCGCTTATTATGACCTATGCACCCATTGAGAAATGGAATGAATTTAACCCTCAATTGGTAACAGATTATTGCTACTTTAAAAATCCCAACCAGCAGTTGCTTTATCCTTTTCTGGTTGACCTCGAGGGCAAGGCGGAAATGATTGCGGTAATAGCGGATGAGCGTACGGTATTTGAAGAAAATCAATTTGGGATAAATGAACCGGTGAACGGCACAGATGTGTCCCATTCTGCAATTGATATGATTATTGTGCCTTTGCTTGGCTTTGATACCAGGGGCTATAGGGTAGGATACGGCAAAGGTTATTACGACCGGTTTCTGCAGCATTGCCGAAAAGACTGCATCAAAGTTGGCTTTTGTTATTTTGAACCGGTGGCGGCCATTGAAGATGCCAATGAACAGGATGTGCCATTAGACTTCTGTATCACCCATGAAAAAATTTATTCTTTCTAAAACCAGGTTAAACCGTGTTATTGAAAAGCTTTCGATATTTATTATTTCCCATCTCTTTTATTTATGGTGGAATCATTTGGCTGCGTAACCGGCTGTTTGATAAAAATTTGCTGAAGTCAACCCCATTTAATTTCCCTTTGATCTGTGTAGGCAACCTGGCTGTGGGCGGTACAGGCAAAACTCCAATGACGGAGTACCTCATCCGGCTGCTGAAAAATGACTTTACCACGGCCACGCTGAGCAGGGGCTATAAAAGAAAAACAAAGGGCTTTGGAATAGCAAATGAAAACACGACTGCTTTAGAAATTGGGGACGAGCCCATGCAGTTCCATAATAAATTTCCTGATATAACCGTAGCCGTAGGAGAGGAGCGGCTGGTGGCCATTCCGCAATTGCTTCAGGAAAAACCCGGCACGGAAGTGATCATTTTGGACGATGCTTTCCAGCACAGGTCAATAAAAGCAGGATTAAATATTTTACTGACTGAATATAAAGATCTGTATACCCGCGACCTGATGATGCCTGCCGGTGATTTAAGAGATGTAAGGAGCAGCGCAAAAAGAGCAGAGATCATTATTGTTACCAAATGCAAATCCAATTTGTTGCCCGTGGAAAGGGAGGCTATCGTCAATGAGTTAAACCCAACTGCAACACAGACAGTATATTTTACCGAAATTCAGTATGCGCCACCTTATCACCTGTTCAAAAAAAGTGAAACCAGTTTATCCCCTGATGCGGATATACTGCTGGTTTGTGGTATAGCTAACCCAAAGCCGCTTAAAGATTTTCTTACTGCAAATTTTCATTCTTACGATATGCTGCGTTTTCCTGATCACCATATTTTTGACAGCGATGACCTTAAAGAAATTAAAAAACAGTTTGAAAAAATACGGTCGGCTAATAAAATGATTATTACAACAGAAAAGGATGGTGTGAGGATGCAGAAATTTGAAAGTGAACTGACCGAATTCCCGATCTACGTGTTACCCATACGCCACAAATTTTTGTTTAATGATGGAGAGAAATTTAACCGGCAGGTGGTTGATTTCGTTCGATCCTTTAAAAAACAAAATATCATTGCGCTGTAAGCGCTTTCAAATGCCCTTGGAAAAAATAATAATCGCCGATAATATTGTCTGAGCAGGAATTGATATCGCAACTACAGCAGGGAGACGAACAGGCTTTTAAATACCTTGTTGCCAAACACGCGGATATGGTGTATAATACTGCTCTTGGCCTCGTGCAACAGCATATCGATGCCGAAGATATTACCCAGGAAGTGTTTATACAAGTATACCGTTCTATACAGCAGTTTAAAGGGGAAGCCGCATTATCCACCTGGCTTTACCGGATCACGGTTACCAAGTGCCTCGACTTTTTACGCAGCAAAAAAAGGAAAAAGCGCTTCGGTTTTATGATCAGCATTTTTGGCCAGGATAATCATCCGTTGTATGAGCCTCCGGATTTTCATCATCCCGGGGTGGCCTTAGACAAAAAAGAAGATGCAGCCCTGCTTTTTAAATTGATTGACACCTTGCCAGAAAACCAAAAGACAGCATTTATTTTAAATAAACTTGAAAACCTTAGCTATGGAGAAATAGCCGAAATCATGAAAACAACAGCATCAGCCGTAGATTCATTGCTTCAAAGAGCGAGGCTAAATTTAAAAAAATCCGCTTCTGCAAGCAGTAAGTATGATTTGTAGCAATGGTTTTAATTATAGGTATCGTCTAATCATCATTAATAACCCGGATAATGTCTTCCAGTAATAATAATAAAATTGAAAAAATACTGCAAAGCCTTGATGAAGTAGCCAAAGCCCGGGTGCCTGATTTTTTTTACACCCGGCTTAAATCAAGGATGGAAAAAGAACTGTTACTGCAGCCAGTACCATTCTTTATACTTCGGCCAGCCTTTTTAACAGCCTGCCTGGCAGTACTATTGGCTTTTAATATTATTACCATCAGGCATAACCGCATCCAATCACCAACACCGGTAAGCACAGGGTCTGGTACCATAGAAAGCTTTGCTAAAGAATATAACCTGGTAACAAATGATCTTTACCAATAAAATATTTTAAATGACCAGTTTACAAAACAATAAATGGCTTTCCTTTTTCACCATAGCATTGCTTATGGCAAATGTTGTTACCCTTGGCCTGTTATGGGCAAGCAGTAACAAACCTCCAAACCAGGCTGGGCCGCCACCTCCCGAACCGGTATTTGAATTTGTGACCAGGCAACTGGGGCTGAATAAAAAGCAACAGGAAATATATTCAACATTACGGGAAGAACACCAAAGGCTGCAAAGGCCTGCCCAGGATTCCCTTGCTATGGCCAGGAATGCTTTTTTCGAACTGCTTAAAAATCCTTCAGTCAGCGATTCGGTTATTACATTGTATAATAAAAAAACCTTGGCTTTTCAACAGCAAATTGAGCTTATTAATTTCAGACATTTTCAGCAACTCAGGGCTATCGGTGACAGTGAACAGCAAAGCAAATTTGATGAAATTATTCAGACTGTGTTAAGAAGAATAGCAGGACAGGGAACTCCTGGAAGAAGGCCACCACCACCAACCGGAGAGGGGGAAAGGAGGAGACCGCCACCACCTGATGGAGAGAGGGAAAGCAGGCCGCCACCACCGGCGGAATGAACTTCATTCACTGACCGAACCGGTAGGGGTGATCCGGATGGGAATAAGACAATCATTCAATGAGTAAAACAGGTTACTGAAATATTTATTGTAAGAATTTAAAATTGGTTACCCGATAAATGGCCTGGAATATGGGGCCGGCTTTATTTAACGGCCTGCTGATGTGAAGTCCAAATAGAAAGTACGGTGGCTATTTCTTTGGGGAATTGAAAACAGGGATATAATAGGTGTTGTGTATTGGTTTTATTTTGCCACCGCAATCTTCACTTTTTTACCTTTAATCTTTTCATCCTTTATTACTTCCATTAATGCGCCTGTTTTTAATTTTCTCACCGCCACAAATGAAGAAAAATCCTTCACTTCAATCAGCCCGATATCATCCTGTTTTAAATTACCCACTTTAGATAAAAAGCCTACAATATCCATTTTATTGATTTTATCTTTTTTACCAGCCGCAATAAAGAGCGTTGTCCATTTTGGTTTTTCGGGCAGTTCGGGTTCTTGCTGCAGTTCTATTTCGGTTACCGGTTCCTTAATATAGCCTGGCAGGGTTTCTTCGGTTGATAATATCAGCACTGATTTTCCCCCTGCAGCCATTCGGGCTGTACGGCCGTTGCGGTGTATATATACATCTGGTGTGGGAGGCAAGTGAAAGTGGATGATATATTTAATGTCGGGTATATCCAGGCCCCTTGATGCAAGATCAGTGGTAATCAAAATATTAGAAGTGCCATTTTTAAATTTACACATGGCGCTTTCCCTTTCATATTGCTCCATGCCGCCGTGGTAAAACACATTGACGATTCCTTTTTCTTTTAATAATTCGCTTGTGCGTTCCACCGATTCCCTGTGATTGCAGAATACAATGATGGATTTATTACCGATCTGGCAGATCAGCCTGAAAAGGGTTTCTACTTTATCTTTATCGGGAGAATGTACCGTCATCACCACCAGTTCATCTACAAATTCTTTTTCCACCAGCGGCGATAAAAATTCAACTGTTGCGGGGTTATTGAAATTTACAAAATCCGGAATGCCGGGAGCATTTGTGGCTGAAGTCAATATCCTTTTTGTAACAGCCGGAAGCGACCCGATGATGAATTCCATTTCTTCTTTGAAGCCCAGTTCCAGCGATTTGTCAAATTCATCCAGCACCAGTATGCTGATGGCTTCTGTAGAAAAATTATTGCGGCGGAGATGGTCTGCAATACGGCCGGCCGTACCAATGATCACGGCAGGGGATTGCAGCAAATTATTTTCTTCAATCTCTCTTTTATGGCCGCCATAGCAGCAGGATACTTTGTAACCGCTACCCATTTTTCTGAACACCTCATCAATTTGTATGGCCAGTTCCCTGGATGGTGCTAATATCAGCGCCTGTACTGTTTTTATGGCAGGGTCAAGGCGTTGAATGATGGGCAATAAAAAGGCCAGCGTTTTTCCTGAACCAGTAGCAGAAAGCAGCAGCACATTATCATTTTCGTCATTGGCTTTTATAGCCGCCAGCTGCATTTCATTGAGGGCTTCGAGCTTTAAATTAGCCAGTATCTTTTTCGGGGAAATATTTACCTGTTGCATTATTGTAAAATTAGCTGTAAATTAGTAACAGTACTTTTTTATTAACGATAAAACTTAGCTATATGGATATTCTACACCGATTTGAACGCTGGGGCGATACACATCACCCCAAAGGGCTTGACATCATCCGCATTGTCCTGGGCATTTTTCTTTGCTATAAAGGCATTGATTTTCTTCAAAACATGAGCACTATTACCGGGCCGCTTTCTACTAAAACATCCTTCGGATCGTTTTCCATTATCTTATTAAGCCACTTTGTGGTGTTCGCCCACATGATTGGTGGAATACTGATGGTGGTGGGTTTTTTAACCCGGTTTGCCTGCCTTATCCAGATTCCAATCATGCTGGGTGCCATCATTTTCATTAATTCTGCCAGCGATGTATTTAAACCTTATTCAGAATTATTTCTTTCTATACTGATTTTGCTCTTGCTGATTTATTTTTTAATTGTTGGTAACGGGCCATGGGCAATAAAACTTAAGGAGGAAAAAAAGAGGGAAATTTAAAGAGCCTTTTGGCGCAAGGGCTTTATCCTTTTCACATTCGGATTTCAGCAAAGTTTTCTGAAGAATAAGTGTTATATCAATATGTTTGCCCGTTTACCCAGTATTACTATTATGCACATACTAATGATAATGAATATATTATAGTATTTATCAAGTAATTATATTTAATCCTTTACAACCGGCATTTAAAATTAAGAACTACGTACTGACCAATAAAGGAATATATTTTATTGCCTATAATTAATATTATGTTAAATAGGCGCACAGCCTACACCCGTAGCCAGCCCGGCCCTACCGCACAGCCCCAACCTGAATAACATAATACCCCTTATAGGCGAACTGTTAGTATTCTGTTTCATGTGCGCTAAGGCGCAAATACTGCATTCGCTTGTTGCGATTTTTTCCACTAATACAGCCACCAAGCTGTAAAGAAAAAATCGCAACAAGCGAATGTTTTAACTAACAGTTACCTATAAGGGAATTTTATGTTAAATACGCCCTACACAGCCCGTACATTATGAACGAATTACTTTGTATTTTTTTTATCCTGCGCTACCGTGAGTATTAGACCCATTATGGAGATTATGCAATCGGTTGGCTATATTGGGGGTTAAATGAAACTGTATGTTACCAGTAATAAATGAATTTGAAGAATTTGATTGCGAGGAAGCAAATGATCTTGCAGAAAAATGGTCGCCATTAATTGTAGGCAGAAATTTTAAAATTGGATTAACAGCCTTTACCTACACATCTGTTGAAGTTCATAATATTGAACAAAAGGCGAAATGCTACGTGGTTGTTCTAAGCGACCAAAAAGGTTTATACATAGATTTGAGGAAGGTTATTTTTGATGACCCTTATTTAAAAGGGATTTACTTAGGGCTTCAAGATTCTTAACAGTAGCCCATTCGGGAAGGTGATTTGATTGTCGCTGGATATGGAACTCTTTATCGGTAAAAACATTCCCGCTTATCGTTGCATATTCAATGGTTGGGTCTAAGTGTAAAGCCCACTCTTTCATTGCCTGGTGTAATTGCCTTGCCAAAGTAAGTACTTTGGTAGTTAATTCCATATCAATTTCCAGCGGAGACTTACCTTCCATTAACCAGGTTCTTCTTTTACATCGCAAAGTCACGGGATTATTAAAAAGCCTACCGGCTTAAAAATAGGCTCCGCCGCATCACAAAAAAATACAAAACAATTCGCTCATAACCGCCGCCACTCTACAGCACAAAGGCTAACGTAAGTAACATAATAAGCGTTATACTCGAAAATGAAATGTTCTGTTGTGTTGTTTTTATACAAAAACAGTGCAGCCTATTTTAAGTATAACGAATTTTATGTTAAATAGGCGCACAACCTCAATTTATGCCTGCAGTTGTTTTGTTTTTTCTTTCCCCTGCCACCTGTGCATATGGCACCTTCTACAAAATCTAATCTCTAAAATTATAAGCACCTTCACCTGGTACGGTGATGCAATTTCTAAAAGAGTTTACATGCCGGGTAGTTCAATGTAATAGCATAAGTAAAGTAATGATAGCAAGTATTGCCATCGACAGCGCAAACAGTATTGCTCCTAAAATAAACCTTGTTGCCTTGTTTAATCTAATTCCTATAGTTATCATAAAAGACGGATTTTAACTGTAAGATGGTCAGGGTTACTTTTCTATAACGTAAAACTGGTTATTAAATTATTTCAAGGGGTTTTCCAGTTATACCAGCATCTGGTCCAATGCCTTTTTCTATCGGCAAAATGCCATCCAGGATTTCAACGTGGTATTCTGGACTGCTTATTAAATAAAGATGGAATAACTACTGAAACAAGAAGGATAATTGCAGGAATAATAAAAACATAAGAAAAAGCAGGATTATTGAAGGAATAATAAGTACACAAGCACTCAGGAAATGCTTTAGGTTGGAAAGCTTAATTTTTAATTTGAAGAATTGTGTGCCTCTTGATTTCACAAATCAAATTAAGCCTATAAAAATTTCTTTTTAATAAAACTGATATTAATAAATTATCAAATAAAAAGAGGCTTCCCGAAAAAAATCTCCCAATCAGGTAGGTCGAACTAAAATATTTTCCATATCTAGGAAACTGTTTACTTACCTCCCAAACTAACAACGATATGCAACCTATTAAATTCAACCTGCTTGCGCTATTTGTTCATGCATGCAAAGTCATTACGATTGGCTTATTTTTTTTTGAGTTAATCTTATTTATTAAAACCCTTTCTACAAGCTGATTAGCCAAAGCCATGGTAGTTTAGGCAACTCCATTTGGTGGGAAAATAATAAAAATTATTACCAACCCAAAAAACCATCTCCCCCCCTTCCGGGGCCAATTACTATTGGCTAACCATCTGCCATCAATTCTTCTGCCTTCGCTTTTACTTCTTCAATGTTATCAACGCCAGGAGCTAAATGAGTAATACTAATTATAAATATTAATTAGTCCAATCTATTTCTGCAAAAATATAGCTGAACGCACAAGTGCATTTTATTTTATCGCTGGATAAAGTATTTGT
>JAYVUL010000169.1:0-15855 GCA_043787935.1 Chitinophagaceae bacterium | reverse complement strand
CATAAAATGGCATCAGTAAAGCCGCATATTGATCCAATGCATCTTTATGACCATTGTTATTATACTGTATGCCCGGTTCATCATCATTATCCTTCCTGTTTTCAGCCTCCATTTTCTTTTCATCTTTGCCCTGTTGTTTTTTCAATGCTATCCTGGCATCGAAATATATTTTATTGAACCAGCTTTCATATTGCGGTGCTTTAATGTATCCACTGTCAACCAGTTTTGCAAGCAATTCAGTCACAGGTTCTTTGTAATCCTCCAGTGTGGTGAGTTGCAGCAGGTCTGGGAAAAGCGTGGCTGCCAGTTGCAAAGAATCTTCCAGGTTATTGAAAAGGGCAGTGTAGGAAAACCTGTTGTCAAAAACCGGGGGGTCATGCAAAATCAATTCTTTAAAAGTACTGGTGGCGGCGGCGGTTTTATGCTTTGCAAGTGCCTCCAGCACTTCATTTTGAAAAAGGCTGGTATCAGCAGTTTGTTTGTACAATTGCTGAAGGTTTTTTACCACCACCGGCTGTATGGTGTCATTGATATAACCGAGTTCGGCAATCAGCCTGGCCTTGCGGTTAAAATAGTTTTTATTTGCGGGGGATAACTTTTTTATGGCTTCCATTATTTTAGGCACACCGGCTTCGCCATATTGAATATTGCTGATAGCCTGCTGCGCTTTGGCCTGTATGGCACTATCCCGGCTGAATAAATTGCTGAAAAAACTGTCGAGGCAATTGATGAAAATATTGCTTCCCAATTGTTTTTTTTCTGGTGTAAAGCTTCTGAAAAAATCATCAATAAATCTGTTTTGCTGGTGCAGGGTATCCCCGAGGGTGAGAAGGCTGAACAGGTAATTATCTTTTAGCAGCAGAGCCTGGTTGATGGTCCTGGAGGAGCCGGTATCCCTGAAGGAAAAGGTATATCCTTTTGCACCGCTGGATTTTTCAATATAGTTTTTGCTGAACAGCAAAAGGTCTTTTTTGTTATAAGATTCGTCTGTAACTTTCTTCCAGAAGGTGGAGGAATCGCTTTCATAAAAGTATGATGGGTATTTCTGTATACCCACACTGATTGTTTCTCCGGTGGAGTCGCTGCTGAAAATGGCGTTTCTTTTTTTAGGCCAGTAGTTGCTGTAATAGCTGCTTCCGGAAATATCTTCCGTCACTTTTTCAAGTGTTGCCCTGTAGCTGTTGTCCAGTGCAGGAGCCACAGGTGTAGTAACAGAAAAGTGCAGAAAGGTGTCTGAAAACAATGCATTTTTAAAGTACTGGTATGGTGTAAAATTAAAGGAGTTGAAAAAATCCCCTGCATCAGCACTGTTGTTCTTGCTGCTTGCCGCCAGTAAAAAATACTGAGGCCCCTTTATGATATAGCGGGCAGTAACGATACTGCTGTCTTTCATTTTTTCTATTACATCCAGGCAGGGATACCCTTTAAAAGAACCCAGTTTTCTTTGCAACTGCCTTTCAAAAAAATCAGGACACCGGAAGGATTCTTCTATCAACTTCAGGTCAAAGGTATCTTCATCTAAAAATTTAAAATTGTACACCGCTTTCCTTAAAATAAGGTAAGCTTCGCCGGTAGTTTTGTTCGCCGCTTCATATTCCCAGCGGTTAATATTGTCGCTCTTATTGCCGTTAAAATATTCTGTGGGGGCCTGCGGCAGTATGATAGAAAAGCCGCCCTGTTTGGGTGAAAAGGCAATGCGGCTATTGCCGGCCTCCTTTAATTCGATAGAAGAAAAGAACTGTGTAGCTTCCTTCCCTGCAACGTAATTTTCTTTGCCACTCATTTTAAATATCAATATTTCAAATGGTGTGATGAATATATTATAGCGCTGCAGGTCACCCCTGCGGGTTTTATTGGTAATATCGCAGCCACTGTAGCCGTTTTTTTGAATTGATTTCCTTTTCAAAATTTTGCCGGGAATATATTCATACAACAGGCTGTCGATTTTTTTTTGTATCACTGTTTCAGTTTGATGCAGAAAGGCGGCATATGTCCTTACCCTCGCTACCTGGTAATAGATGCCGTTGCTCATATCGGCGTATTGCCTCCTGTCTACCCTGCTGTATTCTTCGCTCACTTTAAATAGGGGGCCAGGCAAAGCCACTGTATAAAAACCATCTGTTGATTGTACACTGGAAAAAGTGACTGGCACTTTCAATTTATTCACAGCATCTTTTTGTGCGGCATCCCTTTTAACCATTTTGACAGGACGAAGCCGGTATCCCGCCTTCCGAAGTAATTCAATTACTCCTCTTTCCCCTGGCAAATGTGCTGCACCCACACCAACAAAAAGGGAGCTTTTCTTCATGATGGAATCCATCGAGGCAGCCTGTATTTCGTTGCGGCGATATAAGAATTTTGCCCTGAAAGCAATAGACTGGTCTGCTAAATTATCAAGGGAATCCATCAGGTCAAGGTCGCCTCTTTTGTATGCCTCCTGTATTTTTTCACCAATCGTTCTCATCGATTCTCTATCGGTATCAGCATCTTTTTTCTTTTTTTCAGTTGCCATATCTGCATATGCCTGAAGCACCAGTTTTTCCGTTTCATAATAGTCTTCCACCCCTGTTGCCCTTTTACCCAGTTTTCTTCCTGTTTGAAATATGTAGAGGTCGAGGAAGGTATCTTCTTCAAAATCTTCTTTTGTTTTGTAGGTACGGTACAGCAAACTGTTTACCACCGCAGGTTCTGTGCTGAGTGCCAGTTTAAGTTCATCGTCATATTTGTTTAAACGGAAAGAATTTTCATTGAGGTAATCACCACCGGAAGCCCGGGCATAATTGCTGTAGTTTTGTTTCAATGCATCTAACTGTGCCATTTGGCCCTGCCACAGATCGGGGTTCAGTTCCAGCGCCACCGCATCAACATTTTTTATAGCATAGTAAAAGGAATCGCTTAAATGAAAGGCCATTTTGCTGCTCACATGCATGGTGCCAAATAAGTAAGAGGGCTTTTTTAAACCATTGCCTGTAATTTCCCAAAAAAGGCTGGGGTACTTTTTAGCTGTGTTCTTTTGTGCGAAAGAAGATAAAAGTAAAAACAGTACCGAAAAGAAGGACAACAGTAACTTTTTAGACATGCAGGATCAGTTGAATGACTGGTAATCATTAAAGGTGCACAGAATGCAAGAAACCACAAAATAATGTGTAAGGATACAATGGATTTTTAACCCTCTGCCGGGTTGTAGGATGGTATAAAACAGGCTGTTGCTGAAAATCCTTTTATTTACCTTACATTTGCACTCTTTTAAATCATGCCGTAACATGATAAGTGCCACGCCAGAGCTTGGCTACATATCTCTGTAACAACTACAGTACAAGGTCTGATTATCATTTAAAAATTATTGATACAAATGAAATTAAGCCAATTTCGATTCGATCTGCCCCTTAACCTGATTGCCCAAAACCCCACAAAGAAAAGAGAAGACAGCCGCATGATGGTTGTTCACCGCAAGACCGGTAAAATTGAAGACAAGAACTTCCGTGACATTATAGACTACTTTGATGACAAGGATGTAATGGTAGTAAACAACACCAAAGTTTTTCCCGCCCGCATGTATGGCCGTAAGGAAAAAACCGGTGCCAAGATTGAAGTATTTTTACTGAGAGAGCTGAATAAGCCCAACCGCCTGTGGGACGTAATTGTAGATCCGGCACGTAAAATAAGGGTAGGTAACAAATTATATTTTGGCGAAAATGATGAACTGGTGGCCGAGGTAATTGACAATACTACAAGCCGTGGCCGCACCATCCGGTTTTTATGGGATGGCACAGAAGAAGCGTTTCGTGTGATGCTTGACTTTATGGGTGAAACACCTTTGCCAAAATACATCAAACGCAAGCCGGATGAAGAAGATAAAGAGCGTTATCAAACTGTTTATGCCAAGCATGAAGGAGCGGTGGCAGCCCCTACTGCGGGATTACATTTTAGTAAAGAGCTGATCAAAAGGCTTGAAATTAAAGGCATCCGTTTTGCCGAAACAACCCTGCATACCGGCCTGGGCACTTTCCGTCCTATTGAAGTGGAAGACCTGAGCAAGCACAAAATGGACGCTGAATACTTTGCTATTGATGAAGTGGCTTGTGCTATTGTAAACAAAGCAAAAACAGACGGCAGAAGGATCTGTTCGGTTGGCACCACTACCATGCGGTCAATGGAATCTTCCTTTACCGCACAAAAATTATTAAAGCCATCTGAAGGCTGGACAAATATGTTCATTCACCCGCCCTATAATTTTTCCATTGCTGATGCGCTGGTTACCAATTTTCATTTACCCAAAACAAGCCTGTTGATTATGACCTGTGCTTTTGGAGGATATGATTTGATAATGGAGGCCTACAAAAAAGCGATTAAGGATAAGTACCGCTTTTTTAGTTATGGGGATGCGTTGCTGGTGATATAGCAGAACCGTTTAAAGGTTAAATTTTTAAAACGTTTAAAGTTTTTAATAGCAGAGACTCCTCTTTTTTAAGGGGAGTTTTTTTATGCCTAAATCTTTTACAGCCAGCCAAATCTTTCGATCAGTTTTTCCTTTTTGTTTCTTGCTACAGGGATACTTTCATCATTGCTCATAATAAGATAATTCCCTTCGCCCCGTACATATTTTTTTATCTGGTCAAGGTTTACCAGGTACTGCCGGTGTACCCTTAAAAAATTTCTTTCTTCCAGCACTTCCTGTATATCACCCAATGTTTTGGATACCACATATTGCTGTCCGCCCGCAATAAAAAACCGGGTGTAATTATTATCTGCTTCGCAATACAGTAAATTTTTTATTTCAGTGAATGTTACGCCATTTTGATAAGGCAGGGCAATCTTATCAGTTTGAAATTTTTCGCCGGCATGAAGTTGTTGTTTTAGTGAACGAAGCTGTTGCGGATCGGGCCTTTGAAGCATTGCTTTTTCTACTGCCTTTGTTAAGTCTTTTCCATCAATGGGTTTTAATAAATAGTCCAGGGCATTAAAGCGAAAAGCTTTTACTGCAAACTGATCGTAGGCAGTTACAAACACCAGACTAAAACTAATCTGCCCCAGTTCTTCCAGTAGCTGAAACCCGTTCATTACGGGCATTTCAATATCCATAAATACGAGGTCTGGTTCTAGTGCTTTTATCTTCAGCAAACCTTCTGTACTGGATGTACAGGCTGCTGCAACAGCTACCCTGGGGCAATACATTTTTAGTTGAAGCGCCAATAGTTTTACACAATCCGGTTCGTCATCTATAATGATTGTTTTCATGCATTTGTTTATTTTACAATGGTATTTCTATAATTACTTTGGTGCCAGCAGCGTTGCCTTCAGTATCTACAAGGTCAACAATTTTTACTTCGGTATTGGTTTGATAAATATGATTGATGGCTTCCAGCCGCTCGGATGTCATTTTTAGTCCGAATGATTTTTGACGGGTAGCCGATTTGCTTTTATGCTCCTTTGCCATTTCCCTCCCAATGCCATCATCTGTAATTTCAATGTGCAATAAATATTCTGATGGTTGAGTAATATCAATGATAATATTACCACCTGTTGCTTTGTGCATCAACCCATGCCAGATGGCATTTTCTACATAGGGCTGCAGCAGCAAAGGTGGTATTTCAATGTATTGCTGGTCTATATGCGGTACTGCATTTATCTGGTACTTTACTTTGTTTTTAAATCGCATTGCTTCCAACTCTATATACAGCCTCAATGTCTCCAGTTCTTTTTGTAACGTTACTTTTTCTGACCTTGAATTTTCCAGCACCAACCTAATTAACTGAGAAAATTTGGTGAGGTATTCGGATGCTGTTTGAGAGTCATTTTCCAACGTGTAAAGCTTGATGGAGTTAAGGCAATTGAAAATAAAATGAGGATTCATCTGGGCACGCAATGCAATCATTTCCGTTTCCGCAATTTTCTTTTCAAACAGGGTTTCAACCTGTTTTATTTTTTGCGCTTCCACTACTTTGTTTTGTGCTTCCAGTTCGTTGCTTCTCTGCTGCAAAGCAATTTCCAGTTGTTCACTATGTTTTATTTCCAACTTATTTTTTTCTATCAGTACCAGTTTGCTGCGGTAAGATAATGCAAATGAAAAACAGATCGCTTCAAAGATTAATCCTAACAATAAGAATACAATGGGGAAATTAATAACCAAAAATAATTCCTGATTCATATTCTCAGAAGGTGCATACGGGTTCAAAACAGGCAGGCACCAGAGTATCATCAGGCTGCAAATGCCGGTAAATAAAAACCATTTTACCGAGTCTTTACTTTTTGCAGTAAGAATCAGTAAAACTATGTTGAGCAGCACAAGTGGAGCGATATTTAAAAAAGTACCATAGTAATTTTTATTAAATGGAAACCAATCAAACCGCACTTCAATAAACTCTAATAACATCTGAATTATAGAGATCAATACCAGCAATTTTACCAGTATCCAGCCCTTTTTAAAATGAATATGTAATTGTAACATACTGCCTATAAAAAAGCTGTACAGCACTGGTATTAAATAAAGGAATATCGAAAAAATTATGTCGTGTACTAAAGGAGAAAACATAAACATCCCCAACCGGATATCCATCCAGTGCAGGCCTGAAAAAAATGCGGAAATGGTATAGCAGATATACCAAAGGAATGCAGTATGGCGGTAGAGATAGTAATTGTACGCCGCATAAATTCCAATGAATAAAAAGCAACCCGTCATGCAGGCTAATACCAGGAAAAGATACCTGGCAGCAAAAGTGCTTTCCACCTCACCTGCGAAACCTGTAAATCTTGTTTCCAGATAGATGAGTGGAGGGATGAGTTGGTTTTGCCTGTCTTCTGTCCGGAGCCAATAGGTGATGGTGCTAAGCGGCGGCACTATTACAGGAAGTCGTCCCCGATCATAACCCCCGGTACTATTGGGCGGATGATAGCCCCTGGTTTCGTAAGCTCCACTCTTTGCTATCAATTCATTATCTGTATAGAGCCGTGTAAAATAATGAACGGTGCTTAAGCTAAGGTTCAGGGTATCTGTTGAAGAGGTATTGCGGACAGTGAATTTTTTCCATTGAATAATCAAAGGTCTGTTACTTAATTTTTGTTGGTGCCATTCATTTCTGAAAGGAACAAAGTCCTGCTTTTTTACTTCATTAAAACTAAGAGCCGTATCTCCCTTTTCTTGGTAAATAAAACAATTATCTGCAATATCCATGGATTGCTTCCAGTTGGGTTGGCCGTTGAAAACAAGCGTGTCCTGAGCAATACATGCACCGATGCTTAGTGTGAAATAAGAGATTAAGAAAATTATCCGCTGCATAATTGGTTTCAATATTTTAAAAATAGGCAAAGCCAACAGCATTACCTAAAGCATTTGGTGAATAACCAATTTTTTGAGGGAGCGGTAAAAGCGGTTGCAATTGAATCCATCGCACAGCAAAAACTGCTGCTCACTCATAAAGATGGCTTTTCACCAATAACTATTTTAAAAGATATTGAAAGAAGCTGAGTTTTATGCTAAAGAATTATCAACCAATAAAAAATTTACAATGGCAACATCAGAATTATCTCAAGACAAATCGAACAGAGGCAGTGGAATAACCAACCGGCTCATTTACTATTTTATCTTTCTTCTGCTGATCAGTATTGCCGGGTTTTATAAAACCTATCTGGTTAAGTTTCCAAATTTTGATGGGTTTACCTGGGCGCATCATTTTCATGGTGCAATAATGCTTACCTGGATTGGAATGTTAATTGCCCAGCCAATTTTTATCAGAACCAAAAAAATGGAATGGCACAGATTAGTAGGCCGAGCTTCCTACTTTATATTTCCATTGTTATTGCTCTCCTTTTTCCTGGTTGCACGTGAAGCTTATTTACGCAATATTAAAACAATTGGTGAAACAGAAGCCTTGGCATCCATGGGTTTTAGCGGTATTCCCGACATATTTTATATCAGTATATTATATGGTTTTGGTATTTATTATAGAAAGAGAACCTCCTTTCACCTCCGGTTTTTTGCCTGTATAGGTTTAATGATTTTAGGTCCCGGGCTGGGGCGCTTTTTGATTGCTGTTTGTGGTTTGCCATTTGCGGCCGTTCCGGCAATGATTGGCGTTATCGCTCTCTTCACCTTGGGTTGGATGATAACTGATATCATAAAAAAAAGGTCGGCATTTCCACTTGCTGTTTTTCTGGCAATCATCGTCATGACATTTTTATTAGGTCCCAATACGCATTCAGCATGGTGGCAGGGCTTTGCCAGTTGGATTGCCGTTCATTTATTTTAATAAATACCCTTTTTTAACTGATATACAATTATTTTTTCAACACTCAAATAGCACTAAAAATGAAACAACTCAATTTTAAAATGAAACTGACTGCAACCATCGTTATACTATTTATCTCAAATATCATACTGGCACAGGTGCCGCCTGCCGGCAAGTACAATACCACTAATTATCCTGAAGACAGGAAAGCGATTGAGGCATTGGGAATGATAAATGACAGCACTGTTTACTTAAATGATGATTATATAGCGGTGGGCCCGGAGGGCAGGGTGAGCTATGGTTTTGAACAATGGAAACTTGGCTTTACAGAAAAAGGAGCTGCTTTTAAATCTATCACTCCAAGGGAAGGAACTTTTATTTTAAGGATTTACAATGGCGATGCGGCTGTAAAAAATATGATTTTGGATGTAGTGTTTACAACCCCGGCCGGCGATATGGCTATCACTGTAATCCGGAGTGAAACCTACATTAAACAAAACGGCAAATGGTATTTTGTTGGCGGACAGGGAACCAAACTGGCAACTAAAGAAGAGATGGATGAAATGGGTAAAAAAATGATGAAGAAAAATTAAGTCCCTTAATTTTTTGCAGCAGGCTTGCTTCAGAAGCAAGCGCAACATACCTAAAACTATTTCCATCATTCAATTTAAAATTATTGTAATGAATACTGCCACTTCATTCATTTCAAACAATCGTCAAAAAATTTCTACTAACGTTCTTTACTTTTTTATTTGTTTGTTATATGGTGTTTTACTTGCGTATGCAGCATTTATACTTTATGAAGGAGCGGAAAAACTAGTAGCTTATTTTAATGGTTGTATAGCGGCTGCAAACGATCAGTTAAATTACTGCATCAGGGAAAATTTATAACAAAGAAACTATTTATGAAACTACCGAAAACAATTGCGGTCATCAGCTTTTACGGCATTATACTATTTACGGTAATCGTATGCTTACTTCATTTTTTAAGGCCAGATAAAAACCTGCTGTCTTCTTTCGTAAGCGAATATGCCGTTGGGAATGATGGCTGGCTGATGACTATTGCTTTTTATATACTTGCAGTAGCCGCAGCCTTTCTGTTAATAGGTTTATTGCAAAATTGTAAGGCTTCTGCAACAAGCAGCATAAGCATTGTCATTTTTTGTATTGGAATTTTGTTGGCTGGCATATTACCAACAGATGTACCAGTTGAGCCGCCAACTCTCCATGGGCTCATTCATGGTTTTGCTGCATTGATTGCTTTATTCAGCCTCGGTATTTCAATGATTGCATGGGGAAATGTTTTTAAGAAAATTATAAGCTGGAAAAGCTTCGCCAAACCTTCCATTTTTTATGGAATAGTTAGTTTGGTATTACTCATCATTTTTGTTGCCAGCCCCATTTCATTCAGGGGGCTTACACAAAGATTTTTATTGGTCTGGAATATCAGTTGGCTGCTGTTGGTGAGCCGGAGATTATATCATAATACAGCAGGTACAGCATCATCAACCAATGCTAACTAATAAAATATCATTAAAAAAATTGAACACTAAACCTAAAAAAATCATGAGAAATTTTACAAGAATAATATTGGCGCTTTCAACCCAACTAATATTTGCACAAGTGCAAAGCCAAACGCCTAAAGTGGTTAGTGGTAAAATTGAAAGGGTAGAAAATTTTCAATCCAAATTTGTTACACCGAGAAATGTGGACGTTTGGCTACCTGAAGGTTATTCAGATATAACTAAATATGCAGTACTCTATATGCACGACGGAAAGATGTTGTTTGACCCGGAATTTTCCCGGAATAAACAATCCTGGAATGTGGATGATGGTGCTACTACATTATTTAAAATATAAAAAACGAAAAGATTTATCGTGGTAGGAATCTGGAATGATGAACAAACGAGAGTAAAGGATTATTTCCCTCAAAAACCATTTGAAAGTTTATCGCAAGTAGAAAAAGATATGGTAAGCACTCAACTGCAAAAGGCAGGTTTTATAAGAAAAGTATTACAACCCCAATCAGACAGCTATCTAAAGTTTATAGTGCAGGAATTGAAGCCTTATATCGATCAGAAATATTCGGTTAATACAAATAGTAAAAACACTTTCATTGCCGGAAGCAGTTTGGGAGCGTTGATTTCTATATATGCTATTTGTGAATATCCTAAAATATTTGGAGGTGCCGCTTGTCTGTCAACTCATTGGGGGGGCACATTCAGTGTAGAAAATAATCCTGTTCCCAATGCATTTATTTCCTATTTAGATAAAAGTCTTCCTGGCCATAAAAATCATACCATCTTCTTTGATTGTGGCGATCATACTTTAGATGCAATGTATCCACCAATACAAAAAAGAGGGGACAGTTTAATGACGACAAAGGGCTATAATGATACCAACTGGCTCACAAAATATTTTCCCGGAGATGATCACAGCGAAAAATCCTGGAGTAAGCGATTAAATATTCCTTTGGAATTTCTATTCAGGAACGCTGATTCTTTTTCTGCAAAGGAGAAGTAAATAAGTAAGTCGCCTTCAGCAAAAAGGGGACTTTGCAATCCTAACCTGGGCATTTTATTTCAGAAAAACGAAAGCTTGAAAAGCTTTGCCAAATCCTCCTGGTTTTATGGTGTGATGAGTTTGCTAATGTTTATTGTTTTCTTCGCCAGTCCTATTTCCCCGGCTACTTACAGAAAGATTTTTATTGGTTTGTGATACAGTTGGCTGCTTTTGGTGGGTAGTAAATTATTGCAAAAGGCAATGTTTGTTTTTCCGGCAACCAATGCCGGCTAATAGCTTTGTGCGCTATTTATGCCATTACTTTTTAGGGTTGAAGACCTTAACATGCCATTAAACGGGAACTCTTAATCCAAAGCAAGGGTGTTTACTGCGAAGTAAAATCTGAAGGAGCTACGGACAAATATTTGAGTTAACGAATAGAAACTGGATACAAGGCATACTTATTGGGAGAGTTGACACTGTACAGTGCAGGCCTGTGGTTATATGAAGATATGAGTTAGTAAATCCTGCAACTTGAATTGGAGGAATAATGAGCTTACCATGAGAGGTAGGTTTTTTTAGCGGCAAAGGAATAAATCTGCTTTCGGATAAGTGGTGTCACGAATCAAAGAGAGAAACTTAAGAAGTCAGCTGAAGTCATAGTAGCAAAGATGCCTTTGTTGTTAGGAAAGCCCAGTCATCAAGAAATAAAAGTAGTTTAAGGATAATGTAAAATACTTAAAGCTTTGGCTTGCAGCAGAATACACTAAACGGTTTTGTATTGGCATCAATTAAAAAGGGCTGAGATGGAAATCTCTGCCCGTTTTAAATCCAATATCCTATGAAAAACCACTTAGTAAACGTACGGATGAAAGTATTATTGCGTAGGGATTATACTTTTTTGAAATTTTTTTTTTGAAAAGTTTCCTGTTCCTTTGCTGCCACTGATGCAACAGGTAAATTATAAAAAATATAACCCGGTCATTACTATTAGCTTAACCGGGAAAATATTGGTGGCTATAGTGCGTTTGTATTACCATATCCGGCAATGGCTGGGCAAAGATAAATGGCAATCTGTGGTAGCCGACCACCATGAAGACCCGCTGAAAATGACGTTTGAAGAAAAGCGGTACATGGGCCACAAATATTATTACAGGGCTATGGTACTGCCTGAGAATGGGTCGGGTCTTGATACCTATTTCCACGGCCAAAACCTGCGGTTTACTGCACCTGAAGATTTTACCATTCTAAATACAATTACCCTCAGTGCAGGTGGCGACCTGATCCCTTACGATTGTATTCTACCCCATATATGTACCGATATCTGGAAGCAAACAGGTGATTTCTTTTTTGATGCAGATATAGTATTTGCCAACCTGGAAACACCGGCAGATTTCAGTAAGCCGGTTGCTGCCGCGCCGGAAGTAATGCTGCATGACATGTACTTTAATGCAGACGCCGGCACCATGAAAATATTTTGCGGCAATGACAACTATAAAGGCTACGATGTGCTTAGTGTGGCTAACAACCATTCCCTGGATATGGGTATTGAAGGATTGATGAATACGATGCAGTTACTGCAACAAAAAAATATTGCTTACTGTGGTGCTGCATTAAACCAGGAGGAACAAAATAACTTTCCCATTATTGAATGCAAGGGGATAAAAACAGCCTTTCTTGCAGCCACTTTTTCTTTTAATAAAGAAGTATTGCCGGATGGCAAAAACTGGCTGTGCAACCATATTGAACTGAACCAGCCCGATCCTGATATCAATTTATTGATAAAGCAAGCTGCACATGCCCGTGAACGTGGCGCTGATATTATTGTCGGGGCTTTACACATGGGCTGTGCATACCAGGCTTATCCCGGCCTTGAAATTGTAAAGAATATCCATCACATTTGTGATGTGGCAGGGATAGATATTGTGATTGCAAGTCACCCTCACAATGCACAGCCAATGGAAATTTATCATTCTGCCGTTACCCGTAAGCAACATTTTATAGCGTATTCGCTGGGCGATTTCATTGCGTATGATATTTTTAAATGGTGCCACCTGCCCCTGATGCTTAAGATAGACATCAGCAAAGGCATACTCAAAGGGAAAACGTTTACGGGTGTAACGGGCCTGCAGGTTAAAGCCGCCTATATGCAGGCGGCTATAAAAAATGGCAAAATAACCTCACTGGAGTTACTGGATTATAAACAGGCAAAAAGTAACCCTTCAAAATATTTCACCAATAAAAAAGACCGGCAGAAGTTTGATGAAACAAATGATTTTTTTGAACGATTTGTTTTACAGCCACACCAGCAGCATGTGCTGGTTTAAGTCAATACGGCTATTTGATCAGTAAAGGCTTTAATAATATCAATGAAAAAATGATGAAAGCAATTCCCAGCACAATATCGAGCCGGTGTAAAAATTTATCACTGATATATTTTTTTAGCCACGAAGCCCCAAAAGATATCAGCATCTCCATGCTGAAAATACTGATTACAGCACCACTATAAAACAACCAGCGTTGGCTGCCTGAAAAATGTAATACATTGTTCAGCGTGGCGGCCACGGCCAGCCAGCTTAAATAATTTGCCGGGTTTAAAATATTCAGCATAAATCCTTTTGAACCCAGTACAAAAGGATTTTTACTATACGCTTTTGGAAAAAGCACTTTCTTCTTACTGCGCAGGTTACTGATGGCCAGTATCAGCAAAAAAACTGCACCACAAATGCGCACAACCATTTCAGTTTTGCCTCCCGCGGGAAATAAATTGGCATTGAAATAACTAACCACAATAAGCAGGATGTCGGATATGATCACCCCGGTGGAGACAAAGGCTCCGCTTTTAAAACCATTTTCTATGCTGTTTTGTATTAAACAAAAAAATACGGTACCCAGCATGATGCTCAGCAATAAGCCGGTGAACAGACCGTAAAAAAATGCGTATGCCATGGTAAAGAAATGATGCCCAAATGTAATTGATAACATTAAACTGCGGTGATTTAATTACAGGCTTGTAATTTTGCACAAATTGAATGAATATGATTTCTTCTTTCAGGGAAACATTGCTTTTTTTTATTTCCACCCCGCTCTATGTTATTTGCATCGGGCTGGAAGTGTTGTTGTCATCGGTACATAACAATTACCGCTATACGGCAAAGGGGGCATGGCAGAATTTTTATATCATGTTTGTAAACCTGCTTATCGACCTGGGTATGCGGGTGGTGGCATTGTTTTGCCTCGCCATCATTTTCAATTACCATATTGTACAGGTACAAAATACGGTTGCCTATTGGATACTCTTATTCTTATTGCAGGATCTTGCTTTTTACACCATGCACTCCGTTGATCACAAAGTGCGTTTGTTTTGGGCAGTGCATGTTACCCATCATTCATCCGAAGAATTTAATTTAGGTGTGGGTTTCCGGTCTTCTGTATTTGAACCCATATACCGGTTTATATATTTCATTCCGATAGTGTTGCTTGGGTTTGCACCATTGGATATTTTCTTTGTTTTTTCCCTAACCCAACTGTATGGAATTTTCATTCATACCCAATACATCAACCGGCTGGGATTTTTAGAATGGTTTATGGCAACGCCATCGCATCACCGGGTGCATCATGGTAAAAACCCTCAATACATTGACCGCAATATGGGGATGTTCCTGATTATATGGGACAGGTTGTTTGGCACATTTACTCCTGAAAAGGAACCAGTTATTTATGGCATTACCAGGCCCCCTAAAACTGAGCGCCCTGATGAAGTGATCCTGCACGAATTCCGCAACATTATTTATGATGTGAAACATGCACCGGATATGCGTTCTAAGTTGATGTATATCTTCGGCCCACCCGGTTGGCACCATTATCAAAAATGATCTTGCGTTATATTAAGGGTGAATCGGTAATAATTTACGAATCAAACTATTCCTTTATAATTAGCACAATGCCGGCTGCTATTTTTGAAAATAAAAAAGACTTTAGCTTAATTATTGCTCAAATCTTTTTACAGAAATGATATCAGGGATTATTATTCCAGCCCAAAAAGCCCTTTGTTCAGCAACTGTAAAGTTTGTTCTTTAAATGTTCTGGGGATAAGAATGGAAATATTGTGATGGCTCCCTCCATAACTTACCATCCTTACCGGGATGCCGGTTAATGAGGTAAATAGTTTCTGCATTACGTCTTTTGTTTCCGTTATTTCATTACCCACAATAGATACAATGGTTTGATTGGCATCTATCTCTACGGTGCCGAATGGTTCCAGTTCCTTGATGATCTCTTCAAGGTTTACATCATTATCAATGGTAAGGGAAACGGCCACTTCCGATGTGGTGACCATGTCAATAGAAGTGCGGTATTTTTCAAACACCTCAAATATTTTTCTTAAAAAACCATAAGCCAGTAACATGCGGCTGCTTTTTATTTTGATGGCGGTGATGCCATCTTTTGCAGCAACTGCTTTTACGCCTACACTTCCTGCCTGGGCCATAATGGTGGTGCCTTTGGCAGATGGCTCCATGGTATTAAGCAGCTTTACCGGCACATTATAAAACTGTGCAGGCCAAATACTGGCCGGATGTAAGATTTTGGCGCCAAAATAAGCAAGCTCTGCGGCTTCTTCAAAACTTAATTGTTCAATGGCTACTGTTTTCTTTACCACCCGTGGATCGTTGTTGTGCATGCCATCAATGTCGGTCCATATTTCACAAACAGATGCATTACAGGCAGCGGCAATCAATGAAGCACTGTAGTCACTGCCTCCTCTTTTTAAATTATCCACTTCGCCCCTCGAGTTTCGGCTAATGTACCCCTGGGTGATAAATATTTTTTTGTCCTTGTTGCGCTGGAGGATCTGTGACAGTTTTACTTTGATACTGCCAATCTGCGGTTCATCATAATTATCAATGGTCATAAAATCCAAAGCGGGTATCAGCAAATGATCAATGCCCTGGCTTTCTAAATAAACAGAAAATAATTTGGTACTCAGCAATTCGCCCTGTGCTAAAATATCTTTATTGAGCGCTTCGCTGAAAGATATCTTTAAGATGATATGGAGAAATTCAAAATGCTCCTGTACGATGGCCAATGCCTTATCTGCTAAGGCTGGTGAGGATACTAATTGCCTGCA
>JAYVUL010000168.1:0-12833 GCA_043787935.1 Chitinophagaceae bacterium | reverse complement strand
AGGGAAGGTGGTTGGCCTTAAAGGAACGGGGCAGGATATAACGGAGCTGATTAAGGCTGAAGAAAAATTACAGCAATCCAATCAGCAGATAAGGCAACTGGTTACTCACCTCCAGGAAATACGGGAGCAGGAAAGAACAAAAATTGCCAGAGAAATACACGACGAACTTGGCCAGCAACTCACCGGGTTGAAAATGTATATTTCATGGCTAAATAAAAAGATTGCTGACCAGGGAGAAGAGATAAAAAATAAATTTACCGATACACTGGAATTGATTGAGGAAACTATTAAATCCGTTAGAAAAATCTCTATGGAATTAAGGCCCAGTTTGCTGGACGATTTAGGGCTGATAGCTGCACTGGAATGGCAAAGCAAAGAATTTGAAAAAAGGTCGGGCATTGTTACCGAGTTTATTAATTTAACCGGCAACGAAGAAATACCGGTGAGGTTAAAAACCGGTATATTCAGAATCTTCCAGGAATCACTTACCAATGTGGCGAGGCATGCAGAAGCTAAAACAATTATTTCTTCGCTTAAATTTGAGGATAATAAACTAATACTTACTATTACTGATGACGGCAAAGGGTTTTTAGTAAAGAATATCGAAAGTAAAAAAACACTTGGTTTGTTTGGTATGAAAGAGCGTACTATGGAAATGGGAGGTAAGTACGCAATAAAAAGTGAGCCAGGCAAGGGAACTACCGTTTCGGTAATGGTAATGTTGAAAAATTAATAGATAACTACGGCCAGATATGATGATCAGGATACTAATAGCAGATGACCATACCATTGTGAGAAAAGGCCTCCGGCAAATACTTGTGGAAGAATTTGCCAACGCTGAAATAGAAGAAGTGTCTGACTCCAATGAATTAATCGCCAGCGTAATTAAGGATAAATGGGATATTGTTATATCGGATCTTGTTATGCCAGGGAAAAACGGGCTGGATGCTTTACAGGAAATAAAACAAATTTCACCCTCGCTGCCCATACTGATCCTAAGCATCCACCCGGAAGAACAATATGCCATCCGGGTACTCAAAGCCGGAGCGGCAGGGTACCTGAGCAAGGATACTGCCCCGGAAGAATTGGTAAGTGCGGTTAAAAGGATTTTACAGGGTAAAAAATATATAACCCTTTCTATCGCTGAAAAAATTGCCGATACTTTAAACCAGGATGCTGATAAAAAACTGCATGATAACCTTAGCGACAGGGAACTAAACGTTTTTAAAATGATCGCCTCCGGGATGGCTGTTTCAGAGATTGCAGAAGCACTTTCGTTAAGTGTAAACACTGTAAGCACTTACAGAGCAAGGCTTATGGCCAAAATGAATATGAAAAGCAATGCACACCTTACCCTGTATGCAATAGAAAATAAGCTTCTTTAAGTATTTCCCCAAAAAGAGTTAGCAGTTTATACCCAAAAAATTACTTCCGGCTCATAGAAGGATGTAGTACAACCAATGACATTGATGTAGACTTGGACCTACTCTCAATTGGTTTGTTCTTCTATTTTATTAAATCCCATTTCGTTGTTTCTTTACGTACCCGCTTTAAATTACCATTTGTAGGAAAACCGTTTTATTTTATGTTTAAGATCAGGTAAAGGTGTTGAAAAACTTTACCCTTCGTTTTAATTTGAATCGCCTGGCTATTATTCAAGAATAGGCAATAATAGTTGGCTTTTCCTGGTATTTTATTACCACCTCAATTATTACCGCAAGTAGCTACAGTCATAAGCAGTATTGAAGTTTACCTTCATACTGCTTATTGTTTATATCCCACCTGGTATTAATTTTATTCCAGCACTTTTTTTATTGCGTTGGCTTTCAACAAACATTCTTCATATTCACTTCCCGCATCACTGCAAAAGGTAATGGCACCGCCAGCCATGAAGGACAAATAATTGGTAGCTGAATTATATAAAATACTCCTGATTACCACATTAAAATCAAAATCGCCATCCGGCTTCACATAACCAATGGCCCCGGAAAATAAACCTCTTTTGGTTTGTTCGTACTGCTCAATTAATTCCATCACTCTTTTTTTTGGTGCCCCTGTCATTGACCCCATCGGGAAAGTCGCTTTCACAATGTCCACCCAATCCATATCATCATCCAATTCTCCGCTTACGGTACTTATCATCTGGTGTACCTGTGGAAATGTATAGATACCAAAGAGCTCGTCTACTTTTACGGAGCCTTTGCTGCATATTTTACTTAAATCATTTCTTACCAGGTCCACTACCATCACATTTTCACTTTTCTCTTTTTCACTTCTGTAAAGTTGTTCCCGGTTTTTTTCATCCCTGGCATTATTAAGTAAATTGCGTTTAGCCGTTCCCTTTATAGGCTGGGAAATTAACCTGCTGCCCTGTTTTTTTAAATACCTTTCCGGGCTTGCGCAAATACAGTATTTATCATTCAGCTTATATAAAGCGGCAAAGGGCATAGGCGAAACTGCCGACAGTTTTGTATATACCTCTACTGGTTTTATGATCGCACCAGGTGCGAAAAACTCCTGGCAAAAATTTATTTCATAACAATCGCCCCTCAATATATGCGCCTGCAATTTCTTTACAGCATCAATATATTCCTGGTAGGTTATTCGGCTGTTGATACTAATGGAATATGCCTTTGATAAGGAAATAGTAGACGGGAATAATGAAATGGCAAGAAAAATTTCCCCGGCACTGGTTTCAGAAAAAATGGTGAGTTGATTACCATTTAACTGCAATACAAATTGGGGCACAAAAAAATGAGTATCGGGAAAATGTATCCCATCAAAATTCTTTGACGATAATTTTTCCGTTTCGTTTTTCAGGTCGTACCCGAGGTGTCCAAACAACCAATCCTGGTGTTGCCCGGAGAATTCTTTTAATTGTGCAAAAGCATTGCCGGCAGTTGCCTCCACATTGTATTTGCAGCCTACCGCCAGCAGGCAGTCAAAGGATGGCGCTTCAAAATTATACTGATGGTTATCCAATAAACAAAAAATGTTGAACTGGTTTGCCCAGTTCAACATTTTCATTTTAAAATCATCAACATCTTCGATTAAAAATATGGCAGTTTCTTTCACTTTGTTATATTCCGTCGCATACAGCCATGCTGCAGGGAAGACTTTTTAAAAATCATCATCATCATCAAACCCCCCGGCCCCATCGAGGTCATCAAAACCAAGGTCTTTAAAATCATCATCTATCTTAAAATCATCATCCTCGTCTTTAGCTGATTTCTTACCGGCAGGCTTTTTGACCTTTGATTTGGGTACATCAAATTCAGCAAAGTCAGGATCCCAGTCATCATCACCTTCTTCGGGCTTTTCCCATTCATCTTCCACTTCCACATCAGCATCGTCCTCGTCTTCATCATCATCCTTGCTTTTTTTGGCAGTGGCTTTACCCTTTTTTACAGGCTTGGTATCCTCATCCGGGTCATCCTCATCTTCATCGGTTTCTTCCGTTTTTTTTGCTTTTGAAGATACTTTGGCAGGTGATTTTTTTTCTTCGTCTCCTGCGTTAGGGGTTAGTTTTTTTCCTTTGGTAGATTTTGCAGCCATATCAAAATATTATATTGTAAAATTTCTTAGAGATTTTTAATTAGCCAAATAATTTGGTCTTTTTTTTTGATTTATTTTATTCCGCCACTACTATCTGGTCTCTTCCGGGGCCGTTACTGATGTACTTTACAGGCACCTGTAAAAATTGATTAATGTAATCAACATAGGTTTTCATTTTTTCAGGTAAGGCTTTATATGTATCAATTGTTGAAATATTCGTTTGCCATCCTTCGAAACTCTTGTAAACAGGGTCTATCTGCAATTTATTCATTTGAAAAGGTACATAATTTTTTTCTTCTCCGTTCACCTGGTATCCGTTGCAAACTTTTAATTCAGGCAGTTCATCCAGTATGTCCGTTTTGGTCATGATAATCTGGGTAACCCCATTTACCATACAGGCAAATTGTAATGCAATCAAATCTATCCATCCGCACCGGCGTGGCCTGCCGGTGGTGGCACCAAATTCGCTGCCGGTAGTACGGAGTAATTCACCCATTTCATCATTTAATTCCGTAGGAAATGGCCCGCTGCCTACCCTGGTGCAATACGCTTTGGACACACCAAATACTTCTTTAATTTTTTGGGGTGCAATACCCAATCCTGTGCATACACCTGCAGAAATAGTATTGCTGCTGGTAACAAAAGGGAAAGTGCCAAAATCAACATCCAGCATACTTCCCTGTGCACCTTCTGCCAATACTTTTTTTCCCTGCTGTATTTTATCGTTGATAAAATATTCCCCGTTAACAATTTTGAAACTCCGCAGGTCTTCAATCGCTTCAAAAAATTCATCCTCCCAATCGCTGATGTCTTCCTGGAAATTATAACTGTCCAGAAGCCGCTGGTGTTTCAATCTCAATTTAATGTACTGTGAGGTAAAGCTTTTATCCTGGAGGTCGCCCACCCTTAGTCCGTTGCGGCCTGTTTTATCCATGTAGGCCGGTCCAATGCCTTTGAGGGTAGAACCAATTTTATCATTGCCTTTGGCAATCTCGCTCGCCTTATCCAGTGCCCTGTGGGTAGGCAAAATCAGGTGGGCACGTTCGCTGATATACAAATTCTTTTTATAGTCTACGCCCATTGCAGCCACCTTTTCACATTCCCTTTTCAACGTCACAGCATCCAGCACCACACCATTCCCAATCAGGTTAATTTTACCAGGATGAAAAATACCACTGGGGATCTGGTGCAACACTACTTTTTGTCCGTTTACGTATAGGGTGTGCCCTGCATTGGGTCCGCCCTGGAAACGGGCAATTATATCATAGCCGGGCGCAAAATAATCAACGATTTTTCCCTTGCCTTCATCGCCCCATTGCAGGCCCAATATTACATCTACCATTATTAAAATATTTTTTTGTACCCGCAGGAAAAACCACCCTGCATTTTTTTTGCACAATGATATCCCTCCAGCGATTATCAGGGCGTAAAAATATATTGAAATGCGTCAACCACCTAAAATGAAATCGGGTTGTTAAAAAATAATATTCCCAAAATTAACGGGGGATAATATTTATTGTTTTTTTTAGGTGCGGCAACCTGGCATTGCAGGAAACAATTAGCCGTTATTATCATTTTTTCATTTTACTGATACAGGTATCAAACCAGGTTCCAACGAAAAAATATACTTCCCTGCCTTTTCTCAATTCTTTAATCGTATGAGCAAAGTATAAAGTATATAATTTAATGTAAATCAATATTTTATAAGTCACAATAATTTAAATCTCCTCCCCAATTCAGAAAAAATTTTAAAAATTGTATAAAAAATCCTTGTATTGTAAGCTTTTGCACCCTATCTTCACTTCGGTTTTTCATAGGATATTGGATTTTAAAGCGGGACTAGATTTCTATCTTGGTCCCTTTTTTATTTTTATCCCATCCTGAAAATTTCCATGTTAAAACTTTGATTTACATGGTTTTTTACCTTTCAAACTTTACATTGCCCTCTTTATCCACTATTATTTTTTTTTCCGCGGTGAGAAAATTAAACACTTTCCAGAGCTTTTCTTTTTTTATATGCCTGCTATTATCCAATACCTGCTGCAAGGTTGATTTGCCATTGGTACAACATTTAAAAAGGTGTTGGGCTATTTCATCAAACTCCAGTTCCCCCAGGTCAGTGTTTTGCGAATTGATGCAATTATCACAAATGCCACACGCTTTTACTATTGGGGCATTAAAATAACCGGCAATAAAACTGCTCCGGCAGCCAACAGTTTTTTCTGCATATTCCGTCATTACTTTTATTCTTCTTTCAAACTCCTGCTTTCTTTTTAAGTAATCTTCCAGGTTTATCACAAAGCTGTCAGCGTACATCCTGTTTTGTAATAAGGTAATTTGCGGTTTATCTTTTTGTTCATTGTAAGCAGCAATACCAAACTGCTTCAGTTGGGAAAGTTGCTGTACAATGGTTTCTTTTTGCTGTTTTATAAACTTCGCCAAATGAAGTTCATTGATTGCAGCAGGAAAATCAACTATGCCTTCATAGGAGCGCAGCAAGGCTTTTATCAAAGGTTCAAATGAAGGGTGCTGCATTTCAAAATCATTTAGCTGTTCCTTATCGCAGGTAAACACCAGGGTGGAAGGTTTGAAAAAACTGTCATTAAAAAGCAGTATTGCTTCCTGCTCCAATGTTTTGATGGCATAAGTGGCAGTGAGTATATCAATTTTAAAAGCGGTTGCAAAAAAACCAATATCAAAATCATAACTCATCCCTTCACCGCTGCCGGCCGGAATTTGCAGGTGGTTCATCACGGCGGTGTATACTTGTTTTATTACTGTGCTGCCGGGATACCGGATATTGCCCTGCAATTGCAATGCCTCCAGTTCTTTTGGGCTGTATAACAAAACAGCATAAGCCCTTTTACCATCCCGGCCGGCCCTGCCAGCTTCCTGGTAATAATTTTCCAGGCAATCGGGCACATCATAATGTACCACTACCCTTACATTTGGTTTATCTATACCCATACCAAAGGCATTGGTGCAGGCAATTACCCTTGTGGTATTATTGATCCAGCTTTCCTGCCTGCTGTTTCTTTCTTCATTGCCAAGGCCTGCATGATAAAAATTGGCATTGATATTATTCAGCTTCAGCAAATCAGCAATATCTTTTGTATGCTTCCGGCTTTTACAATAAACGATAGCGCTGCCCTTAACATTTTTCAATATCTGGAGCAACTTATTTTGCTTGGATGCTTCATTAAACACACTGTAAGAAAGATTGGGCCTTTCAAAGGACTGCTGAAAACGCTGGTGGTTTTTAGGGAAGGCCAATTTTTCACAAATATCATCCTGCACTTGTTTGGTGGCGGATGCTGTAAGCGCCAGTACAGGCACACCCGGTAAATGTTCTCTTAAGCCGGCAATGCGTAAATAAGGTGGCCTGAAATCATATCCCCATTGAGAGATGCAATGGGCTTCATCTACCGCAATGAGATTAACATTTATTGAAGGCAGGTATTCAAGAAACAAATTCGTTTCCAGGCGTTCAGGAGAAACGTATAGAAACTTATAATTGCCATGCGCCGCATTTTGCAAAGTTTTTTTCACTTCCAAAAAACTCATGCCGGAGTATACAGATAATGCCAGGATACCTTTTCGTTTTAAATTTTCCACCTGGTCCTTCATCAATGCAATCAACGGGCTGATCACTAAACAAATTCCATCCTGTGCCAGGGCAGGTACCTGGAAGCAAATTGATTTACCGCCACCGGTAGGTAATAAGGCAAGCGTATCTTTTCCTTCCAATACGGAGTTAATAATATCTTCCTGCAGCGGACGGAAACTTTCGTAGCCCCAATATTGTTTTAGTATTTCGAGTGTGGTCAAAAAAGAAAAGATTTTCACCCTGAAATTAAACTACTTTCCTGTAATTTAAACGGATGGAGTTTATTGCCAGCACCACATCGCTAAAGCCCATTGCCAGTGCGGCAATACCGGGATGCAGCAATCCCACTGCCGCAACAGGAATAGCTACGATATTATAAATAAATGCCCAGAATAAATTTTCTTTGATGGTGGTAAAGGTGTGTTTGCCCAGGCCAAGGGCTAATGGCAAATGTTCAATGCCATTGTTCATTAAAACCACTTGTGCACTCTGCATGGCTAATTGGGTGGCGTCACTTAGTGAAATGCCGATGGTGGCTTTTGCCAAAGCAGGTGCATCATTGATGCCATCCCCCACCATGGCAACAGGTGAATCGGCATTTAACTGCTCTATAATTGCCAGCTTTTCATCAGGGCTTTTTTCTGCATACACTTCGTCAATGCCCAACTGATCAGCTACTTTTTTTGTTCTTGCGGTACTGTCGCCGCTTAACAAAACTGTTTTAATTTTTTTGTTGTGCAGGTAATTAATTACCCCGGCCGTTTCTTTTCTTATTTCATCCTCCATATCAAACCAACCGGCAAGTATATCATTCTTTAGCAGGTAAGCAGTATGGGTGTTGTCTGGTGTTTGTGTGTGGGCAATCTTATACGATCCCAGCCGGTAGGTATCTCCATTTGAATCTTCTGCAACAACACCCAATCCTTTTATTTCTTCAATCTTCTTCCAATGGATGGCATTGTTTATTTTCCATTCCTTTACAATTGTTTTTGCGATGGGATGATTGGAATATTTTTCCAAAGAGAAAACAATTCGTTTAAATTCTTCTTCATTAATACTGCTTTCAATTTTACTGATTGTTAATTGACCCTTAGTTAAAGTGCCGGTTTTATCAAACACAACCGTGGTGATGTTCTTAAATAACTCCAGGCTTTTGGCATTGCGGAACAAGATCCCATTTTTGGTAGCCCTGCCTAATCCAACTGCAATAGCGGCAGGTGTGGCAAGGCCCATGGCACAAGGGCAACTGATAACCAATACGGCAATACTTCTCATTAATGAATTGTTTACCGCTACATCAAAAGCAAAATGGTTGAGCAAAAAAGTGATTATTGAGATACCTAATACAACCGGCACAAACACTGCACTTATTTTATCAGCCAGCTGTTGCACCGGTGGTTTTTCCGACTGGGCCTGTTTTACCAAATTTAAAATATTACTCAGCACCGTATCCTTACCAATAGCAGTTACCTGCGCTTTTACGGTGCCATCTGTTACCAGGCTGCCACCGGTTAAGGCATCTTTTTTTTGTTTGCGTACGGGCTCACTTTCGCCGGTAAGCAATGCCTCGTTTACATGCACATCACCCCATAATATTTTGCAATCCATTGGCACCTGTTCACCACTCTTTATTAAAATGAGGTCGCCCACATGAAGCTTTGTATTTTCTACCAGAAAAATTATTTCTTTTTGATCCTCATCAAAAGCAATCATATTGGCCATTACTTTTTGTTGGCGGGCCAGTTTATTGAGTTCTTTTTGCGTTGTAGCTACAGATTTATGTTCTACCCATTCGCCCAAAAAAACCAGGGTAATGATAGTGGCGGTTGTTTCATAAAAAACATAATCCATTCCCAGGTTGCCAATTGTTCCAATTAAACTGTACACAAATGCAGCAGTGGCTCCCAATGCAATCAGCACATTCATATTGGGTATTCCCCTGCGTAAACTTTTTATGGCACTCACCCCAAAATACCCCATCCCCACAAAGTAAACCGGTATACAAATAACGAGCTGTATCCAGGGGTTCATTAAAAAATGGATATGCCAGGGAAGCATGTGCAGCATCAGCACGAGCGTGAAAGGGAGGCAGAATAAGAACCGTTGTAAATGATTGCTGAAGAATTTCGTTTCCCGTTTCTTGTTAGTCGTTTCTTGTTTCTCGTTTTGGACCCTGTAGCCTAAGTCCTCTATCCCTTTTGCGATGGCCTCTTTTGTAATGTTCTCATTCATTTCAAAGCTTACATCGCCGCCGATAAAGTTCACTTTTACTTCTTTCAATCCTTCTTTAATAAGGTATTTATTGATTGTGAGGGCGCAATTGGTGCAATCCATTCCATCTACTTTCCATTCTACTTTTTCCATACTGCAAAATTATTGTGGTTAATTGTTAGCAGATTACTAATGAAGGAAAATATCTTTGCAACATGGAGGTAAATTTTACGCTGGATGAAATTGGTGAAGCGGCAAAAAAAATGCTGGCACTTGCTGCCAGCAATAAGGTGATTGCCCTGCATGGAGAAATGGGTGCAGGCAAAACAACTTTTGTACATGCTTTGTGTGAAGGCCTTGGTGTAAAGGATGCCGTAACCAGCCCTACTTTTTCCATCATCAATCAATACCAGGGGATGGCTGGTGAAACAATTTACCATATTGACCTGTACAGGCTTAAGGATGAGGAGGAAGCAATACAGGCTGGTGTGGAAGATTGTTTGTATTCAGGAAATTATTGCTTTGTGGAATGGCCGGAAAAAGCAGCCTCTCTTTTCCCTGAAACCACTTTACATATTCATATCGCCGTAACGAATAATGATACCAGAAAGCTCACAATAAATTTGTAATTTGTAGCCTGCTTAAAAGCAAATCTTTCAATTCTTAATTATTTATGGCTACATCAAAACCATTTGTTTCCCCTTCTTTTTCTTATGAAACTTTAGAAGAGACCTTAGATATTAAACCTAAAGGCACCGAGTTGTTCATAGGTATTCCCAAAGAAACATCTTTCAGTGAAAACAGGATTGCGCTTACTCCGGAGGCTGTTGGCGTAATGGTGGCCAATGGCCACCGGGTGCTGATGGAAACCAAGGCTGGAGAGGGTGCCAGCTATACAGACAAAGATTACAGCGATGCCGGTGCTACCATTGCTTTTGATAAACAGGCGGTGTTTGAATGTGACATCCTGGTAAAAAGCGCCCCGGTGAGTGAGAGTGAATGTGAGTTGTTAAAACCCAATCAATACATTATTTCGCCGATTCATTTGGCCGTGATGAAAAAATCCATCCTGCAAAAGATGATGGACAAAAAAATAACGGCGTTGAGTTTTGAAAACCTGAAAGACGACAGCGGCCACAACCCCATTGTACGCAGCATGAGTGAGATTGCTGGTAGTGCGGTAATGCTGATAGCCGGGCAATATTTAAGCAATGCCAATAATGGTAAGGGTGTACTGGTGGGCGGTATCAGTGGTATTCCACCAACAAAAGTCATCATCATTGGTGCAGGCATTGTGGGGGAATATGCTGCCCGGACGGCCCTTGCCATGGGAGCCAGTGTAAAGATCTTTGACAACAGTATTTACCGCCTGAAGCGGTTACAAAATAATATCGGTGGCCGCTTGTGGACCTCAGTAATAGAACCTAAAATTTTAGCCAAACAATTAAAGACCTGCGATGTGGCGGTAGGTGCCCTCAGCAGCACCGGCGGCAGAACGCCGATTGTGGTATCAGAAGAAATGGTGAGCCAAATGCGGCCAGGCACAGTGGTCGTGGATGTTAGCATTGACCGTGGCGGCTGCTTTGAAACCAGCGATGTGACCACTCATGAAAAACCAGTGTTCCGTAAATACGATGTAATACATTATTGTGTGCCCAATATCCCCAGCGGCTTTGCCCGTACGGCCTCCCAGGCCATCAGCAATGTATTGATGCCGCTGCTGCTGGAAACTGCTGAAGATGGCGGTATTGACAATGTGATCTGGCACAAGATCAATATCCGCAGTGGCATTTATTTATTCAAAGGCAGCTTGACTAATTTTCATTTGAGCGAACGCTTTGATCTGAAGTTTACTGATTTGAATTTGTTGATTGCAAGCAAGCGGTAGGATGTATGATGTAGGATACCTGATTTAAGGCACGCTCCGCAGATCAGACATCCGACATGAACCAATCAGGCATTCTTGTAGTCTCCGATCGCAATCACTTCATCACAAAAAGCATACTCCTGTTTGTCGTTGCTGCTGATGATGACCAATTTATTTTTGGTGTATTTGTTTATCAAATCATGATACAGGGCAACGCCTTCTGCATCGAGGTTGGTGGTGGGTTCATCCAATAACAATACCGGGCTTTGGCAGAAAAATGCCTGGGCCAGCTTTAGCCTTTGTTTCATGCCGCTGCTGAAATAGCGGATCTGTTTGTTGGCTGCTTTGTCCAGTTGTACAATGTGCAAAGCTTCTTGATTGGTGAGGGATAATGGCTTAAAAGAATTGTGAAAAGATAAAAATTCATTGGCGGTCATTTCTTCTATCAATTCTAAATAGGGGGCGGCGATGGATATTTTTTGGAAGAGGTTTTCGATTTTCGTTTCTTGTTTCTTGTTGCTCGTTTGTTGTTTCTCGTTTGGCCTTTGCTGTTGGTCGCTTTTCGTCTCTCGTTTCTCGTTATTTGTTTCTCGTTTCTCGTTTTGCACAATGATTGTTCCTTCATTAAATGTGAGGGAGCCGGAAATTACCTGCAGCAATGTTGATTTGCCTGAACCATTGGAGCCGGTGATGGCGTATTTTTTGGGCGCAATAAAATCATAACTGAGGCCCCGGAATATCCATTCCCTGTTGAATCGTTTGCCGGCGTTGGTTAGTGTGATCTGCATCCCTATCCCCTAAAGGGGAATTTTGAAAGTATGATAAATGTTGGTGGTTTTATTGAAAGCAGATAATAATGTGCTGAGTATTTAAAGAGCTAAATATTATAAGACTCTTGCCTTTGTCCCCCTTTAGGCCCGCCCGGATGAATCCGTTCGGACGGGGGATAGGGGCGTACTGAGGGGTTTATTCATCATCCATACTCCCCTTTGTAAACCTTTTAATAATTCCCCTGCCACTTTCTCTTATGAAGGTTACGATCTCATCTCTTTCATCTGTTGCCGGTAATTCTTCTTCAATAAAATTTAGTGCCTGTGATGTATTCATCGCTTTGTTGTAAATGATACGGTAGATATCCAGTATCTGGTTGATCCTGTCTAATGAAAAGCCACGGCGCTTGAGGCCCACTGAGTTTACCCCTGCATAACTTAATGGCGTACGGCCCGCTTTGATGTAAGGCGGTACATCTTTGCTAACCAGTGAACCCCCGCTTACAAAAGCATGCTGGCCAATTTGCACAAACTGGTGTACGGCGCACATGCCGCCCAGGATGGCATAATCTCCTACCAATACATGGCCGGCCATTTGGGTATTGTTGCTCATGATGCAGTTGTTGCCAACAATGCAGTCGTGGGCAATATGGCTGTACGCCATGATGAGGCAGTTGTTGCCTACCTTGGTTGTCCACCTGTCTTTGCTGCCCCGGTTTACGGTTACAAATTCACGTATAGTAGTATTATCACCAATTTCTACAGTAGTGCTTTCGCCTTCATATTTCAGATCTTGTGGGATGGCAGCTATTACAGCGCCGGG
>JAYVUL010000167.1:0-6905 GCA_043787935.1 Chitinophagaceae bacterium | reverse complement strand
TGCAGTAATTGCTGCACCCGGACAACCATTGGCTGTTGGTGTAATAGTAAACGTTACTGTTACAGGAGCATTGGTGGTATTGGTTAATGAACCACTGATCGGGCTGCCCGCACCATTTGCAGCAATACCCGTTACTGTAGCAACATTATCCCTTGTCCAGGTATAAGTTGTACCCGGTACACTACCTGTTAATACGATATTGGTAATTGTTGATCCAGAACAAATGCTTTGTGAAGCAGGTGTTGCTATAGCATTTACAGTTGATGGTGGAACAGTAAAGGTGGCCTGGCAGGTGGTTGTCAACGGCGCACAAGTGCTGGTATACGTAAACGTTACCGTTGTTGAACCTCCGCAATTGGATGGAGCACCGGTGTTATTATTAGTTAATACCCCATTACAGCCGCCACTTGCACTTGCTGTTGCCAGCCAGACCGCAAAGGCGGAATTTACCGCTGCCTGTGTTTGATTAGCAGTTGTGGTTGTATTTGCAGGGCAAGTTAACACTACTACTGGTGGGGCAGATACTGTAAACGTGGCTTGGCAGGTTGTCGTTAATGGTGCACAGGTGCTGGTATAAGTAAAGGTTACTGTTGTTGAACCACCGCAATTGGATGGAGCACCTGTATTGTTATTCGTTAATACTCCACTGCAACCACCAGTTCCACTGGCTGTAGCCAGCCATGTTGCAAATGCTGTGTTTACTGCTGCCTGCGTTTGACAAGCCGTAGTTGTTGTATTTACGGGACAAGTTAATACAACAGGAGATGATGCTGATATCACCAGACTATATGTTGAACCGCTACCAATACAACCCCCGGCATCCGTTGCTGTTACTACAATAGGATAAGTTCCTGCACTTCCTGCAGATGGTGTGCCACTTAATATACCTCCAGTTGAAAGTGACAGGCCTGCTGGTAATGTACTTACAGTAGTGAATATGTAAGCTGGTGTGCCACCTGAAGCAGTAAAGGTCTGACTAAATGGAGTACCAACAAACCCTGTTGTTGTTGCAGGATTGGTTACCGTGATCGTATTACAAATTGTAAGAGTATACGTAGAACCGGAAGTCGTACAGCCGATATTATCTGAAACACTAACTACAATTGGGAATGAACCCGTTACTGTTGGTGTGCCACTTAATACACCAGCTGAAGAAAGTGATAGTCCTGCTGGTAAGGTACTAACAGTTGAAAAGGTATAAGACGCAATACCGCCTGTTGCCGTAAAGGTTTGGCTGAATGCGTTTCCTACTGAACCGGTTGTTACAACAGGATTAACAACTACAGGGTTGCTGATTGTTATGTTAGCTCTTGCGGGAGTAGTTTCACTTGACGGCACATTATCCACTACAGCATTTACAGTTCCCGCACCGGAAGCCCCGCCGGCAGTATACGTAACCGTTGCTGTACCACTTGCCTGAATTGTTGGCTGTGCACCTGATAGTGTTCCCAGTGCAGCAGTGAAAGAAATAGGAAGCCCTATTTCAGGAGTAAGATTAGCTGCAGAAACTGCAGACCCACCAGAATTAGTAAGGAAACTTGCAGTAACCGTTGATGTCCCGCCTGTACAAACCTGTGTAGGTGATGCGCTGGCTCTTAACTGCAGCCAGTTGGCAGGTGTAGAACCCAAAACATCTACATTGGCAGCAGTTGGACCAGTATTTACAACCCACCAGTTATTATCAGTATTAAAAGTTACTATCACTCCGCCTGTACCTAGGATCATTTTTCCTGTGGCGGCTGTTGAATTATTACCCACTATGCGGTTATAATTTGCATTGATGGTAACTATATTAGTCGCATTAATAGCAGCACCCCCCACATTGGCGGTGTTACCGGTAAATGTGTTGCGGGTGATATTGCAAAGTGTTGGGCCGGGGAGAGTACCAGAAATATTAATGGCACCACCATTTGATGCAGTGGAAGTATTATTGGTAAATATGCACTGATCAATTAAAACAGTACTTGTTCCGTTACCATTAAAACTTATCGCCCCACCTGATCCATTAGATGTGTTGTTGATGAATGAGCAATTGGTTACCGTTAAATTATGAAACTGGCTGCCCGAACTTTGTGAGAGTGCCCCTCCCGCATTGCTTGATACATTATTGCTGAACACACAATTGCTGATATTGGTAATATCTCCATTCCTGCCGGTAAGCATTGCTCCGCCTGAACTAGATACTGGACTTCCGCCTGTAAGCGTTACACCTGTAAGATTTAGTGTTATGCTACCAATTGAAGCCAATGCATGTACTTCCAATATCCTTTCACCAACAAGGCCTGTAAGTGTGGTTGATGCAGAACCAGCACCGGTGATATTTACTGTTTTAGTACCTAAAACTGCCGGTACATTGAGATCGAGATCACCAAGAAGCCCTGTATTATCTACACCTGCTAATGTAATAGCATAATTTCCCGCCGGGATATTAATGGTAATAGTTGCACCAACCGGTTCATTGCTGGCAGCAATAATGGCTTCACGAAGACTGATACCAGCACCTCCGGGAGTACCGTTTAAAGTAGTAATATTTGTAGTATTACCATTGTTCTCATCAACCGTGGTGGAAACTGTTGTGGTTTGCGCATTGGCAGCGCCAATGGCCGCAATGAAAACAGCAGTTAAAATAATTTTGGCACATTTGCGCAGGTTAGAATTTCTCATACAAGCAGGTTGGTTTATTACTAATTAATTGTTCTAAAATTAAAAATCCATGTCTTTACATTTTTTCAGATGCAGGACATGGATTCAGCAACTTTTAAAAGTACAGTTTATTCTTTAATTCCTCGAAGGGAAAATCCCAAACAGGCAAATACAAAAACCCACTACCTGGTAAGGCATCAGGTTGTTATGGGGCCCATTGCCCCCTGTATTTGCCAATGCATTTGTGGCCATATTTACCAAAGCGCCATTGGTATCGTATAAGTTAACATCCCGGTCGGCTGAGGGGGTGGCCCAGGCATGGGCTACAGGCCCATTACCATTAACGCCATCTCCGTTATCTCCAATAGCAGTATGGGAGTGTAGTGCAATGTTGTTAGCTGTCAGGGTTACGGTGCTGGAGCCGCCCGTCTGGCCCAATTGATAGTTACTCAATCCCGGTCCCTGTCCCTGTCCAATGGCTGCCATTCCCCGAAGATTGGGCAATCCAAAAGTAGTTTGACCATTGCCGCCATAAGTGGTTCCTAACAAGGAAAACAAAGCGGTGTTTTGTGCAATTGCTAATAATTGCCCGTTGCAATAAGCCCAGTTTCTAGGTGCAAAATTGCACCCGAACATCCTTATTTCTGCTATATAAGCATCTGCCATAAAAATTATTTTTTAAGTAAAGTAAATTAGTTTCTTGATGGGAAAATTCCCTGTAATGCAATACAGATATTGAGCGTTAAATAAGGATTTCTGTTCTCATGTGCCTGGCCGCTACCGGCATTTCCAATAGAACCAGCGTTCATAGTTCCATTAGGTGCCGCATTGGAATATGCTTTGCCCTGCGCTCCGTTAGCCCATAAATTACCCCCCGGAGAAGTCTGGGATACAATGGCACTGGTTCCTGATACCTGGTGGGTATGTGCGGGCATTTCAGAAATGATCAGGGTATGTGTTTCTTCACCGCTTGTCTGGCCCTGAACAAAATTTGTACCTATATGCATGGGTACACGACCCTGCAGATTGGGAAGGGCGAAATTAGTTTGTCCATTGCCTCCATAGGTTGTTCCCAACAAGGAAAACAGTGCCTGGTTTGTGTTGATGGCTAATAACTGCCCATTGCAGACTGCCCAGCCCCGGGGCGCAAAATTGAAAGCAAATATTTGTATCTCGGATAAAAATGGATCTGATGCCATAGTTTAATATTTTAATTGTTTAATTAATTTAATTTCTTGAAGGGAATACACCTTGCAAAGCAATAAGATAGTTCAGTGTCTGGTAAGGTATAATGTTGTCATGAGGCTGCCCGGCACCAACAGGACCGTTAGCAACAGCAGTGGCTTTCATTACTGCGCCTGTGGGGGCATTAGAGTACGGATCAAGATCCGGTGCCAGCGACCAGATATTACCAGCTGGATTATCACTTGTTCCAGCAACTGAATTACAGTTAGCTAAATGGTTGTGAACCGGTACCTGCGCAGTGAGTAAGGTTACATTTTCAACTCCACCCTGCTGGCCTATACTATAGGTATCTCCGCCGGCAAGTGTGCCCTGGTGTACAGGTACCCTGCTTCGGAGGTCGGGTAAAGCAAAAGTAGTTTGCCCATCGCCGCCATAAATAGTGCCAATCAATGCAAATAATACATCATTCTGTGCAATGGACAAAAGCTGCCCCTGGCAAAACATCCAGCCCGAAATCTGGAAATTGCCACCGAACATTATGACCTGCCCTACAAAAGGTGTTGACATAGTGAATAAGTTTTAATTATTAAAGAATGATTTTATTATTTCTGTTTTGGTTTTAAGATACTTGGCGGGATAAATAGATTTCTGCTTATACCCGGGCAAAGGATTCAGCAATACAAACCTGGTATTGTTTCTGTTGCCTGTATAAGGTTATAAACTTAAAGCTTATTTATCTATTTCAAAAAAATAATCAAGACTAATTGCAGGAATCACTTATAAAGTAAATATACGGTGGTATTCAAAGGTTCTCAAAATGGTTACCGCTAAGAAATCCAAGCTCACTTAATCTTGCAGCACTCATAAACCCCTCATCAATATAAATTAACCTGACCTTTAATTGGACCTGGCTGTTAGTTGATACAATAACTCCATCTTTTTCAATCGCCATTATCATCCCGGGGTCTGTTGCAGTCATGATATTTGCAGGTTCAGTTTTTTCGGCCTCCAGGATGCGTATTATTTTTTGATTACATTTTGTTACTGCCCCTTTATTCCATGGATTGCAGGCATTGACGAGGGCAATATCGTATCGGCATTCATCGTATGCCAGTTAATGGTAATATCAGGTGCCGACTGTCTTTTATAATATACTGCTTTTTTTAAATCTTGCGGGCGGGAGGGTATAGTAATACCGAAGCTGGTCATTTTTATCAAAATGCCAATCATGCCTGCGGCCAATCCTGCCAGTTTTGTAATAAGCGTACCATGCGTATCGTCAACAGATAAACGGATTTTTTCGGATAGTACCAACTGTCCGGTATCAAAATCATCATCCACCTTATGGATGGTACCCACAGCATACTCTTCCTTGTTTTTTATTTGCTGAAACATAGGGTCTGGGCCCTGGTATGCAGGCAATGGACCTGGATGAAAATTAAAGAAACCTTTTTCGGGCAGCATGTACACCGAGGCAGGCAGTTTATAAGGGAAGGTTACCATCAGACCCAGTGCTGCATCATATTTTTTTATTATTTGCTGTAATCTGGTGGAGTAATTTTTTTTTGTAACGGTTACTACGGGAATACCACTTTCTTTTAAAAGCCCCTGCACTTCCAGCGCAAACTCCTTGCAACTTACCGGAATAACTACTGCGACAAGTTGTTTAAAAAAAACAAGATTTTGTAAAACCTGCATGGCCATCCGGCTGCCGCAGAGGAGTATAACTTTTGCTTCACCCATAAATTAATAACATAAGTAAGTATTCGTCCAGCCGGTAATGGCACCTTCGGTTTGTATAGCAGTAAAAATTTTCCACTCCTTCTCAAGGTCAGTTATCCATTCTACTGCAGCAACTGTTGTACCTGCTTCCAGTTTAAACCTGCCTGCCGGCGCTGTATAATACATTGTTTCCGGGTCAAGTTTCATTTCACCCCTTGGCCCGTTCAAAATAGCTTTTTTCAAATGCTCTGCGATTATTTCTCCTTCGTGGAAATTATTTTTATAATGCTGTAAAATTTCATTGATGACCAATCCGGTTTCCCAACCCAGTAATGAAAAAATGGATGCAGCACGGGTGCAGGCCTTTGTAAAATTTTGATTGTTTTCAGTTTTCAAACCCGGCTGCCAGGGAAGATAGCCTTCAATAGAAAAATTAAACCCTTTCTCCCTTTTTCCCAATGCTTTTTCCGTCAGCATCATTGGTGAAACAAATAACTGCAAAGGATGGTCTGCTTTATGTACGTTCAACCGGTCATAAAAAAGTGAAGCCGGTAGTTCATCAAATACACAAAGGAGAGTTGAACAATCAGGACTGAATGTCAGAAAATCCGTTAATTGGTTAACTTCAAACTTATCATCGTAGAGTTGGTTGTTTATATAGTTATGCAGAATAGTACCTCCCGATTCCATAAAATTTTTAACCATGGCTGCAGAATGCAGGTAGCCGCAATCGTAAAACGAAGAAGCATAGGCTGCATTTTTGTTTACCCTGCCTGCTGCCATAGCTCCGGTGAGCCGGCATAAAAAAGCATGCTGCAGGTTAAGGTGAATAACGGTTGATTGTGCTATCCAGTTTAGCGGGTAATTGGCACCGGGATTTACTATCAAAACAAGTTTCCCCGTAGCCTGAACCAATGAATACAACATGCCCGTTACTTTCTCATCAATATAGGCAATCAGAATATCCACATCATCACTTACGAGCAATTTTTCCGCCTTGGCATATACATCTTTTTCTAAACCCCCAAAGGAAATATTTTCTTTTTTGATAGTAATGGCGCCGGTAAGCTGTTTTTGTGCAAGGAGAGAATTAAACCCGTCCAAAAAATCTTTTCCCATACCAGAATGCGCATTGGAAAGCGGAAGCAGGATACCTATGTTCATGAATAATTATTTTGAGTTGAAATCTTTGCCCTGTTAAAAAAATTAATCCCGCAACCATTTGAGCATATGAGGATAGGGCTGAACTTGTAAAGTAGCGGCATTCTTTTCATCAGCCGTAAGCCCTATCCATTGCAGCATTGGTAAACCGAAATAATTTTTTTCCTTAAAATTGTCTGCAATATAACTACCGC
>JAYVUL010000166.1:0-13726 GCA_043787935.1 Chitinophagaceae bacterium | reverse complement strand
TATAATGGCCGTTGCTATAGTATCAGCAGCCGGTTGTGCAAAAACAGGCAGTTGGCAGAGGAATAAAAGAACGGCTAAAATTAGTGGAGCAGGTATTTTCATTGCAATGTAAAGGTTTATTCGGGTTTATATAACCGGGGGTCAACGGGTTTATTGATTGCTATCTTATTAAAATAGGTAGCTACTTTTCTTACGGGTTCATTGCTAAGTATATCGAGTGCATTTATCAAACAGGTAAAGGGAAACAATAAGCCATCCACATTTTTATAGTTCCTGAAAACCGTGAACACATTTACCTGCACCTCATCAATTTTGTTTTGCCTATTGTAAACACCAGCAATGGTTGGCACAGCCGATTGGATTTTCAGAAAGCTTTCAGTATCGAACCAAACAAAAATTTCCTGCCTTCCCGGTTCATTGATTTTTAGTTTGAAACATTGTTTGCCATCGGCAGAATCTTTGCCCAGCAGCATAGCCAGGAAACCGGGTTGTTTATAATTTGTCAAAGAAGGTTCTATGTTGGCAGCAGTATCATATTTGTCCTTTCTGCTTTTCTTCAGTTTCTTCAGTTTTTTGCCGCCATATTCATTATACTCCCATCCCCCTTCTTTCGTAAGCAGGGTAAAATGCCTTCCACCATTGCTTATCACTTCTTCACGCCATAACCCGTCGCCCTCTTTGGTTATTGTTATTGTTTCCGCGGTTCCGTCTACTTCTCTGCGCCCTTCTGCTGTTTCTGTTGTTATGGAATCAAATTTTTCCAGGCCGCCAATAGCGGCAAAATACCTGTCGAGGATTTCATTGGCTGTTTGTGCTGTTGCATTGTTGGGGCAAATCAAAAATAGAAAAAACAGTAAAGTGCAGCAGGCAAATTTCATAGTGAAAATTTATTCAGGTTTATATAACCTGGCATCAACGGGTTTATTGAGTTCGATCTTGTCAAAAGTGGTTCCCCCGCCGGCCCTTCCCTGGCCGCTCGGATTTTTTGTTTCGATGTTGTGGGCAAACAAAATTCCGTCTACTGCTTTGTAATCTTTATATTCCGTATAAACAATTGGTGGCTCTGTTCCTTCTTTTCTTCTTCCGCCACCGCCAAACATGCCGCCACCTTTGGCAGCGGATTGGGTGACCAGGTAAGTTGACGCATCAATCCAATAAGTGATTTCTTTTCCTGCGCTGGTGGTGAGTTTTATTTTGTAGCAGGTATTTCCGTCAATGCTGTCCTTTCCTGCCAGTTCTGCTTTATGGCCTTTGGTAACATAATCAACCAATGGCCCGGCAATATCCAGTTCGGTTTGCATCCCGGCAAGGGCTTCATCAGGCATTTTTACAGGTGCGGGTGAACGCATCGGCATATAGTTCCATGCTTCTTTGTCTGTTATTAGCATAAAGCCGTTGGTACCGCCCATTTCAAATTCAGTGCGGCTAAGTTTGCCCTGTTCTTTGGTAACTTTTACCGTTACTTCATTGCCCATCATTTCACGGCTGCCTTCCATGTAAATGGATTTTACTGCAGCCAACTTTTCTTTTCCCCCGCGGGCGGCTTCATATTTTTCAATTACTTCATCTACTGTTTGCCCACTGGCAAATTGTACTATAATAAGGAATAGTATAAACAGGCCAAATGGAATAAGTGTTTTCATTGTTGATAATTTTAGAAAATAAAGGTAGATGAAAATTGCAGGCTGGAGAATTTAGTTAAAAGAATTACGCATTTACTTCGAAATGCTCTATTGTGATGTTATAGAGATTGTTTTTTTACTCTTACCAGTAACTGGGTTAGCCGCCTCTTTTTCTACGGTATCGCCCTAGGCGGGATTGAAAAAATGCGAAGCCTGCCCGTTCCGTTCAGGCGGGCATATTTTTTCAAAGGAGAAAAAGTAGCGGCGTTCCAGTTACGTCCCAACTAAAAGTCGGGACCGGCTGTGGAGGCAAAAACGTTTGAATTTATAAAAGCTAATATTTCGGTAAAGAGATTGCGGGTTAAAAGTATAATTCTATAAGTTAACAAAAGGCGTGAAAAGAAACTGCCTTTTAATTTGTCTTGAACTGAAAATAATAAAGCAGCTTACATTTGCAGCAAAATAAAATTTATACTATGGAGCAAAAGATCACCGGGAAAATTGTTGACATCCTCAATAAAAAAATAGTTGATGGAGAAGTGGTTTTTGATAAGGGGAAAATTATCTCAGTCAGCGAGGTAGCACTGCCGGCAAATCAGCCGCTGCACTATATTCTGCCCGGTTTTATCGACAGCCACGTGCATGTAGAGAGCAGTATGCTGGTGCCGTCGGAATTTGCAAAGTTAGCAGTGGTGCATGGCACAGTGGCCACCATCAGCGATCCGCATGAAATAGCCAATGTTTGCGGCATAAAAGGGGTGGAATTTATGATAGCCAATGGCAATACGGTGCCATTCAAATTTAATTTTGGTGCCCCCAGTTGTGTGCCCGCCACCATTTTTGAAACGGCCGGTGCAGCATTGGATTCAACAGCAGTAGATGCCTTGCTGCAGAAAAAGGAGATCCGGTATTTGAGTGAGATGATGAACTTTCCGGGAGTGTTATTTGGTGATGAGGAAGTGATGAAAAAAATTGCGTCTGCAAAAAAATATAATAAGCCGGTAGATGGCCATGCACCGGGATTAAGGGGAGCAGATGCAAAGAAATATATTGATGCAGGGATCAGTACCGACCACGAATGTTTTACTGCGGAAGAAGCATTGGATAAATTGAACTACGGTATGAAGATTTTGATACGGGAGGGGAGTGCTGCAAAGAATTTTGAGGCAGTGATCGGGCTGATGGAGGAACATTATGACAACATGATGTTTTGCTGCGATGACAAACATCCGGACAGTTTGGTGGATGGCCATATCAACCTGTTATGTGCCAGGGCAGTGGCAAAAGGCATTGAGGTTTTTAAAGTGTTGCAGGCAGCCTGTATCAACCCGGTGCTGCATTATAACATGGAAGTGGGGATGCTGAAAGTTGGCGATGCAGCGGATTTTATTGTGGTAAAGGACCTGATTGATTTTAAAGTAATGCAGACTTTTATCAACGGGCAACTGGTGGCCGAAAATGGCAAGTCCTTAATAGAAACAAAGCCATCTGCAATAATCAACCAGTTTAGCTGTGCAGAAAAAACAGTTTCCGATTTTGAAATACAAGACAAAGGCGAAAAAGAAGTATATGTAATAGAAGCACTGGAAGGGCAACTGATCACCAATAAAATTTTAGCCAATGCCAAAATTGAAAACGGGAATATTGTGAGTGATGTGGCAAATGATATTTTAAAAATCGTAGTGGTGAACCGCTACAAAAATGCACCCGTAGCAAAATCATTTGTAAAGAACTTTGGATTAAAACAAGGCGCCATTGCATCTACGGTTGCGCACGACAGCCATAATATTATTGCCGTGGGGGTGGATGATGAAAGCATTTGCAAAGCGGTGAACCTGGTGATAAAGGAACAGGGCGGAGTAAGTGCAGTGAGCCATTCCTCATCGGCTGTACTTGGCCTGCCTGTTGCCGGATTAATGAGCAATGAAGACGGGTATAAAGTAGCTGCTGATTATACCGCAATAGATAAAATGACGAAAGAAGAATTGGGTTCTACATTAGCTGCGCCATTCATGACATTATCTTTTATGGCATTGCTGGTAATACCGCATTTAAAGCTCAGTGATCTGGGATTGTTTGATGGGGATGGGTTTAAGTTTATTGAACAATAATGCTTATTCGTAAATCAATGTCGTTTACTTAAGGAATTAAATTTTACGCTTGCAATCTAATGTGCTCACTCATACCAGTAACTGGGTTAGCTGCATTTTTTGGTTCGGTCTTGCCGAAGGCAAGATTCAAAAAAATGCGAAGCAAATTTATTTGAAAGAAGCAAAAACAGTCCCAACTGAAAGTCGGGATTCCAGTTACGTCCCAACTAAAAGTCGGGACCGGCTGTGGAGGCGAATGATTTGCTTTTATGAGTGGTTGTTTTATATGAGGTAGCAGGGAAGAAAGTAATAAATTATGCACATATTTTTGTAAACCACATTGAGTAATGAAGTATTAAAATTCAATTCACCTTCGCCCCCAAAATTTTTATTCCCACGCTGTCAGTTCCCTTCGGGGCAAAATATTTGGTTTTAAAATCGGCCGATTTCCCGGGGGCGATCACTTCATAAATTTTTTCGTTATCCTTTTCCAGCAATACCCCGGTCTTGCTGAAAAAGGATAATTCCAGTTCCACATCTTTATACACACATACTTTGGCGTTATTATTAATGGTGCCTTTTATTACGGTCTGCCCAATCAGGTTGTGCCTGTCTTTGCTGGTTACTTTTAAAAAGGCCGTTGGGTTTTTCTTTTCCTTTTCCTCCAAAGATTCTTTTGCCTTTTCATACCCGTCTTTTTCAGCCGCTTCATTTTTTGCTTTGCTGTTACAGGCTGTAAACAAAACACCAATTATTAAAATAACCGCCAGTATTTTTTTCATCTCAAAATTTTTTACAATAAAAAGAAATATATCCCAAACAAATCGTTAAAGCTCACAAGTAATAAAAACTGCAAACACGCTAATACACCCAACAGTAAACCAAAACAAATAGTTTACACTCACAAACAATAAAAACTGCCAACACACAAATACTCCAAACGAGAAACAAAAAACGAGTAACGAGTAACGAGTAACAAGTAACGGGTAACGGGAAACAAATGGTATTATGCTTCTCCACCCAGCCACATCGCCCCGCCAATACTGGCTTGTGCAGCCCCTGTTACCGAGGGCAGCACATTGGCTTCTTCCCGCCACCTTAATATCCCGATCAATGCCATGATCACGGCTTCCTTGTAGTGGATTATCTTTTCTTCCGGAACCACCACCTCAATATTTTTTTCTGCCAGTACAGTTTTTAATCTTTCCATTAAGAAGGTATTCAAAGCGCCACCACCCGTAACCAGCATACTCCGTCTGTCGTCCGTTGTCATTGGTCTTTCGTCACCCAACGCCTTCATCACCTGCACACCAATATGTTCCGTATAAGTTCTTAACGCATCTTCCACAGCAGTACCTGCATTTTTTATCATCGGGTACACGAAATCTGTCCCAAAGCTGTTGGCCAATGATTTGGGGTAGGGCTTCCCGTAATATTCCAATGCATTCATCGCTTTCAGTAATCCGTCATTTATTTTCCCTGAAGCCGCTATTTTTCCTCCGTCATCATATGTTATTCCTGTTTCTTCTGCCAGCATATTCAATACCCGGTTGGCTGCACATACATCGAAGGCAATGTATTTGCCCGCCGTATTGATGGAAATATTTGCAATGCCGCCCAGGTTTAAAAAATAATCATACCCGGCAAATAACAATTTTTCTCCTATGGGTACCAGGGGCGCTCCCTGCCCACCGAAAGCAATATCCAAGGCCCTCAGATCACTTACCACCGGAAGTTTTGTTTCGGCTGCAATGGCTGCACCATCACCTAATTGAGCGGTCATCTTTTTCCCGGGCAGATGAAAACTGGTGTGCCCGTGTGATGCAATCAAATGTACCTTATGGTGCAATTGATTGGAGTCAATAAATGCATTGACCTGTTCGCCGATATAATGGCCGAATGCGGAGTGCAGCAATTGATAATCCAGTGCAGGCAGCGCAGTGGCTGAGCTCAATTTTTCAAGCCATTCCCCGGAATATTCAACACAGTCAACGGCTATAATTGCAAAGCTCCATTTGCCCCCCGTTTCGGTAAATTCCGTAAAAGCGAGGTCGAGGCCATCCAGTGAACTGCCACTCATAATTCCAATTGCCCTGTAAATCATCTGTTTTGATTTTTTAATTCCTATTTTTACAACGTATATGCTTGTGCAATTTCAAATTCTAATGTCAAAAATTCAAAATTATATTAATGGTAATTAATCTCAGCGATCAGCATTCATTGGTAAGTAACTGGGTAGCCGAATTAAGAGATGTGGAAGTGCAGAACGACCGGATGCGATTTCGCCGCAACCTGGAACGCATTGGTGAAATAATAGCTTACGAGATCAGCAAGAAGCTGGCTTGGAAAGAAACGGAGATCACTACCCCTTTGGGTATAGCCAATTGTAAAATGCTGGCCGACCAGCCGGTATTAGCGACTATTTTACGTGCCGGGCTGGGTATGCACAACGGGTTGCTGAATTATTTTGACAAAGGAGAGAATGCCTTTATCAGTGCTTACCGGAAACATCATCCCGATGGCACATTTGAGATCAGCCTGGAATACATGAGTTGCCCGGAACTGGATAATAAAGTAGTTATCATCAGCGATCCGATGATAGCTACCGGCGCTTCACTCGTAAAAACCATACAGCATTTAAAAGATGAAGGCGACATCAAAGAACTGCATATCGTATGTGCGATTGCCTGCACCGTAGGTATAGAATATGTGCTCAGGGAAGTACCCAAAGCCACCATCTGGTGTGGCGATATTGATGATGAATTGACTGCTAAAGGATACATAGTGCCCGGGCTGGGAGATGCCGGTGACCTGGCCTTTGGGCAAAAAATGCAATCATAGGTATCGTTTAAAACCGTAAAAGGTTTCCATCGATTAAAATTCAAGCAGTTGCTATTTCAGGATACTAAAAGTCTTTAAAAAACGTTTTATTAGGCTTACAGCTTTCGAACGCCTGGAAGGTTCCACCAAACCATTTGTAGATTTCCATGCAGCATTCTTCTGCAAATACTTATCTTTAACGTACAGAATCATTCAAAAGATGAAAAAAATCTTACTCTTTATTTCTTTACTGGTAACTGTTGCCCTGGTAAATGCCCAGGATCCGCACTTTTCCCAGTTCTTTTCTTCACCGCTTACCCTTAATCCGGCCTTTACAGGAAAATTTGACGGGCAGTGGAGATTGGCAGCCAACCACCGTGACCAGTGGCCATCCATACCCAAGGCTTATGTTACAACCAGTGCATCAATTGATTTTGGCATTTTAAAAGGCAGGATACCCAAAGGGGATGTGTTTGGAATTGGTTTCAGTGGCCTCAGCGACCAGAGTGCAGATGCTGCATTAAAATTAAATTATGGTTCTGTTTCTTTAAGTTATCACAAGGCATTGGATGAAGACGGATACAATACTATCGGTGCCGGTTTCCAGGCTACCTACAGCAGTGCCATCCTCGACAGGAATAAACTGACTTTCGAAGATCAGTTAACGCAGAACGGATTTACCAATCCCACAGCAGAAACTTTCAGTAATGGTACCACGCAAAATTATGTGGACATAAATGCAGGCTTGTTATATTCCGGTTCAACCAATGGCGCAAATAACTATTATATCGGTTTATCTGTTTACCACATCAATAAACCCAATTTAAGTTTTATTGACAAGACATGGAATCTTGCTTCGAGGATCACCGTACATGGCGGCGGATCTTTTCCGGTAAGTGATAATCTTTCTTTTCATACCTCCGCTATCTACCAGATGCAGAATAAAGCAAGTGAATTGGTACTTGGCGGCGCTTTATCAGCCTTATTAAATGGCGATGAAGTGAATCCAACCAATGTTTATTTTGGTTCCTGGTTAAGGCTGAATGATGCCATCATTCCTTACATCGGCTTAGAGATCAACGGGCTGAGAATGGGCGCCAGCTACGATATCAATACTTCAGGACTGAAAGCAGCTACCTTAAGCAGGGGGGGCACGGAGTTTTCTATCATCTACATCAAGAAGGCTTCAGAAGTTAAAGGCATTCCTTGCCCCAGGTTTTAATTCGGGTCGGAATGAAACAGCGGCCTGAACCCTTCCGTATATTTATCCTAAATTAATTTAATTTTTATTTGGGGCTTTCAGCAACATCACTTGATTCAACTTCTGTTGCGGCTTTCCATTCCAACTCCGGCGCAACAGCAATGCTGCATACCTTCACCGGGGTTTCCCCGTTCGAACTATGTTCAGCCGGGCGGGCATTCCAATCCACCAGCCATTGTACTGCAGATCTTTTTTCAGCAACTTCAATCCCGAAAGCCTTAATAATATTTGTTCAGTATTGGCAACCGGCATAAAAAACATTGTTAAAATAGCCGGCAATATGATAATAACTACCGGATGGTATGTTCTCTAATAACAAAGCCCCTGATTTACTATCAGGGGCTTTGAATATCTAAGTCGTTGTAATTTGTGCAATTCGTGGCAACAAAAAATTAACAACAGCTTCTTTGCAAAACAAGGCTTATTTAAAAACACTCTTTATATAATCCCCTATTTCAGCACCTTTAGCTTTAGTTAATTTGTCAAAGGCCATTTTAAAACTAGGATCAACATAGCTTCTGAATTGTTCAGGAATCATTTTTCTGAAGGTCATGATATGATCGATCCCCTTCTTGATTTTGGCCAGGTCATTTACTTTTTCCAGGTAAGCACAAAACTGGGTGGAGGCGGCTACCTTTTCCTGGCTTGGCTGGGCATCATTGTATTGATTGGCAATAAAATCAAAATCTGCTTCTGTACCATTACTGATGATGATCCTGTTCACCGCATCGCCTAAGGCGCTTTTGGCATCCTTACTGTATTTTTTTGCCAATTCATACGCTTTTGAAGGAGCTAATTTTTCAAGGCCTTCCAGCGATGCACCCGCTACACTGTAAGAAGAATCACTGATAAACCTGTTGTACAATGCTTCATATTTGGCGTCTTCGGTTTTGGCTAAAAACTTAATAGCCGCTGCCTGTGTTCTTTTATCTTTATCGCTGTTGGCGATCTTTTCAATGGCGGATATCACCTCTGCATCTTTTGCAAATTTCGATTTACCCAGCCTGTCTATCGTCATCCGGCGAAGGCCTTCATATTTATCCTGCAGCCCCAGTGAAAGTTCCGCCATTCCTTTCTTCACGAAATAGTCTATGGCCTCCCGCCTGTCTAAATAATTAGGGGCATTTTTCATTTGAAAGATAAAATCCGCTGCCGTTTTGTTATCGGTTTTTTCACAAAGCAATGCTTTAGCTGCGTCCACATTGATCAGGTCCGGATGTTTGGTATAGTTAAAAATAAAACTGTCTGTCTTGTTTTCCATCCATACTTTATGGCTTTGTTTTGCCGTGCCATTGTACACATCAATAGTTATCGGCAGGCGGAATACCTTATCTGTTTTCTGGGTTTGTTCAATGATCACCTTTGCTGTTCCTGCAGCATCATCGTACACATAATCAATTTTTAATTTAGGATGCCCGCTGCCATAATACCATTGGTTCCAGAACCAGTTCAGGTCTTCGCCGGTTACCTCTTCAAATGCCAGCCTTAACTGCCCGGCTTCGCCAGCTTTAAATTTATTGGTCGTTAAATAATTATTGAGTGATTTAAAAAAGGCATCATCACCCACATAATTACGCAGCATATTCAAAATGCGGCCTCCTTTATTGTAGCTAACGCCGTCAAACATGTCTTCTTTGTTGGAATACCTAAAGCGTACCAGGTCTTTCTTGTCGTTACCCGGTTGCATGAGGTAGCCCTGCATATCCTGGAAGTGGTGTTCGTCTGCTGCGTCTTTTCCGTCTTTGTGTTCCATCCACAGGTATTCGCTGTAGTTGGCAAAGCTTTCATTCACGGTCAGGTTGCTCCAGCTTTCTGCTGTTACCAGGTCGCCAAACCATTGATGAAACAGTTCATGGGCAATGGTTTCTTCCCAGTTGTTGTTATCCACCAGTTGTCTTGCATTTTGGTATGCGCTTTCCTGGTGCAGGGTGGCCGTGGTATTTTCCATGGCGCCGCTTACATAATCCCGGCCAACGATCTGTGAATATTTTGCCCAGGGATAATCAACTCCTAATTTCTCAGAGAAAAATTTGATCATCGCCGGGGTGTTGCCAAATATTTTACGGGCTACCGGTTCATATTTCTTTTCAACATAATAGTTTACCTCTTTCTCTTTGTATTTATCTTTTACAATGGCAAAATCGCCCACACCCATAAAGAATAAGTAGGGGGCATGAGGAAGGTCCATTTTCCAGTAGTCCGTTCTTGTGCCATCAGTATTTTTTTTCTGGTTCATCAATAAGCCATTGCTGAGGGTTACATATTTAGCAGGCACCGTCATATAAATTTCCTCGGTGCTTTTTTGATTGGGTTTATCAATGGTGGGCATCCATACACTGTTGGCTTCTGTTTCGCCCTGGGTCCATATTTGCGTTGGCTTATCTTTATCTTCTCCTTTTGGATTGATAAAATACAAACCTTTGGCATCAGTAATAGCCATACTGCCTTCAACAGTGAGGTCGTTTGGCCTGGAGGTATAGCTGATGTAGAGGGTATAGTTTTCCCCGCCTTTATAGGTCTTATCCAGTTTGATATTGAGTTGCAGGCTGTCATAGCTGTATTTCAAGGCAGTTTTGGCAGCACCTTTTACCATGGCTATCTCTTTAATGTCCATCCCCTTTGCATCTAATCTTAAACTGTCGGTAGGGTAGAAGTGTGGTTTTAGTGTGATCCAGGCTTTGCCATACATCCAGGATTTGTCGTAGTCAAACTTAACCTCTAATTTGGTATGCACCAGTTCATTTATCTTAGGATAACTGGCCCGGTATATTTTTTTCCAGGAACTATCCTGTTGTGCTTCTCCCGGCTGTGCAGTTGCAATGGCAGTGCAGGTGATCACGGAGAGAAATAAAAAAATTTTTTTCATATCATTTTTTTTGTGAGGTGTAAAAATAGGGTTCAAGAGTAAAAACAAAACGATTTTTTAGATAAATGGTAAAACGATAAGTATAATAAGTAGTTTTGTAACTAAAGTTTACCAGGCATGATAAAGTCCTTTTTTGCAGTTGTTTTTTTCTCTTTTTTATTTTCCCCGGTTTGTTTACCAGCACAATCAAAACACTTTCTTTATTTCCAGACGGAAGGCAAACAGCCCTTTTATGCCAGGCTTGATAAAAAACTGATGAGCTCATCTGCCTCGGGTTATTTGATCATTCCAAAACTAACAGACGGCACTTATACTATCGTTATCGGGTTCCCGAAAAATGAGAATCCTGAGCAAAACTTTGTTTGCCAGGTTGATAATAAGGATGCAGGGTATATCATCAAAAATTTTGGCAGCAAAGGCTGGGGGCTTTTCAATTTACAAACTATGGAAGTGGTGATGGCCGGCAGCGGGGAAAAAGAGAAGGATGTAGCAACAACGGCAAAGGCAGATGCTTTTTCTTCCATGTTGTCGGAGGTGGTGAATGACCCCACTATCAAACAGGCAGAAAAGCAAAAGGAGGTGAAAAAGTCAATAGCGGAAAACAAAGTAACCGAACCTAAAGCTGAGCCAAAAGAAGTAAAAGCAGTAGAAGAGATCAAAATTGCAGCAAATGAGCCGCAGGATAAGCCTGCAATAGGCCTTCAGCCGGCTGCGGGTGCAATAACGAAGATTAAAGTAACAGCCGACGTTGATGGTGTGGAGATGATATATGTTGACAGGTCCAATCCGAAACCGGATACCATAAGGGTATTTATTCCCACAGAAAAAGCGAATGAGGGAATAGATAGGGGGTCCATCGATAAGGAAAAACCAGCAAATCCCGCAGAAAAGCCAAAAGAGGAAGTTAAGGTGGAGGCTATTGTACAGCAGGATATACCCAGGCCGGCGGAAAGGCCCGAAACAAATACCGATAGCAAGAGTATCACATCGGAAAGTAAATTAAGAGCGGGCAACCAGGATACAAAGACCGGTAATGAGTTGACGGCCGGGACTAAAGAAAATGATAATAAGGACAGCCCTAAATTTCTTCCTATAGAATTACCAGCCCCCAATAATAAAGCGGATGAAAAGGCAGATCCCAAAATAAGCGAAACGGTTGCCCCGGTTGTTGTAAAGCCCATTGAACCGGTGGTAGAACAGGAGCATCCCCGTACGCCGATGATCAATTCTGATTGTAAAAGCCAGGCCACCGACGATGATTTCTTAAAACTCAGGAAAAAAATGGCTGCGGTTGACAAGGAGGAGGAGATGATAGGCGCAGCAAAGAAATACTTTAAAACAAAGTGCTTTACAACCGATCAGATCAAAAACCTCAGCGTATTATTCCTAAAAGATGCGGGGAAATACAATTTTTTTGATCTTGCTTATCAATTTGTATCAGACTCACATAATTTCAGCATACTGGAGGGCCAGTTAACTGAAACCTATTTCATAAACCGGTTTAAGGCAATGATCCGGCATTAATAGGTAAGCTTCCGTTAAAATAAAAAAGGAATCATCATCTTTCATGGCACGCTACTTTATCCAGGTTGCATATAAAGGCACCAATTATGCTGGCTTCCAGGTACAAAAGAACGCCAATTCTATCCAGGCTGAAATTGAAAAAGCCTTAAAAGTGTATTTCAGGGAAGATTTTATGTTAACCTGCTCCTCCCGCACAGATGCCGGGGTACATGCGGCAAGTAATTATTTTCATTTCGATTCATTGATATTGCCCGGGCAGGAAAAGATAGATACTATAGTATATAACCTGAATGCCATTCTTCCGGGAGATATTGTTATAAAGCGGGTATATGCTGTACCTGCAAACGCACATAGCCGGTTTGATGCGCTGTACAGGGAGTATGAATATCATATTTACCAGGATAAAGACCCATTTCAGGCAGGCAGGGCATATTATTATCCCTACCGGTTGGATATGGATAAATTGCAGGAGGCTGCGGGATTGATACTGGGGTATACAGATTTTACCAGTTTTTCAAAAAGGAATACCCAGGTAAAAACATTTGATTGCCAGATCCTGAAGAGCAGGTGGATCAATAGAGATGGAAATCTTGTTTACCAGGTTCGGGCAAACCGTTTTCTGAGGGGAATGGTGAAGGGGCTGGTAGGTACCATGCTGAAAGTGGGAACAGGTAAAATTGCGATAGAAGAATTTAAGAAAATAATAGAGCGTAAAGATTGCTCCAATGCCGATTTTTCTGTTCCTCCGCAGGGCTTATTTTTAGTAGCCGTTAATTATCCGGATGGGCTTACCAATGAGCCGGGTAAATAACAGCTTCCCCATATCAACCGCTGGTCAATGGCCATCCTGCCAAACAGGGGAAGAATAAACCAGTTATTCTGTTGCTGCATAGTACTTTATCCTGTATTTGGCGTATTTACAAAAAAAGATTCCTGTTTTTTTTATTACGGAAAGTCAATAGCGGTAAGGGTTTCAATAAGCGCACAAAAAATAGTTGATTAAATATCCGGTTTTTTTGTAAAAAAAATTTGCTGGTAAACTGCATACTGCTATCTTTGCCGTCCGCAAATAAAAAAGCGATAGTTCTTCGAAAAAAATATCTTTGAATTCAGCTAAAAATATTTTAAAATAATAGCTGAAAAATTTGGGTGGTAAACTAAAGTCTTATACTTTTGCATTCCCAAATAAAAACGGGGATAGTTCTACGAAAATTTATACTCATTATAAACCTGGTTTTCAAGAATTTATTTTCTAAAAAACTAAAATAAATTTGGGTGATAAAATAAAGGCTCTTACCTTTGCACTCCGAAAGAAATAACGGTGGTCAAAATAAGGCCAAAAGATCTTTGAAAGTTTGGAAACAACAGCATGAATCTTTAAGATTCAAACAGGTAAATCTAGCAACAACATTAATTAGAATTTGACAAGTTTTTTTCCGAGAGAAAAATACGAAGTCAGTTCAAACAACTCATTTACAATGGAGAGTTTGATCCTGGCTCAGGATGAACGCTAGCGGCAGGCTTAATACATGCAAGTCGAGGG
>JAYVUL010000165.1:0-3509 GCA_043787935.1 Chitinophagaceae bacterium | reverse complement strand
AATATCTTTTAACGGGTCACCATCTACTGCAATGATATCCGCCAGTTTATCTTTTTCAATTGTACCCAATATATTCTCTACCCCCAACAAAACAGCTGCACTGATGGTAGCCGATTTAATGGCTTCCATTGCAGGCATACCGGCTTCGGTCATGTATTGAAACTCGAGGTAATTTTTACCATGCATGTACACGCCGGCATCTGTGCCAAAAGCAATCTTAACTCCGGCCCTGTATGCCTTTGCAAAAGTGGCTTGTATTTTCGGTCCGGTGGCCAGTGCTTTTGGTGTTACGATATCCGAATAATAGCCGGGAATCCTGGCAGAGTCGGCAGTTGACTTCCCTGCAATGATGGTAGGCACCAGCCAGGTACCATATTTTTTAAATAACTCTATCGCTTCATCGTCCATAAAAGTGCCGTGTTCTATGGAAGCTACCCCTGCCCTGATAGCCCTTTTCATTCCTTCGGCACCATGGGCATGTGCTGCCACTTTAAATCCATAATCCTTCGCTGTTTCTACTACAGCCCTGATTTCTTCTTCTGTAAACTGGGCGCCACTTCCGTCTTTTGCCTGGCTCAACACACCACCAGTAGCAGTTATTTTTATAAGGTCGGCCCCATCCTTGTACCGCTGCCTTACCGCTTTCCGGCATTCATCGGCACCATTTACCACTCCGTCAATGGGGCCGGGGTCGCCGCTGTATTCTCTTTTTAATCCATTGGTAGGATCAGCGTGGCCGCCCGTGGTGGCTATTGATTTACCGGCAGTATATATTCTCGGGCCAACAGTTGTTCCGTTATTAATAGCATTGCGCAAAGAAATATTTACCCCACTGCCACCCAGGTCCCTCACAGTGGTAAAGCCCGCCATCAAAGTGGTATAAACATAGTTCACGGATTGAAAAGCGATATCCTGGGGCTGCTTGGAAAATCTTTCGGCAGATGCTCCCCTTTTTGTCTGCACTTCCACATGCACATGCATATCCATCAGGCCGGGCATTACTGTTTTTGTTGTAAGGTCAATTATTTTGTCGCCGGGTCCGGGAATGGCATAACCATCACTTACCTCAATTATTTTATTATTTTCTACAACAATGGTTTTGCTGCTGAGAGCCTTATTGCTCAGAGCGTCTATAAGACTACCACAATGGATATAGGTTTTTTGTGCCACGGAAGTTATTGATACAAATAATGCCAGGGCTGATAATAATTCTTTCAAAGTAAAAGTTTAAATAACAAGGATGGTTTAAAGGTAAGTCAGTAAACGCATTGAAAGTAACCGGGCACCCTTAAAAAAATTTATTCTGCATTACTGAAAAAGCAGATTTTATTAGCTGGCTTTATTCTCTAACTTTATAGAAAGATCCTGTTAATTTACCTGACTTGTAATGAAGCAATTACCTACCAAAAGCATCATTGTCGCTTTTTTTGCAGCCGCTTTTTTATGTGTGGCATTTTTTGTAACAGCTACTTACAAAAATATGAAGCAGACAAAAGAGTTAAGCAGCAAGGTGAATATTTCACTCCAGATTTTACCTGCTACTGAAAGCCTGGTCAATGGGTTGCACCAGCTGGAAGCAGCCCAAAGGGGATATGTCTTTTCTTCTGCAGCAAAATTTAAGCTGCCCTACAAAAGAGCTGAAGAAAATTTTATTCATACTTACAGCATACTAAACAACATCATGGCACAAAATCCGGAAAGGAAAGCTGAGCTTGATGAACTCAGGTATTTAACCTTACGAAAGACAGAAGATGCCAAAAATACCATGGCTTTATATGACAGCGCAGGGGTTTACCCGGTAGTTCTACTGATAAATCAGGGAAAGAGTAAACAAATAAGTGATAGCCTGGTAATGCTCCTGAACCAGGTTAAAGATAAGGATCATACGGTATTGAATAATGCAAACAGGTACTTAGAAAATATTGCCCAAAAAACCACGGCTCGTTTTTTCCTGATGGCATTTATATTTTTCATCATTCTTGTTATCTTTTTATTTATTATTTACAATGATATAAAAAAAAGAGAAGCTGCTTCAGCGAAATTAAGCTACCAGGCTTCACTGATAAGTGCTATCCCTGATGCAATTTTTACCACGGATAAAAATTTTATTATCAAAACCTGGAACAAATTTGCAGAAGAACTGTATGGCGCATCAGCCCTGGAAGCAATAGATAAACCTATTACTGCATTATTTACCACACACAATACAAATGAGGAAAGGGCAAACAGTCTAGCAGAGCTGCATACCAAGGGTTACTTTAAAGGAGAATATTTTATTACGAAAAAAAATAATGACAATATTTTTGTACTGGCCTCTTTAAATACCATCGTAAACAGTGAGAGTGAGATAACAGGGTACGTGGCTGTGCACCGGGATATTACCGAAAGAAAAAAACTGGAAAAAGAATTACAAACATTTAATACAGCACTGGAACAACAGGTAAAAAAGAAAACAGCAGAAACAACCAATTTACTTGAGCGTATTACTGATGGCTTCCTGGCACTTGACAGTAATTTAACCTTTACGTTTGTAAATGAAAAAGCAGGTGAAATACTTGGGCATGCGCCGGCAGATATGATCGGTAAAAATATCTTTACTGATTTTAAGGAAACTGAAAGTTCGGCATTTAATACCGCCTGTTTAAAATGTTTCCAGAACCAGCAGCATGTTTTTTTGGAAAACTATTACCGTCCCTTAAATATCTGGCTGGAGAACGATATTTACCCTTCCCCTGATGGGCTATCCGTATTTTTTAAAGACATTTCTTTTAAAAAGCTGGCAGAGCTGGCGCTTAAAGAAAGCGAAGCGCATTACCGGCACCTGATAGAACACATACATGCCGGTGTGGTGGTACACCGGCAGGATACGAGTATTTTATTATGCAATTATGAAGCTTCCCGGCTATTAGGTTTATCTACAGACCAGATGATGGGCAAAAAAGCTATTGACCCCGAATGGAGCTTTGTTTCGGAAGAAGGTAAAAAAATAGACATCAGCCAATACCCGGTGATGTTGGTAATCGCATCCGGCAAACCTTTAATCAATATGATTTTGGGTATAAACAATCCAAAAAATAAACACCGGATGTGGGTGTTGGTAAATGCATTCCCTGAATATGATTCTACCCAAAAACTGGAGCAGGTAGTGGTAACTTTTGTAGATATTACCGACCGGAAAAAAGCAGAAGAAGAATTAAAACGAAGTGAAGAAACGCTGAATACTGCGCAAACAATTGCAAAAATTGGAAGCTGGGAATTTGACCTGCTTTCTTACGAATTGAAATGGTCAAATGCACTGTACCGGATTTTTGAATTTGACAATTTACATGGCCAGGAACTGTATGAAGCGTACAGGAAAAAGTTTCACCCTGATGATCTTGAAAAGTTAGATGCTGCCGTTAATTATTCAATTGCCAATGGAAAGGGATATACCTACCAGCACCGTATTATTGCCAACGATGGTTCTATAAAGCATATTTTAGGTATTGGTGAAGTCATTCAAAATGATA
>JAYVUL010000164.1:0-2663 GCA_043787935.1 Chitinophagaceae bacterium | reverse complement strand
TATGCAACCTTATTATCTGCATCTACTAACTTTAAACGGTAATAATTAACTCCTTTGGCAGGTGAATTATCAGTAAATGTGTAATGAATAACCCTGTCGCTGTTGCCACTGGCAGCTACCACTCCGATAGCGGTAAAGTTCCGGCCATCATTGCTGCGTTCCGGTATAAAATTTTTGCTGCTTATTTCCTGGCTGGTACTCCAGGTAATTTTGTTTGTGCTGTTGTTTCTTTGTACAGTGAAGGTAAGCAGTGTAACGGGTGTGGTGCTTCCAGGCAGCGGCTTAAATTTAATTGCAAGCGGTGAGCCAAACATGGGCCCCATACTTCCATTGAGCCGGTATAAAATGCCTTTGACCCCGGTGCCATTCTCTATACCCACGCTGCAAAAATTGGTGATTCCGGCAGGGATTGGAGAACTGGTCTCCGCATCATTATATTGAATAACCACACTGCTGTCTGCAGCATTCAAAATGATTTGAAAACTGATATAATCGGAAGCGGAACCAAAAAGATGGGCATGTTGAAATGTGATAACAAAATTGGTTGCATCGCCCCCGTAATAGGTATGTGCATCAGCGTAAGTGGCAGTAGTAACATCCAGGTCGGTTAGCGCACCTGCAATGTAATTTTCAATCCCGCCTGCAGTGGGAATAGTAACCGGTGTGCGCTGTTGGGCACCAGTTAGTAAAGTGGGGTCATTAAAACTGATCCAGCCATTTGAACCTATCCAAAACTGGTTGTACAAATTGCCCATAAAATAAAAATTAAAAGGCAAAGCGATGGAGTTTACCAATACACTGTCATCACCATTTGCGCCCCAGTTTACTTCATTGGATGTTTGGGTTATCCAGTTGTAGGCAGGTCGAATTGCAGATGGTATGGCGCAGGCAGTGGAATTGGCAAATTCATAATTACCACTTTGCAGTGTGGCAGTGCCATAGCTGTAGCTGCCGGTTGTAAATTTATTTAACACTGTATCATTATTGCGGGCACCATCCGATGCAAGGCTGGTATATACAAATGAAGAATCATTGCCGCTAACAGAACCGGTAAAGGATGTAAAATCAATACTCTTTGATTCTCCGGAAATCAGCGTCACCTGTTTTGTATCTGTATAAACAGTATTACCACCCTGGTTTATTTTGAATGTTACGTCAAATGGGGCTATTTGATTATTACTGCCAAAATTTACCACAGTGGCTTGCGGGGTTATACCACAGTTATCAATAGCCGATGTTGCCGCCGGGTTAGTGATGGTGGCTATACCAACATCATTGGCAATGGTAAGCCTTGGTTCAATCATAAACCTGAAAGGATTGGCAGGTGCAAAGTCCGTCCAGGTGGTATTTCCGGTTGGATTGGTAAAGAAAAAAGTATTTGGCCTGATGGGTATTTCATTCTGATAAGCAAACTGGATATTATTGTTGGAAATTTGCCTCACACCAATGTAGAAAGTATCTGAGATGGCAACCGGCGGAATAATGGGTAAGGTAAATACACCGGTTGTACTAATTTGAGGATCTGATTCCCAGAGTAAAGTCCCGGGCACTCCATTGCCGGATTTATCCCATATCCCAATTTTGAATGGCTGGCCACCAGCTCCAAAATTCACGCCTGCCTGGTTAACACTTGTGGGGCTGCTGGTTGTAAATCTGGCCACAAAATCTCCCGTGTTGTTAAGGGCACCTACCGATCCCGTGGCTACTGTGCCATAAGCATAACTGTAAGAATTGTTGGTAACTTCCTGCGTTACAATTGAATTATTGTCGCCTCCAAAATCATCCGGAGGTATGGAAACGGATATGGAATTTGTACCGGTATTGGTTGGGGTAAATGCTGCAAATGAAACGTTTACCCTGGCGCCAGGTGCCAGGGATGAAATGGTTTTCAGATCCGAAAAAGTATTGGCACCTGATATAGTAAGCGTTACATTTAAATTTGTTTGAGCTGAAGAACCATTATTAACAATGCTGGCAGAAATTATATGCGGAGTAGCAAAAGGAATTGGGAGTTTCCCTAAAGTATACACTTGTTCAATGGCTGCATCATTAGGATTAATATGCCTCAATTGTATTTGAGGCCTGAAAGCAGAAGCCGTATTTAATATCGTTGTACCGGAAACAGGCAGGGTAGCACTATTAACCCTTCTGCTGGTGGTTAGGGCTATGTTGGTATTATTTCCCCTTGCTGCCCTGAAAGTGTCGAGCCCATGAAAAATCCCATCGAACCTTTCAATCAATACTTGTAAATTTTTGCCACTTGTCCTCGTAAAACTGGTAGAAAGATCTATCCCCACCCATCCCAGGGTATTCAAATTGAAAGTGCCATTAAAGACTAATGTGTAACCATTAGTGCTGTAAATACCGGGAGTAAAGCTGGTAGTATCTGCGCCAACATCTCTCAGGTAAATCCTGTAGTTATTTATTGTTGCAAATGAAAATAAGGCTGATGCATTAAAATCAATGTGATTAATTGCAGTGGCAGGGGTGGTAAAATTTGAAACGCCAACTTCGGCTTCAGTATAAATGTTTTCACTGACATGGTAATTATTTGACCCTATCACGATTCCGTTTGACTGGCCTGGGTTAGCTGTTATTTGAACTGTTTGTGAAAATACATGCGCTTGAAACCATACGCCCACAATTGTTAACAGCATATATTT
>JAYVUL010000163.1:0-6831 GCA_043787935.1 Chitinophagaceae bacterium | reverse complement strand
AGTGCCAGTATTCCTGCAATGGTCATGGTATCAATGAGGATACTCAGCAAGGCAGTGGAAACAAATTCCTGGATGGTTAATACGTCTGTTGTAATGGTGCTCAATATTTTGCCCACCTGGTGGGTGTCATAATATGCCAGTGACAACCGCTGGAGGTGATGATAAACCTGCAGCCTTACATCGTTTGCTACATATTGTGCCACACTTTCAGTGAAATAGCTGTTGATATATCCCGACACGGCACCAATGATGGAAAATACTACCAGCAGTATGGCAGCAGTAGCGGCTAATGCCATTTTATTTTCACCGGTGGATATTGATTTTATCCATCCGGGCAGCAGGTGATTGCCTATTACATTGTCAATGATAATTTTTAATGGCCAGGGTGCAGCAAGTCCCATCAGCGTTTCAAGGAGCATGGCAAAGAAAATAAGCAACAGCCATTTCCTGTAGGGGCTTACCTGCTGCAATACCAGGCTGGTTAAACTTTGAGCAGGTTTTTGCGCTGCAGGAATTGATCGGGCCACATTTCTGTTATTTGCTTTTATAAATAAATTTAATCAACACTCAATCTGTTCTTGCATTGTCTATAAAAATATATTTTACATCTTTCGGTTTCTTTAAAAGGCTATAAAAACTTTCAAGGTATTCAATCATGCTTTTTTTATTTGCCGGGGTCAGCAGGTTGAAGTTGTTGATGAGGGAATAAATATTTTCCTTTTGCTTTTTAAACAACTCCAGTACTTCATTCAGCTCTTCCATCGTTCTCGGAAAACCCCGGTAAACTCTTTCCAGCACAGAGGAAGTGTTAAGCATCTCATCCGGGATGGCATACTCGGTATTGACAAGGCCACTATAATCAAAATCATAAGGAACGGCAAAAGGTCTTTCGGTTGTATCGGCCCTGGAACGGATGGTTTTGATATTATGCCGCACCGGCACAGACCAGTCGGTATTGCCTATCATATACTCAAACACTGCCGTCAGGGTCATTAATTCCCGGTTGACCGATTCCGTGTGTGGCCTGCCGTCTGTCCATTCTTTAGCATTATTTCGTTTAGCCATTTCCTTTACGTCTTCAATAAAAAAAGCATATTCTTTAACCGGTTTTTTTTTGCCGCTGCTGTCAAGGTATTCCAAATCCAGTAACCGCACCCGGAAGCTTTTTTCCGTCAGCAAATTGTATATCCTGTAGATAAGATATTCTTTCAGGATATATTGGTTATGCCTGGAGCTAAGTTTGCAGGCACTGACCAGTTTAAGCGATTTTAGCGGTGCTAAAACGGCAGCATCCTTTATATTAAAAGTCAATTTCAATGGTGGTAAATAACAGTATTCTTTTCTGAAGTGACCCCTCGTTTCAATTACAATTTGTTCATCAACGGCAGTACTGTCGGGCAACCTGCACCTAAATCTTCCAGTAAAAGTGTTTTTCCCCAGGGGATTGCGATTGATTACTTTCCCCATTGGCGCAACCAATGTTGCCGGAAAAATATTGGTATCAGTAAAAAACTGAACCTTATCAATTGGCTTCACCTGGCCGGTGGCCATCAAACTTACCAAAAGAAAATACAGCAAAGCTGTAAAAAATACTTTCATCCGTATGAAATATTACAGGGTTATAAAAACTTAATATCCCACCTCTGCCGCCGCCCCTAATTTTGCCGTCAATAATATGTTCTATCATTTCTTTATCAACTCTTCTATTACCTTTCCCACTGCACCACTGGGCATTTGTATATTGAGCATTGCGGCCAGGGTAACTGCAATATCGGTCATATATACTTCCCTGTATGTCTTACCCGGCAAAATATTCCATCCAAACCAAATTAACGGGATATGTGCATCATAAGGATTCCATACTCCATGAGTAGTGCCTCCTTTTAAGAAGCCATCGATCCATTGCGGGCGTAAAATAATTTGTATATCTCCGCTACGGCTGGGATAATATCCGTTTGCAATGGTTGTTTTAATTTTATCATTCAAAGTAGTTTCACTTAATGCATCCAGGGCAAAAGCTCTGTCAACAGCTTTGTCTTTTAATAAAAATTCAATCGCTTTTGCATAAACGGAATCTTTATTTATTTTTTTTTCTTCTATTGTTTTCCGGTCAAGGTAAAGCTGGTAATTTAAGATGCCCTTCACCAGGTTAACTGTATTAAATGTTTTGTTCAAATATTGATCTAATTGTTCAGTAATTTTTTCATTGTCAAAATTTCCTGCCATAATTTTATGCTCCTGTAAAAATGATGGCACATGGGCAACTCCATGATCGGCAGTTAAAAAAACAAGGTATTGCCCTTTGCCGATTTTTTGATCAAGGAAATCCAGGAAGTTACCCAGCTCTTTATCAAGCCGTAAAAAGCAATCCTCTTCTTCCACCGAATTGGGGCCATACGCATGGCCTATATAGTCAGGAGAAGACAGGCTTACTGTCAACAGATCTGTGACAGAGTCTGCTCCTAATTGCTCCCCGTTTATGGCGGCTTCAGCCATGTCAAAAGTAAAATTGTTGCCATAGGGGGTAGCAGCTATCATTTCATAATTTTTGCCTGCATATTGCTTTAAACTGCGGGGGAAACCTCTTGTATCCTCTGCACTTTGTTCATAAGTATTCGCCGGAAAAAGGGTGGCCCAATCCAGCGCATAATATTTGTCCACCAATTTTTTTTCATTGAGGTCTTTTACCCATTCCGGCAGTTCATTCAGGTAATAGGACGAGGTTATCCAATTCCCGGTTTTATTGTCGTACCAGTAGGCTGCGTTGGCACTGTGCCCTGCAGGCAGGATGGCGCTGCGGTCTTTAATGGCGATGCCGGTAACCTTACTGTGAAAGTTGGTTGCAAGATTAAGTTCATCGCCTATGGTTGTTACCAATAAATGTTGAGGGCTCATCTGTCCCAGGGTGGTATTGCTGCCGATTGTTTTCACGCTATCATCTTCTGTGCAATAAATAAATTTATTTTGATGATAATCCCACCAGTCATTGCCGGTAATTCCATTAATGGCAGGAACAGAGCCCGTGTAAATACTGCTATGCCCGCAGGCTGTTACCGCGGGTACGTAAGGTATCAATGTATTTTCGCAGGAGAAGCCCTGGCTCAACAATCGCTTAAAGCCGCCGTTTTCGGCATAACGGCTATTATAACGGTAAAGGTAGTCCCAGCGCATCTGGTCTACCACAATGCCTGCCACCAGTTTTGGCCGTTTACCGGTTGGTTTCCCCGAAATGGGTTTAGCGGAACTGTTTTGTGAAGCAGCAGTTAAATAAAGTGCAACTAAAAAAATGGTGAATAATAACCTGGACATACAATAGATTTTAGGCGCTGTTGAAATATTAAATGCTCATCAACCGTAACAGCCTTTAAAATACAGTAAAAAATGAATAATTTAAAAAAAGGATTCCTGCAAAGGATTAAAAAGGGGCTGTTAAAGCAGCAGCAATGAGGAACAAAAGGTAACCTGATGAAAAAAACCTTTCTTTTCAGAAAGGTTTTTTGGTACCACGTACGGGATTCGAACCCGTGATTCCTCCGTGAAAGGGAGGCGTCTTAACCCCTTGACCAACGCGGCGTATCCGTTAAAGGACGGCAAAGATAGGGTTCGGCAGTTTTTTAGCCAAATATTTTAAAAAGATTGGTCAATTTAATTTTAATCAGTCAAATCAAATTGCTTTAGACCTGATCTTTATCATCCAGCAGGCCTGGCCTTCTTTCCTTAGTGCGCAGCAGGCTTTGTTCTTCCCGCCAGGCATCAATTTTTGCATGGTTGCCACTCATTAATATTTCAGGCACTTTCCAACCCCTGAATTCTTCTGGCCTGGTGTACACCGGTGGCGACAAGCGGTCATCCTGGAATGAATCTGTCAAGGCAGAGGTTTCATCATTTAAAACACCGGGTAATAACCTGCCAATAGCATCCGTCAGTACTGCAGCAGCTAATTCCCCGCCGCTTAAAACATAATCCCCAATAGAAATTTCCCTGGTTATAAAATGATCCCTCACCCGTTGATCAATTCCCTTATAATGGCCGCAAATTAACAGCAAATTATTTTTCAGGGAGAGCTGGTTGGCCATCCGCTGGTTAAAAGTTTCCCCATCCGGAGTTAAAAAGATCACTTCGTCATAAAGGGTATTTTTTTGCAACCCTTCGATGGCATTTACCAGGGGCTCCACCATCATCACCATCCCTGCACCGCCGCCAAACTGGTAATCATCCACCTGCGCCCTTGCATAGGTAGTGTAATCCCTGAGGTTGATGCAGTTTACTTCCAGCAGCCCTTTTTCTTTCGCCCTTTTCATTATGGAATGGGCAAAAGGGCTTTGCAATAAATCGGGCACTACAGATATGATATCAATTTTCATGGCTGATCCAATTGGTTAAGGGTAATTTTAAATTTACAATACTAAGCCTGTTCATAATTTTCTGTAGCTTTTGCAACATCCATTATGTTCCTATGAGGGGATAGGGGGATACCTAACCCATAAATTCATCCAGGTCTCTTTTATTTTTTTTAGTAGGCCTGCCTACTTTGCTCAATCTTTTTCCGGTATTAAAAACAGCCGCCTGGAATTTTATCCTGTCCAGTTCTTCCGGGGGAGTGATGTCATCATAATGTTTGACGGCTTCGGCATATTGCACCCGGTGATCAAGCAACGCCGTTACTCTTATTACCCAGCGTTTGGCTTCTGTTTTTACTTCATATTCATCGCCAACAGTTACTGTTTTAGCCGCCTTGATGTTATCGCCTTTCAGTTTTACCTTTCCCTTATCACAGGCATCTGCCGCCTGGCTCCTTGTTTTAAAAAGCCTGATGGCCCATAGGTATTTATCTATCCGCAACTTTTCCTTCTCCATTGTACAAAAATAGTGTTTTGGTATGGTACCCATCCAACAAGGCTTATCCTGGCTCCAGTAAATAAAAAGGCATCTATGAGGTTAAAAAAATATTTTTGCTTACTGCATAATTATATTTTAACTGCAACAATTATATGAAACGTTTATTATTACTATCAGTACTGGCAACACAATGCTGTTTTTCTTTTGCACAGGTTTACCAAACCGGAAGGCGGAGTGTTACGGTCATTGATCCTTCAAGAGCTGGCAGAAGCATTAACACAGAACTTTTTTATCCGGCTGCCAGTGCCGGCAGCAATGTGCCCCTGGTAACAGGAAATACAAAATTTCCCGTGGTTGTTTTCGGGCATGGCTTTGTAATTCCCTACAGCAGCTATACCTGGCTTGCAGACAGCCTGGTAAAAAATGGATACCTCGTGGCGCTGCCTGCAACTGAAGGCAGTTTTTCTCCCAGCCATGAACAGTTTGGAAGAGACCTTGCTTTTCTTTGTCAATACGTCATTTCGCTTACTGATTCCGTGAATTCATTTTTATTTGGACGGTTAACCCCAAAAACTGCAGTTGGAGGCCACAGTATGGGTGGCGGCTGTAGTTTTTTGGCAACAAATTACAATCCCGACATTAATGCCATTTTTAATTTTGCAGCAGCTGAAACGAACCCTTCTGCCAAAAACGCCGCGTTACAATCACAATTGCCTGCGATCATTTTTGCAGGCAGCTCAGATTGCATTGTTCCAGACAGTAACCAGTTGAGGCTGTATAATAATGTGCCTTATCCTTGCAAATCATTTATTGATATTACCAATGCATTGCATTGCCACTTTGCCAATAATGACGGTACTTGTGCATCAGGACAGTTTTTCTCCGGCTGCAACAGCTCCTCCATTACTGCAGCTGTGGTATTTGAAAAAACAATTTCTTTACTGATCCCATTTCTTGATTATTATTTGAAAGACAGTTGCGGCAGTAAAATTATTTTTGACAACCGGCTAGCATCCATGACCGGTGTAAGCAAAGAACAAAGTTGCCTCACCGATCCTTTTATTTGCTACGCTTCATCAAACACCTATGAATTTACCGGAAGCGGCAACTGGAACATTGCAGCCAACTGGAGCAACGGCATTATACCTCCGGCAGTGCTTCCGGCAAATGCAACAATTGTTATAAATCCAGCCGGCAATACTGCCTGCATTTTGAATATTGTTCAAGCCATTGCTCCGGGTGCAACACTGAAGATTGCCACAGGCAAAAATTTTTTGGTGCAGGGGAACCTTACCATACAATAATACCTGAGCAGGTTTTGAATATTGCTTTTGTTATTTCTATGCAACTGACAGCAGGCTAATGCTTACTTTTGCCCACTAATTGAATCATGAAAATGAAGAAACTGATCGCCACATTTTTATTTGCAGCTGCGATGATGCCCGCAAAAAGCCAAAGCCTTGCGGAGATAAAAAGAGAATTGGAAACTACGCAAGACCCGCTGGGCTATGTAAAATATAAACTAAAGAAAAAATATGTTATAGATACCATTACCATTGTAAGCAGCACTTCTTTTTTGGGCATGGCAGACAGCATTGGCTATAAAGGAAAAACCGGCAAAGTATACGGGCCGTTTAAAGGCAAAAATGTTTTGATAAAAATACTGGCTAAACTGCCCAATACATTTTACCATGTAAGCCATATTGTACTGGATACACCCAGAAATCGACAACCACCGGCTCGGCCGATTTGAGAACGTCCGCGTCGAAGCCTGCATCCGTGGTTTTGCCGACGGCCATGGGAAAGACCCTTTATTCATGCGCTTTTTGGGCGCGGGACGGGGCGGGGAATCGCTCCGCTGATTGCGAGGATTCGAACCTATGAACGGCACCCCCCAGCGTCAAGGCGCTATCGCGCGGACGTGACCCGCGCCAACGCCTCATCCAGTACCGCTGCGGAAAGCTCCATGAGATCAGGGACTTCTGTCCAGAC
>JAYVUL010000162.1:0-17857 GCA_043787935.1 Chitinophagaceae bacterium | reverse complement strand
TTTAAAAGTAGTATAAAATTTTGATAAAATTCAATAAGGCAAAAAAATGAAAGCCTTTTTTAGATAACACTACGATTTGGAAATATCCACTCCTTCTATTTCTTTTAATTTATATAGCACTTCTTCTGCCCGGTTTTTGGGTATTCCGGTTTTGACCACGCAGAACAATTGAAGTTCGTTGCTGATAATATTGCAGCCATATTGCTTTAGCAGTGTCATTACAGTATTCATCCGGGTATAATCGAACTGCAGCTGGTAATTGCTCTCTACCTGTTTTTGGATTACAGGAACTACCTGCAGGGCCAGGGTGGTAGCTGTTTTATAGGCATTAATTAAACCGGGCACGCCAAGTAAAGTGCCCCCAAAATAGCGCACCACGATCACGAGCACATTGGTTATTTGCTTACTGTCAATTTGCCCAAGTATTGGGCGCCCGGCAGTACCTGAGGGTTCTCCGTCATCGCTTACCCTGAAATTATTTCCGTCTGTGCCGATACGGTAAGCAAAACAATGATGCACCGCTTTGGGATGTTCTTTTTTTAATGACAGCAGGTATTTTTTAAATTCTTCAGCAGATTCTATTGGGTATGCATAGGCTATAAACCTGCTGCCCCTGTCTTTAAATTCAGCTGCGCCGGGTTTATCAATGGTAAAGAAAAAATTGGATTCGTTACTTGCTGCAGGTTTGCTCATATTTATTGCTGGTTGAAACGGGGCTGGTAATAATTTATTTTATCCGTGCCAAACCCTTCTGTTGCCACAAGTGAATGCCTGTTTAATGTGGGGGCAATGATGCCTTTCCCAATTATTAATTGTTCGTTGGTTATTACCCTTGCTTCATCCCAAAGCTGTTCATCAATAAAAGACTGCAGCAATGTTGCACCGCCTTCCACCATTACGCTTTGAATTTTTAACTGGTACAGGTACTGCATTACCTGGGCTAACACAGGCTTATGGGTATCCAATTTGCAGTAATTGATTTTACCCACTGTTTCATTTTTGATACTGTTAAAAACAATTGTCGCTTCACCATCTGAAAGTAAATGGGCGCTTGCAGGAAGTTCTAATTGACTATCCATTACCACCCTCAGCGGGCTGTTGCCCTGCCAATACCTTGTGGTCAAAGAAGGATTATCATACAATGCGGTATTGGTACCTATCATGATGGCGGCTTCTTCGCTGCGCCATTTGTGTACCTGGCGGTTTGTATATTCATTGGTAATTAGCACTCTTGAAAAATCAGCATGGGCAATTTTATGATCATTGCTTTGTGCCCATTTTAAAATAATATATGGCCTTTTTTGCTGGTGATAGGTAAAAAATCTTTTGTTGATTGCAATGGCCTCGTTGGCTAAAATACCTTCTTCTATTACTTCAATCCCGGCCGACAGTAATTTGGCAATACCTTTTCCATCCACTTCCGCATAGCTGTCACGGCATCCAATCACCACGGTTGGTATTTTCATTTTAATAATCAGATCGGCACAAGGGGGAGTTTTACCAAAGTGGGCACAAGGCTCTAAAGAAACATATAAAATGCTTTTTTCAACAAGCGGCCTGTTTTGTTCACTCACGCTATCTATGCAGTTCACTTCTGCATGAGCTTCCCCATATTGATGATGATAGCCCTCCCCAATAATAACATTATTGCACACCAGTACAGCACCCACCATTGGATTGGGGGCCACTTTACCTGCACCGGCTATTGCCAGCTGAAGGCATCTCTGCATGTATGTTTCATGAATAGTCAGGCTTCAAAAGTAAGCATTCAAAAAATAAACTAAGTTTGCCCCAATGACGATCAATGATTATTACAGGCATTATTTGCGGCAATTACAAACTGTTTACAGTTTACCTGAAGCATCCGTAATTACGGATTTGATATTTGAAAATAAAGCATCCATCAAACGTTCAGACATTATAAAAGATCCGGAACAAGCAGCGGATAAAAAGAAAACAGGCCTGCTTGATGAGGCCCTGCAGCAACTACTTTTGTACCGGCCGGTGCAATACGTATTGGGCGAAACCTTTTTTTACCAGCTTAAACTGAAAGTAAATGAATACGTGCTGATACCAAGGCCCGAAACGGAAGAATTAGTGCAATGGGTTATAGACGATTACCAAAAGCTGGGAGAAAATAATAAATTATCCATCCTTGATATTGGAACAGGCAGTGGCTGCATAGCCATTGCTTTACAAAAAAAATTATTTGCGGCAACCGTTACCGCTATAGAGGTAAGTGCAGCGGCGATGGAAATAGCAAAAGAAAATGCCGCCGGCAACAAGGCTACCATTGCTTTTGTACAGGCTGATTTTTTGAATGAAGCAGAATGGAAAAGATTACCGGTTGCAGATATTATCGTGAGCAACCCGCCGTACATCCCTGTTAAAGAAAAAGAAAAATTAGATCATAACGTAACCCGGTTTGAACCGCATAGTGCATTATTCGTTCCCGACGAATCTCCCCTGTTGTTTTATGAAAAGATAGTATTGTTTGCAAAAACACAGCTAAATAAAGGCGGGAAGGTTTATGTGGAAATACATGAAGCGTATGCGGAAGAAACGGCAGCCGCCTTTTCAAAGCAATTTAATATAGTGGAAATAAAAAAAGACTTACAGGGGAAAAACAGGATGATAAAAGCTACTCATTTCCAGTAACGCTGGCAGAAGTAGTGGCACCTAAATGCCTGGCTACTTTCATTATCCTTACCACTTCACCCCATTGTGCAGCAGAATCTGCATTGATCACAATCGCAGGCTTAATACTGTCGCCCTCATTAATGTATTTTCTCAATGCCGATTCCAGTGAATCGGGAATAATTTTTTTGGAGCCAATAAAAATATCTTTGCTTTTGCTAACACTCACTACCACACTTTGCTTTGCTTTGGTATCACTCTTTGCCCTGGGCACACTCATCTTAATCACATTCGGATTAGCCAGCGTAGAGATCATTAAAAAAAACATCAGCAGGATAAATAAAATATCATTCAGCGGGCCCGTATCCACTTCATCATGACTTTCCCTTAATTTATTTCTTCTAAGCGCCATTTATATTGAGAGATGATTTTAGTTGAACAACATTAAATTTTAAACATTTTAAACAACATTAAACCTACCTGGTTGGTTCCTGCAAAATATCAATGAATTCGCTGCTGGCTGCTTCCATCCTGTTTGCGGTACGGTTGATCTGTGTATCCAGGTAACTGTAACCGAGATAGGCCAGCATACCAATGATCAAACCACTGGCAGAGGTGATCAGTTTAATGTACATAGCGTCTGCAATCTGGCTTACTGATGGATTGCTGATAGTGGCAAATTCCTTTAACAACAGCACCAGCCCCACGATCGTTCCAACGAAGCCAAACAACGGCGCAATGCGGGAGATAACAGATAAAATAGACAGGTTCTTTTCCATTTTATACATTTCCAGCTTGCCCACATTGTCCATACTTTTTTCAATAGCATCAATAGGCTTACCAATTCTCTGGAGCCCTTTGTCAATCATCCTTGCCACCGGGTTATCTGTATTTTTTGCAAGGCTCCTGGCAGCGGTTACATTTCCGTTTACAATATTGTCGCGGATGATGCTCATAAAATTATCATCGATCTTACTTGCTTTTTTCACTGCCAGTAATCGTTCAATAAAAAAGAAAACCGCCAGGGCAAACAGTATTCCCAAAGGAATCATCAGCGGGCCGCCCTTACTCAATAAACTCCACACAGATTCTATCTGCCCTGTTGCATTTACCGATTTACTGAGCGTATCCAACTGTAATAAGATATCAAACATGTATTTTATGATTTAAGGCAAAAGTAATTGTTTCTGTTTTTTATTGGAGATAATTATGCCAACAGATTGCAAGATGTATTTCAAAACGCAGAACAAGATTGATTGGGGCGTAAAATATTGTTAATTGTATTTTATACAATAAAAAAGCCGGACAATTAATTATCCGGCTTATCATTTAATTATTTCAAACTTTATTTCTTATCTCCCATCTGCTGCATCGCCATTATCTGGCGCATGGTTTTCTCCATTCCTTCGCTGCTGCCATCCAGGAAGATCACATTGCCCTTTCCATATTCGGCAAAGTTCTTGATGGCTTCTGTCCACATGCTGAATAAAATTACATTGGTATCCAGGTTAGCCTGCTTCATTTGTTCTGCTGCCTGGCTCATACCCTTGGCCACTTCTTCCCGGAACAACGCCACACCCTGTCCACGCAATTGTGCTGCCTGCCTTTCTGCTTCTGCTGCAATTTTGATGGCATTACCTTCAGCTTCGGCTGCTTTTGTTTTAGTGATCAGCAAAGCCTGGCCTTCATTTTCGGCTGCCGCTTTTAAATTATTACTGGCCACCGCTTTACTCATACTGGTAATGACGGCTTCGTCAAATGTAATGTCATTGATCTGCAGATCCTGCAAATGATAACCCCAGCTTTCCAGTTGAAGATCTACCTGCTCCTTTACATTCTCTACAATATCCCTGCGCACATTTAAAACTTCAGCTTGTTTTTTTGTTGATACAAAAGCCCGGATACTTCCTTCCACCGTGCGGATCAATGCCTGCATTAAATCCTTGTCACTGATAAATTTGAATGCAACATTTTTGATCGTTTCTTCATCCACATTCAGCACGGAATACAACAGCATAGATTTAAAATACACATTGGCCTGGTCAACCGTTACCGCCTGGAATTCAAGTTCCACTGAACGGTTTTGTATACTCACCCTTTTATAGATCTGGTCAAAAAAAGGCACTTTAAAATTAAGTCCCGGGCGTTTGATACTGTGGTATTTCCCCAATCGGGTTACCACACCAATCGTTCCCTGGTTGATGGTAAATAAACCACCTGCTATCACCAAAAAAATTGGAATCAAAAACCAGTAATCTTTTAATATTTCCATTGTATTTAAATTTAAAATGAAGGTAGCAGTTTTTAAACTAGAAAAAATAAAGTCTTAATAACAACAAAAAAAAGACATTGGCCCAATAGGCTCATGGGTTAACCCCGCTCCTCCCAGATCATCCCAACATGCACAATTGTTTCAGCAGCCATTGCCATATCCTTTGTACCAATCCATTCAAGCTTGCTGTGTATGTTTTGCATACCTGTAAAAATATTGGGGCAAGGCATCCCGATATAACTGAACCTGCTGCCATCGGTACCGCCCCGGATACTTTCTTTTTTTACGGCTAAGCCTGCCCGTTGTATCGCTTCTTCAGCATAAGCTGCTACCTGTGGGTATTTGTCCAGTATTTTTTTCATATTGCGGTATTGTTCTGCAGCCGCATATTGCATCGTTGCCCCGGGAAATTTTGCCACCACCTCCCCCGCTGTTTTTTTAAGGCGATCGTGATGTTTTTTCAAGCCCTCATCTTCAAAATCCCTTACAATAAATTGTATGGTCGCTTTTTCTGCAATGCCATTCACTGCTACAGGGTGTACAAAACCTTCCTTACCTTCTGTTGTCTCCGGGCTCCATTCATTTTTTGGTAATGCATCTAAAACCGCTCCTGCAATCTTCAGCGCATTCACCAGTTTATCCTTTGCATAGCCAGGATGTACGATCACGCCTTCAATAGTGATCGTGGCGCCATCAGCACTGAATGTTTCATCTTCTAAACTGCCGGCCTCACCTCCATCCAAAGTATAACCAAACTGTGCCCCCAGTTTTTGCATATCCACTTTGGCAGTACCCTTACCCACTTCTTCATCCGGCGTAAATAAAATTTTGATATCGCCATGCTTCACTGAGGGGTTTTGCATAAAAAACATGGCTGCTTCCATGATAGCAGCCACACCACTTTTATCATCGGCGCCCAGCAGAGTTAATCCGCTGGCCGTAATTACACCGCTGTTGATATGTTCTTTTAAATAAGGCGACTCACTCATCCGCAATACCTGGGTGGCATCATCCGGCAACACAATATCTTTGCCATCATAATACCGGTGGTGAATGGGTTTAACGTTGTACCCGCTGCAATCCGGAGCTGTATCCACATGGCTGCAAAAACAAATTACCGGGATATTTTTCTTATTGCTGTTGGATGGGATGGTGGCATACACATAACCGTACTCATCTGCTGTGGCATCCGTAATACCCATCCCCTTCAATTCCCGTTGCAATAATTTACTCAGGTCTTTTTGCTTTTCTGTGCTGGGATGTGCTGTACTGTTAGGGTCACTCTGGGTATCAATTTGTACATAACGCATCAGGCGCTCTGCAACATTATCGGGGCTTATATAGATCATGATATTTTTGGGAATGGTGAATTGCTAATGGTGAATGATATGCATTTACTCTTAAATGCAAGATAATACTTTCAATAAGTAAATAAAAAAACAGCCCGCAAAAACAGGCTGCTAACAAACATATTATATTCCATTTCATTAAAGGGTCTTATTCACCATTCACCTTACAATATCTCCACTAATTCCACATCAAATACAAGTTCTTCACCGGCTAAAAAATGATTGGCATCCAGCACAATCACTTCTTCCAGCACTTCCACCACCACCACGGGTACCGGGTTGCCATTAGGATCGCTGAGGGTTAATTGCATACCCGGCTCCAGCTTCATATCTGCAGGTATATGCTCTTTGGGAAACTGGATAATGGCATCTTCATTTTTTGTTCCATACGCATCTTCCGCTGCAATGTTGATGGTCTTTTTTTCGCCAACAGTCATGCCCGGCATAGCCGCATCAAAGCCTTTGATCATTTGCCCTGCGCCCACTGTAAATTCAAGTGGTTCCCTGCCTGCAGAAGAATCAAACTGTTCTCCGCTGGTTAATTTTCCGGTGTAGTGTACGCGTACTACATCTCCTTCTTTTACTTGTGCCATGTTGTTAATTTTTGCACCCCTATCTGCGCTTTGCGCAGCATAAGGTTTTGATTAAATATTTTGATACCGGCTGAAAAATTACTATCAGCTTCATTGGTTCCCACCAAAGGTCGGGACAAGCATGTACTTTTTCCTTTCTATTCAACAATAAAAACGAACAGTTTACAAAGAATTAAAGAGCAAATTTTTTGCAATTTAAAACTTAAAATCTAACCAGCCGAATTAAAAGTTTTTTGGGAACTTTACCGCATGAAAAAAATCCTGTTGGCAGCCTGCCTGCTAATTACACAATATCCTTCCTCCATTTATGCGCAAAACTACCATCCGGCAATTGTGCCCGGAGCAGAAAGAATGGAAGTGTACCTGCCCCTGCTGAAAGGTAAATCAGTAGCGGTTTTCGCCAACCAAACCAGCCTGGTTAAAAGCACCCATTTGGTGGATACACTAGTCAAAAGCGGCATCAAAGTGGTGAAAATTTTCGGGCCCGAGCATGGCTTTCGGGGCACTGCAGATGCTGGTGAAGAGATCAGCAATTCAATAGATAAAAAAACCGGCATCCGGGTAGTAAGTATGTATGGTGATCATAAAAAACCAACAGTAGCAGACTTTTCCGGGGTAGATGTTGTCGTGTTCGACATACAGGATGTGGGTGTCCGCTTTTATACGTATATCTCCTCCCTGGAATATTTGCTGGAAGCTGCATTGGAAAACCATAAACCATTGCTGATATTAGACCGGCCCAACCCCAATGGGTTTTATATTGACGGGCCTGTACTTGACAAAAAGTTTAACAGCTTTATCGGTATGCAATCCATCGCGGTTGTATATGGTATGACCATTGGCGAGTACGCTTTATTGCTTGCAGGAGAAAAATGGTTATCGCCAAAAGCCAATGCCATCAATACCTACAATGTATCAACCCAACCAACAGCAGATACCCCGTTTCATGTGCAGGTTATAAAATGCAAAAACTATGATCACAACAGCAGGTACATGTTGCCGGTAATGCCCTCACCCAACCTGAAAGAGATGCAGGCTATTTACCTGTATCCCTCTACCTGCTTTTTTGAAGGCACGGTTATGAGTGAAGGCCGTGGCACTGATAAACCTTTTGAAATTTTTGGGCACCCTTCTTTACCCGAAACATTATATGCCTTTACGCCAAAACCCAATGCAGGAGCCAAAAGCAGCAAATGTTTTTACCAGCAATGCTATGGCTGGAACGAAAGTGGCAGCACGGAAGAAATATTAAAAAAAGTGAACGGGAGAATTCAGTTGAGGTACTTACTGCAGGCGCACAAATTATTTCCGGGAAAAGACAGTTTCTTTTTAAAAAATAATTTCTTCAACAAACTGGCAGGCAACGATGTGCTGATGGAACAAATAAAAAAAGGCAAAACTGAAACGGAAATAAGAAAAAGCTGGGAGCCTGCTTTAACCAATTTTAAGAAAATAAGAAAAAAATACCTGCTGTACACCCCATAAAATCATTTTACAAATACAATCTCTTCTTCCTTTAACAAGGGCAGGTTTTTAAACCGCAGAATAATATTGGCAACTGTTAACACATCCTTTTGACAATACAGCACAATCCGGTCCAGTTCGTTTTGCTCCCAGTACACCTTACCCACCATGCTGCCGTCAATATCATCTTTTGGTGAAGGCACATTCAACGCTGCTGCCAGCAATTTTAATGAAGTAAAATTTTTGTAATCCCCAAAACGCCAGTACTGAAAAGTATCTACCATATTGGTTTCCCAGGGCTTCATGTTCTGAAAATCGAGATAGGCTGGAATAGGTACCGCATTAATGAGCAACCGCCGGCACAAAAAAGGGATATCAAATTCTTTGATGTTATGCCCGGTAAAACTCCACCGGTGATGAATGGCTTCCAGTTGGTTAACCATATGGATAAAATTTTGCAGCAATTCTTTTTCATCATGTCCGGCAATTGATTTTACCCTTAACTGGTAATGTTTATCTTCCTTTTTAAAGTAAGCCATACTGATGCAAACCACTTTGGCAAACTCTGCCATTACCCCTGCCCGTTGCGGATAGTATTCGCCTGCAGTAATATTTTCCGGTAATACATGCTGTACTTTTTCTTCCCATAATTTTTTCCAGTCATTGTGCAGGGAGTCAAAATTTTTCTGTTCGGAAACCGTTTCGATATCAATGATCAAAAAATTATCTAAAGGCATTTTTACTATCATACAGCTGGATTGATTTTTAAATATAAAAAAGGATTGTGATAAATGCAATCTATTTATAATTATTTTATAGCTTAGCTGATGAACAGGTAATTTCAGGGCTGCCCAATGGGGCTCCTGGTGAAATCAACAGCACCTGCAGCAGCCCGTATAAATGAATACTGCAGATTATCATGTTATTATTATTTGTTTGAAAAATAAAATAGTGATAATAAAAAATCCAAACAGGTAATTTATATCATTCCCCGGGCAAATTGTTATCAGTGCGGCGAATATTTTGTACCAATATTTTTGCCAGGTAATTAGAAAAAGTAAAATTGTTGAGGCAAATCTGTTTAAAAAAATAGCTGCGTCAACCGGTACTTTCAGTATATTTAATCAATTAAAATTATTTTCAATTATGTCAATTCCAAGCAATTTTTCTTCCTTAGAATCAAGCCCAATAAAAAGTGAAATTGATAGTTGGGTAAGGCAGGTAGCTTCCCAATGCGAAGCAAGTGCCATTCACTGGTGTGATGGTTCACAGGAAGAGTATGATAATTTATGCCGGCATTTGGTAAAAAAAGGAACTTTCATTCCCTTAAATCCTGCTAAACGCCCGGATAGTTTTGCCTGTTTCAGCGATCCGAGCGATGTTGCCCGTGTAGAAGATAAAACCTTTATCTGCAGCCGTCTTAAAGAAGATGCCGGCCCTACCAACAACTGGATGTCTCCGGATGAAATGAAAAAAATACTGAACAATTTATTGATTGGTTCAATGCAAGGCCGTACACTTTATGTAATTCCTTTCTGCATGGGGCCGCTGGGTTCTCCGTTATCAAGATATGGGGTACAGATAACCGACTCTGAATATGTAGTCGTTAATATGCGTATCATGACCCGTATGGGTGAATCAGTATTACCTCATATTAAATCCAGGCAATTTGTAAAATGTTTGCATTGTGTGGGTGCTCCTTTAAGCAATGGGGTTAAGGATGTTTCCTGGCCCTGCAATCCGGAAGTAAAATACATCTCTCATTTCCCTGATGAAAGGTTAATAATTTCTTATGGCAGCGGGTATGGGGGAAACGCCCTGATGGGAAAAAAATGTTTTGCACTGCGGATTGCCTCCGAAATGGGGAGAGAAGAAGGCTGGCTGGCAGAGCATATGCTGATTATGGGTGTTAAAGATCCCAATGGCAAAAAAACATACCTGGCCTCCGCCTTCCCAAGTGCCTGTGGCAAAACCAATTTTGCCATGTTAATTCCACCGAAAGAGTTTGATGGCTGGAAGGTAACAACGGTAGGTGATGATATTGCCTGGATACATCGTGCCAATGATGGCTCTTTGCATGCCATTAATCCTGAAGCAGGTTATTTTGGTGTTGCCCCGGGAACCAATGAACATACCAATCCCAATGCAATGAAATCCATTCGTGCCAATACCATTTTTACCAATGTGGCCATCACGCCGGATAAAGATGTTTGGTGGGAGGGCATGACAAAAGAAATTCCTGAAGGATTAACAGACTGGCATGGTAAGCCCTGGGACCCGGCAAGCGGAAAACCTGCAGCACATCCGAATTCAAGATTTACTGCACCCGCTCACCAAAATCCTGCAATTGATGAAGATTGGGACAACCCTGCTGGAGTGCATATTGCAGGCTTTATTTTTGGCGGTCGAAGAAGCACCACAGTTCCATTAGTATACCAATCTTTCAACTGGAATTTTGGTGTTTATCTTGCTACCACCATGGGCAGTGAAACTACCGCTGCTGCATTTGGTGAAGTTGGTAAAGTACGCCATGATCCTTTTGCGATGTTGCCTTTTATGGGTTACAACATTGGAGATTATGTAAATCATTGGTTGCAGTTTGGAAGAACCCTGCCCAATGCGCCCCGTATTTTTGGTGTTAACTGGTTTAGAAAAGATGCACAGGGAAAATTCATGTGGCCGGGATTTGGCGAAAACATGAGGGTGCTGAAATGGATCGTAGAAAGAATTAATGGAAATGCATCCGCTGTTGAAAGCCCAATTGGATGGATGCCGAGGTTTGAAGATATGGACTGGACGGGCATCAATGATTTCACGCAGTCTGATTTTGAAAATATCATGACCATCGACAGGGAGCCATGGAAGAAAGAATTATTATCACACGAAGAATTATTCTCCCGTTTTTATGATAAGCTTCCCAAGGAATTCATATTCATGAAAGAATTATTATTGTCTGCTTTATGGCGTTCACCAGAACATTTTGGGCTGCAGCCTGAAAATGTCTAAATAATAGAAGCGTATTGCGGCTTTCCGCAATACGCTTTCTTCATTACTTATTTATTATGGATTGGATCACTAAGCTTTTTACCGAGCCCTCGGTTGCACATGCAGTAGTAATCTATGGTTTGGTAATAGCCGTGGGCATCTGGCTTGGAAGAGTGAAATTTTTTGGAATTTCATTGGGTGTTACCTGGGTACTTTTTATCGGGCTTATTTCTTCCTGGTTTGGCATTGTGGTAAATATTGAAACAGAAGATTTTTTACGGGATTTTGGATTGATTCTTTTTGTTTATTCCATCGGACTGCAGGTTGGCCCCGGGTTTTTCGCATCACTCAAAAAAAATGCGCTCGGTAATAATTTACTTGCTGGCGCTGTTGTTTTCCTTGGGATCATTATCACGATCATTTTTAAAATTTTTTCAGGTACTCCTATTACCATAATGACGGGTCTTATGAGTGGTGCTGTTACCAATACTCCGGGGTTAGCAGCGGCTCAGTCTGCAGTAAAAGAAATGCACATCACCGGGGCTGATAATTCAATGATGACGCTGGCATATGCCATTGCCTACCCATTTGGTGTTTTTGGAATTATCTTTTCGTTGCTGATCTTAAAAAAAATATTCAAGATCAACCTGGACAGGGAAAAAGAATTTCACCGGAAATTGAATGTTTTCAGATCCAAACGCCCGGTTTCGGTTCATTTGAACCTGGAAAACAAACAACTGATAGGGCAACCACTGCGAAAAGTATTTGAATTATTAAAAGACCCCATTGTGATTTCCAGGATGTATCATAATGGTGAAGTGATAACACCTACTCCTGATATAATTTTTGCAGCAAACGATGTATTGCTGGTGGTAGTTCCCAAGCATGAATTAGAACAGGTAAAACTGCTGATAGGATCAGAAAGCAGTATGAACCTGAAATTGGAAACCGAAGGCGGCCTGTTATCAAAATACATTGTTGTTACCAGTAAAGAAGTTACCCATAAAAGATTAGGAGATATACCGGAAATCCACCAGCATAATTTTACGCTTACCCGGTTAAACCGTGCCGGGACAGAAATGGTGCCTCACGGCGACCTGTACCTGCAATTAGGGGATACTTTAAAAGTGGTGGGTACAGAGGCCGGGGTGGACCAGGTTACCAAAGTGCTTGGCAATTCTGTAAAACGATTGGAAGCCCCGGACCTGGCTCCTATTTTTATGGGTATTGTATTGGGTGTTATTGTGGGAAGCATTCCCATTCATTTTCCCAATATGCCGGTAGCGGTAAAAATTGGTATGGCAGGCGGGCCACTGATTGTTGCCCTGCTGCTGAGCCGGTTTGGCGGCGTGGTTTATTTGAATACTTATACCACCAACAGCGCTAATTTAATGATCCGGGAATTAGGTATTTCTTTATTTTTAGCCAGTGTGGGCCTGCACAGCGGCGGAAACCTGGCTGCTGCATTTGTAAACGGTGATGGATGGATCTGGATAATAATGGGAGCAACCATTACCATGCTTCCGCTGTTGATAGTTGGTATTGCAGCCCATCAGTTTTTCAGGAAAACGTATTTCGAAATTTGCGGTTTACTGGCAGGGGCTTCTACCGATCCGCCTGCACTGGCGTTTGCCTTAAAAATGGCCGGCAATGACATTCCATCTGCCACCTATGCCACCGTATACCCTCTGGTTATGATTTTACGTATTGTAGCTGCAGAGCTATTGATCCTGCTTTTTGCTTAGTACCTTTTAAAAAATTCAATAAAAGATTATGTATAAAAGGATAGTTATGGTGTGTCTGTTTATTATTTCCATTCACCTTTCTTCTTCAACCGCACAAAGCAGTCAAAAGGAAATAAATAATCAAGACCAGGCATGGATAAGTGTAAACACAGCTGCCAGGGTTTCCGATAAATGGAGCCTGGTGCTGGATGTTCATGAAAAAAGAAATAATTTTTTCAAAGACCCTGCGTTTCATTTTATACGGGTAGGTGCTACCCGTTGGCTGAAAGAGAATATTACGCTTACTGCAGGATATGCCCACTTGTGGGCGGCTCCCTCCCAGGCAGGCTGGAAAACTTTTGCCGGAGAGAACCGTATTTATGAGCAAGTGCAAATGGTTTCAAAAATATACGCCATCAGTTTGCTGCAACGGTTGCGTGCTGAACAACGCTGGCAACAAAAAATAGAAGATGATACACCAACCGGAATAAACAAATTCACTAACAGGATCCGGTACCTGCTAAGTTTTAACATCCCGGTTTTTAAAAATGGAAAATTCCCTTCATTGGTTATTTCAGATGAATTGTTCATCCAGTTTGGGAAAGAAATTGTGTACAATACATTTGATCAAAACAGGGTATTCTTAGGAATTAAACAAAAAATTACAGCAGCAGTAAATTTTGACCTGGGATATATGCTCGTGAAACAGGAAAAAGCATCCGGCTATAAATATGATGTAAACAATACTTTCCGCTGGTTCTTCTATTACACTCCTGATATAAGAAAAAAGAAAACAACCCTGAAATTGTAATTTATGTGCTTTAGCGGTTTTTTGTGTTAAAAAGTTACGCCTAAAAATATCTGTATGGACTGGCTCTTCCAGGTTTGCCTGTTGTCAATGGCATTAATATTGGTAAGGCCTAGCTTATACCGGGCACCCACATTCACAAAAGGCAATTGTATCCATAAGCCGCCGATGGCTGCCCAGTCGCTGTTTTTATAAATATTACCGCCACTCTTAAGGCTGTCAACAGTTTGTTTAAGAACTGCATCCAACGATGGCCCAACCTGCAGTTTGACATGCTTACTTTCACCAATATTAATGTTTAACAATACAGGGATTTCAAGCCGGTTGAGTGTGGCATTCTTCTGCCCTCCACCCCTAAAAAGGTCATCATAAATATCAGTAGCATCATTTGTAAACTCAGCGGAAGACTGCACAAAATTCACCTCCGGCTGAATGCCTAAACGCTTACTGAAATTAAATTGCATAAAGCCACCTACCTGGTAGTTGTAACTAAAACCCGATTTATAAGACTGGCCGGTTATTTTATTGATATTAACACCGGCCTTGGCCCCAAAGCGAAAGAAGCTTTCATGGTCGGTTTCTATTTTACTTTTTTTTTGTGCTATTACAGATAACGAAAAAAGAAGGAAAGCAATGGAAAAAATATATTTAACAGGCATAAGTTTTTTTGTTTTAACAGAGGCTAAAATTATACCAATATTGTACACAGCAGGTTACTGTTTCCTCAGGAAAGGATTGTTACCTTCTCCAGTGCCCTGGCTTCCATATCCATCCCCTGCGTGAATTTTTCCAATGGCCCGGCACCCAAATAGCTCCCCTGTACCTGGGGGTGGCCCAATACCCATTCACATATTCATACCTGCCACCACGCCAAAGCCATTCCCCATCTACCCAGGCATGCCGGGGGGATGGTGCCATTGGCCTTACTATTACAGGAGCGATGGGCCTTATCCTGACAATAAATTGAGCTTGTGTGGTGGCTGCCATTGCAAGTACAAATACAAATAGTGTAACCTCCCGGATAAAAAACTTTTTCATATTGACAATTTTGATCCATGTGACATGGCAGCAGACTGATAGTTTAATCCCTTCTGCTGCTGAAAGGGTATTGATGAGTTGTTGAAACAAATAGGACCAAATTGTATTTACCCTGGTGAAGAATAGAAATCACAATGGTGTAATCATTACTTCTGCTTTGTAATCGCTGTAAACAGATGCTGTATTAACAGCAGGATATGGAGTAAGGTTGATAAACTTGATTCTAATGTTATTGAAAATGGTATCCTTCGGAAAAGGGCCACCGCTGTGTGCTACCGCCCCTGTATGTAAATAAAAATGATGCACTGCTGTACCGGCAGTAAAAGTAAACTTCCCCCTGGCATACCCTGCCCATATACACTCAGCTCCGGAAGGGCAGCGGCTTTCATTGGCTACTGAATCAAGGCAAATAGTATAACCAGTGCCATTTTGAACAAAAGGGCTACAGGTATTTACTGCAACAGTTTTGTTTGTGGTAAACCCTGCAGGCCTGTTTACCTGCTTTGAGCAGTTGCAATTATTTGCAGTTGCAGCCAGAAGGGCAAAATAATAAAGGAGTTTCATGCAAGTGCTTTTATAGCGGACAATGCTATTGTTTTAAGTGTTGCACGGAAGCAGCAAAACAGTCAATAATTATCTATGCTTACCGGTTGCCGGCTATATTTCAATAAGCCTCCCTGCACTGACTCAATGCTTTACCGGTATTGATTTCTTCAACAATTTATTTATTTTGCTATCAACTTTTTCAGTGTATTGCCAGCTGATCAATATCAATATCCCCATCAGTAAAAGGGGGAAAATAAAACCCGCCGGTAAAAAATAGTGCCCTAATTTATTAATGAGAAAAACTCCAATATTTTCATGTATCAGGTACAGAAAATAAGAACATATACCAATGGTGGTGAGTATTTTATTTTCAAAAATAAAAAATTTATCAGGGTAATAAACAAAACAATAAAACAATATGAACATGGCCATATAAATGAACCTGACTTCCAGTTTAACACCGGAAAAGATCGATAACAAAAGGAAAACAGCCAAAGAACATTTAACAAAAACAGCGGTATTGATATTGAGATGCCTGTTTTTAAACAACAAATAAAACAATACCCCCATGGCAAAAAATGGCAGGAAAATGACCAGGTTGAAAATATCATAAAACCAGGTTTTATAAAAAGATAAAGCCCCTTCCGGCAAACTGATATGCAATAAATTACTACCCGTGAGGATATTTGCCAGTAAATAATTAATTAAAATCAGCACAATTGAAATCAAAATAAAATTCCTGAGAAACTGTTTTTTATTAAGATAAAATAAAACACTGGCAAAAAAATAAAACTGTATTTCAGTCCATAAACTCCAGTAAGAGCCGTTGATAAAATCGAAGGGTATACCCGGGGATGTAAACAGGTTGAATAATTTGGGAGTGATAAAAGTGAAACTGGGTAAAAAGTTTTTAATCTCGTGGCTCTCGGGAAATAATAAGGAATGGTCGAATAAAATAAAAACGGTAAAGGTAATCAGGGAGGCTATCACCATTGAAGGCACCAGCCTGATGAGCCTTTTCTTCCAAAAACTGGCAAAATAATTTGTGTTGTCAAGGGTGAAAAAAATTACAAAGCCGCTGATCATAAAAAAAAAGTGCACGCCCAGGTTCCCGTAACCAAAATAGTTGTATTCACCTTTGTAAGGATACAAAGATACCAGGTTGCGTGGAGGCGTCCACCTGGAAAAATAATGAAAAAGCAATACCGATAATATCGCTACAGCCCTGAACCCATCCAATATTCCAATCCGGGATTTCTTACTATCCATGTTAACTGATTTTTATTCTAGGTAAGTATTACCTGGCGGCAGGTTGTGGCCTGTGTTGAGATATAGTGTTATGTAATAAGCCACAGGCCTCTGTACATGGCTTACTGGTAATGAATTTTATTTTACCTGAGATTTTATTCATTGGTCAAATATATAATATACTGTTGCTAAAGAAGCCCAATAAAGAATATAAATTTAAATAAAAGGCTGCGTAGTCACAAACCCCTGGAAACAGTACCATTTACAAACGCCGGACAAGGGCCCGATATTGTCTTTTCTGGATTGCTATTCTATTGTTTCGAAAAGAATGAGGTGCTTTAAAAGGGAAGGTTTAAAATTGTACACTCCGGAAAAGGAAAAAAGTTGTGTCACCGCAGGAGCATTACCCACCCTTTTTTAACAGGCCGCTTATTTTTAAAATCAATGATATAAATATAGGTACCAGGGTCCAGTAGCTGGCCCTTGTATGTTCCGTCCCAAATAAAATTACCACCCTGTTCTTCAAATATTTTTTGACCAAGCCGGTTATACAGGGATATCACCACTTCAGTAAAACCTGATAACCCTTCAATACGCCAGGTGTCATTCTTCCCGTCATTATTAGGGGTAAATGCATTGGGTATATATAACTGATTATACACTTTTACCCGCATTGTATCTATAGCAAACCCGCAGCCCACAGTTGATACCACATGCAATGTGTAAGTGGTATCATGCAAAGCATTGCTGGTGGGCTGAACTAATGAAGGATCATTCAAAAAATCAACTGGTGTCCAGTAGTAACTGATCTCAGATCCGCCTACGACGCCTTCAAGCGTTACGGGCACATGTTCTAGTATCATTTTATCTTCGCCGGCAGAAGCAATAGGCTTTTGCCAGACAGTAACTTTTACCGTGGCAGTATCTGTGCAGGCATTGGTATTGGTAACGGCCACTGTGTACAAGATTGTTTCCGAAGGCATGGCAGACGGGCTGGCGATATTTGCAGCTGATAATCCTGCAGCAGGCGACCACAAATAGGTTTCTCCTCCGCCCGCAGATAAACGAACAGAATCACCTTTACACATATTTTGATTCCCAATGACCACAGCTACAGGAGCAGTGAATAGCGATACCACTGTTGAACCCTTATTTGTACAACCGAATATATCAGTAGCCACTACATCATACTG
>JAYVUL010000161.1:0-3611 GCA_043787935.1 Chitinophagaceae bacterium | reverse complement strand
GGGATCATATTCGATCCCTTTATTGTTATACTGAAAATGGTTGAACGGATTATTGCTATACCAGTGCATAGCAAAAGCCTTTGAAACTGTTTAATTCAGAAGCTATGATAAATATTCTGCAGTTAACATTAATTGAGAATGTATCCCACAATCTATCACCCATCATGGACGCTGTGTATTAAGATACCTTATAAAAAAAAGGTTTATTCCACATCATCCTTGGCAGGTAATGAATAAGGGTCAGCATATTTTTACAATAGCCGTTAAAATTATCCCAGGAAAATTGAGCCTTGTTACCGTTGATTATTTTATCAAAAACCAGGCAAACAAAAAAAACAGGAACATTCATTAGGTAAATAAATGCATTTATACATAGCCAATGCAACCCCATTTGTTTCCTTATCCTCAGCATATTGGATATGATAATTTGCCTGCCTTTTGCATTCCAAACATTTTTCCCGTTCTCCTTTTCTGTGGTGTTATAATAATCACTGCTGGTACCGCCAAGCAGGTGAATTACTTTAGGCACTGGAAATAAAAGCAACTTTCCATTTTTTCGCAGCCGGCTGCACCATTCAATTTCTTCTGCATACATAAAAAAATCAGTATCAAAGTAGCCAGTCTTTTTAAGCCCGTCTTTTTTTACCATAATGAAAGCACCAACTATCCAGTCAATTTCGGTGGCATCTTTTATTTCTTTTATACTTGGCACTGTTGATTTTGAAAGATAGCCCAGTGCACGGATTATATTTCCGGTGTATGGCAAAGGAAGCAATGAATTTAAACCGCCTTTAACGTCGTAGGCACCTGAAATCTGCTTTGATCCATCAGGGTTCAGTAATTGTACCCCGCATCCAATGGCTTCATTGTGCTGCCTTAACAGGGCAGCACATTTATCAATAGCACCTTCCAGTATGACGGTGTCAGCGTTTAATAATAAAATAAATTCTCCTGAAGCAATTTCAAAACCGGCATTGTTAGCCCTGCCAAATCCCGCATTATATCCCATCTGCAGCCACCGGGTGGCGGGGTATTTTGCCATTACCTGCTCCTGGCAATCGTCCTGGGAAAAGTTATCAACCAGGATGATTTCAAAGCTGTTTTTTGAGGTTTGCCGGTAGATACTTTCAATGCAATCCAGTACCAGTTTTGTTGATTTGTAATTTATGATGATAACAGAGATATCCATTTTTTTTAATTGTAAGCCACTACATTCACAAAGGGTGAAAGCAGTATACCCTTGTCTTTACCAAGCAATGCAATTATTGTATTGAAGGCAGTTGCCATTTTATTTTTTAATGCCGATGAATAATGGGTATCCCAATAGCCCGCTGTGTATTGTATATTAAATCCGGTAGATTGAATGATAAGGGCATATTCTTTTTTTGTCAGCAGGTGTTCGGTCCATACCCCGTTAATGCAATCGCAGGTATTCGTTCTAAGGCTAATGTCTGTTTTCACTGGTTTGTTGGTTACAAAACTATTCACTGCCTCAATAAACTCCTGTTGCCCTTTTCCCCTTGTCAGTTCTACCAGTTGTGCCAGCTTATCATTTGTTAATGAAGGCTGAAGTTTTTTTATTTCTTCCTTTCGCTGCTGGCGGTAATATTTTTTTTCCGTGTTTTTGTGAATATAAATATGGTACCAGTGCATCGCAGGGTTGTGGTAATTGGCGGTGGTGGTGGAGTAAGTTACCGCCTTCGGGTTGTGTGTAAAAATAGCACTGTAAAAATCAGGTAGCTTGTAAATATGTTCAATCACATTTCTTGATGCAACAATATCGTATTGTATCCCGTTCTCTTTTGCATGCCGCATTACTGCCTCAATATCCCCAGTAACATACGCATCCAGTTTTATGGCCAATGCTTCGCAAATAGATTGAGCTGTCTGCTGCCAGTCGGGCAGGTAGTCATTGTACACTGTTCTTTTAAACCCCATCTTACCAGCGAGCATAAACAAAGTACCAAGCCCTGCGCCGTAATCAATGAATTGGGTTTCACCAACAGGCTTACGGGAAAGTTTTACACTCTCATAAATAATGTGGGCACTGTTTTGCAAAGAAAAAAACAGCCTTTGCCCAAGGTGATGGTTAATAAAATAATCTTTATACTCAGCAGTTATATTTAATTGTGAAGCATCAAATTTTTTGAGCAGGGTAAATAATTCATTGGCCCTGGCATTTATGTCTTTTGCTAAAACATCCGTTCCCTTCAAAAAAAGGGCTGTATTGTTTTCTCCGCTTTTAGCCATTGGCCTCATTTTTATTGCTGCTGTTTTTAATGGAGTAAAAGCCAAACAAAACCAGTAGGGCCAGCAGCACCCAATTGGCAATCAAAGAAATGGTATAGCTGATGTTAAACACTTTAGGAACAAATTTAAAATCAATCGTGTGCTTGCCGGCCGGTATTACCAGTGCCCTTAACACATAGTTTGCTTTGGCAACAGGTACTTCTTTTCCATCAATGGCAGCCTGCCAGTCTTTATAAAATATTTCGCTGAAAACAGCCAGGTTTGCCGCATTACTGTTGCTTTCATATTTTATTTCCATATCATCAAAACTTGTTTCTTTGATGCTGGCACTGCTGTCTGCCGGAGTAAAACCCGTAATGGTATTTTTAAAACTTTCGTCCACTACAGCCGTATCTTTCGGGTTAAAATTATCCAGCGCCTTCATTTCTTCTACAGGCCCTTTTACAAACTTTACGCCTTTCACAAACCAGCAGTTACCCAGGGCACCGGGGTTTTGTATCGCATTGGCATTTTTACCATCCGCCGATTTTTGTACAATATATTTTGCATTGAGCATATTCAAAACTTCCGGGTTCACACGGCCGTTCAGCTGGTAAGTGGCAAGGTCATCATAAATACCAATTTTAGCAGGGTGATAGCCACCAATAGATTTATGCAAATAAGAAGGCCTTGAATCCTGGAAAGGATCACCTCCGGTCATGTCAAAAACCCGGTAGTTGGGATCTTTATCTTTAAGTATTATTTTATCCGCACTGCTTTCCGAAAATTCATTGGCCTTGTATTTATCTTCAGTTTCAAAACTTTTTTCATTTACATATTTCATCCCGATCGGCAGCAGGTCAATCAGCACCAGCAGTGGCAAACCCACCAATAGAATGGCCGTGTTTATCTTTTTATAAATAAACAAACCAACCAGGCTTAGCGTAAGGGCCATAAACAGCAAGCCCTTTAAAATATCAGCACCAAAAAAAGATTGCCTGTCATTGCGTAAAGCGCCCAGCAGGTCTTTGGCTACTTTTGTATCGCCTTTACTTTGATAAAGGAAATCTTCATACACCTGGTTGTCTGTAAGGCCTGGGAACTTTTCATTAATACCTTGAAGTTTCTCATTAAGAGAGCTGTCCTGTTTAGCAAACACTGAATTGATTTCCCTGGTTCTTTCTTTATTCTCTTTAGTGTAATCAAAACTAAAATACATCAACCCAGCAATAGCAAAAATGATTCCCATCGCAACCGCACTCCATCGCAATTTTTTTATGCCGTCGGTATACTCTCCATCCACCAGTTGTTGCACTGCCATTACACTGATCATCGGAAACAGGATCTGGGGAATTACCAGGGCCATTTCTGGTGTGCGGAAT
>JAYVUL010000160.1:0-2273 GCA_043787935.1 Chitinophagaceae bacterium | reverse complement strand
GGGATTATTTAAAAAAACAATTAACCATTATTGCCGGCGAAGAAATGGAAGGCAGGGAAACGGGTACCGCAGGCCAGCGGAAAGCTGCGGCCTATATTGAAACACAATTCAAAACCTTAGGCCTGCAACCACCCCAGGCACTGAATGGGTACCAACAGCTATACCCCCTGTACAGGGATTCCATGACATCAAGTAGTGTAAAATTCAACAACCGGGAATTGAATTATGGTACAGATTATTATGTACCTGTTTTAAGCAATGGCACCCAAAGAGCCACTGCAAACAAATTTATTTTTGTGGGCTATGGCATCAGCGAAAGGGCATACGATGATTACAAAAATTTGGAGGTGAAAGGTAAAGTGGTAGTATTTTTTTTGGGTGAGCCAAAAGAAAATGGAAAATATCTTTTGAGCGGTACTGCACTGTATTCACAATATACATACCCTGGTCTTTCAGCAAAAATGGAAATGGCACAAGAAAAAGGTGCTGTTGCTGCTATCGTAATAAATCCTGTAATGGGAATGCTGAACAGCAGAATAGTGACATTGAATACAAAGTCAACGGTGTATTACCCCGGCAGGGATATTGATAAAAGCATTGGTTTTATAAACGTTTCGCATGACGCGGCAAAACAAATGTTTACCGGGTGGAATGTTGACAGCCTCCTCCGGATGGCCAGAACCAACACTGTTTTTAACGCATCCAAAACAACAGAATTGAAGGCAGTGTTTAGTTATGACTATAAAAAAGAAAGGCAAATCATCAACGCAAGCAATGTGCTGGGTGTGATAGAAGGAACGGATAAAAAAGAGGAGTACGTTATTTTAACCGGCCATTATGACCATCTTGGAAAAAAAGACGGTAAAATATATTACGGCGCTGATGATGATGGCAGCGGCACCTGTGCAGTGATTAGCCTGGCAGCAGCATTTGCCAAAGCCAAAGCAGAAGGTAAAGGGCCAAGAAGAACTTTAGTATTTATGACCGTAAGCGGCGAAGAAAAAGGATTGTGGGGCAGCGAATATTATGCCGGCCATCCCGTATTCCCGCTGGATAAAACTACCGTAGATCTGAATACGGATATGGTGGGAAGAATAGATACTGAACGTAAAAAAGAAGACACATCCAATTATGTATATGTTATTGGCCACAATAAGATCAGCAGTGATTTACAAGGAATAAATGAAGGGGTAAATAAAAAATACACTCACCTGGTGTTAGACTATAAATTTGATGAGCCTTCCGACCCCGAACAAATTTTCTACCGCAGCGACCATTATAATTTTGCAAAAAAAGGGGTGCCCATTTTATTTTTTTATGATGGCATGTTAAAAGCAGATTATCACAAGCCCACGGATACAGTAGATAAAATAAACTGGGCGCTCTACGAAAAGCGGGTGCGTATGATCTTTCATACTGCCTGGGAGATAGCTAACAGGAATGAGATGCTGATGAGGGATATCCCGTTGGAGGAAAGAGAAAGATAAACCTTCAAAAATGATATACGAATTTGATGGCTACCGGCCGGTGATACATACAACTGCTTTTGTACATCCGCAGGCAACTGTTACAGGCAATGTTGTTGTTGGCAAAGAGGTGTATATAGGCCCGGGTGCAGCTATCCGCGGCGACTGGGGGCAGGTGATCATTGAAGATGGCTGTAACGTGCAGGAGAATTGTACCATCCATATGTTCCCCGGCATTACTGTTTTACTGAAAGCAGGGGCACACATTGGTCATGGTGCTGTCATTCATGGTGCTGCAATCGGCAAAAATTGTTTAGTGGGGATGAATGCCGTGATCATGGATAATGTACAGTTGGGTGATGAGTGTATTGTGGGTGCATTGACCTTTATTAAAGCGGATGAAATCATTCCTGCACGAAGTGTAGTAGCAGGGAACCCTTATAAAATTATTAAACAGGTAAGTGATGAAATGCTTTCCTGGAAAACAGCAGGAACAAAACTGTACCAGCAATTACCCGGCATAATGCGTAATGATTGGAAAGCATGTGAGCCATTGAGGGAGCCATCCCTGCAAAAAAAACAGGCGGCTTCAAATTCCTATACTACCTGGAACGAAAATAAAAATATACAATAGAAAATACGCTATTAGCTGCCGGCGTCATTACCCATTCTCCCCTGGCGATTCACCCTTAACAACCACAAACCCTTTACCTTTGCCCAAACATGGAAAAAACGAACTTCATAGATTACATCCGCATATTCTGCCGCAGCGGGCATGGAGGGGCGGGCAGTAAGCATTTTATGCGT
>JAYVUL010000159.1:0-12400 GCA_043787935.1 Chitinophagaceae bacterium | reverse complement strand
GATCTCACCATAGTTCACTATGTTTTCGACCAAAAAATCGGCTCAAACGCCTGTCTTTATTGCCTTTTTTCCTCTCATTACGATTTCCACTGCAAAATCAAGGTTTAAGGATTATTTCCCCCGCTGAAGGAAAACATCCGGAGCATACCGCATTAATTGACTCAAGCTGATCTGCAAGGAAATTGAATCGGGCAATACAGTCTCTTTTTACCCTGTTAACCTATCACCCATCTCCTGTTACTTCTGCCTGCCAGCCCAGGCATCCATCTTCTTTTCCAGCACATCCAGCGGCATGCAGCCATCTTTTAGGATCTCATCATGGAAAGCAGCAATGCTGAATGACGCACCCAATTGGTTTTCATATTTACTTCTCAGTTCCCTTATTTTTATAGCACCTGTTTTATAACTCAGTGCCTGCGCAGGAATAGCCATATAGCGCTCTATCTCGGCTGTAGCCCCGGCTTCATCTATCTGTTCATTTTCCATCATGTAGGCAATGGCTTTATCTCGGCTCCATCCTTTGGTATGTAATGCCACATCCACCACCAGCCTGATTGCCCGGTGCATTTCATCACCCAGGTTACCCATTTTTTGAAATGGGTCTGTATATAAGCCCAGTTCACTGCCTAAAGATTCTGTATATAAAGCCCATCCTTCGCCATATGCGCCATACCAGCTAAAGCGGCGGAAATTTGGCAATGCTTTATTTTCCTGCTGCAAAGAAATTTGATAATGGTGGCCAGGAATGGCTTCATGGGCAAACAGGGTTTCCATGCCGGTGTAATTGAATTTTTTGGCATTCGGAATGGGGGTGTAAAAAATTCCCGGCCTGCTGCCATCTGCTGTGGCCTGGTTGTATTCTGCACTGGCACTCGCTTCCCGGAAGGCTTCTGTTCTTCTTATCTCAAATTTAGTGGCAGGGAAACGGTTAAATAATTTCTTCAGGTAGGGTGCTTCCTTTGCCTGTATGGCTTTGAAACCATTGATCACTTCTTCCGGGCTTCCGTAAATATTAAATTTCTTATCAGTTAAAATGTAGTTGAAAAATGCTTTCATGTCGCTGGTAAAACCCACCGCTGTCTTAATTTTTTCCATTTCTGTTTTTATCCTTGCTACTTCCTTCAGCCCGGTTTCATAAATTTCACCGGGTGTTTTATTGGTGGTTGTCCACTGGCGGATCAGGTAAGCATATTTGGCTTTCCCGTTGGTGGTGCTGTCAATACCGCTGCTGTTGCGACTTTTGGGCAGGTATTCTTTTTCAAAAAAATCGGTTAATTTTTTAAACGATGGAATGATCTGGGTATTGATGGCATTGGTATACGCCCCGGTAATCCTTGCTTTATCTGCTGCCGAAAAACCCACGGGCAGTTTTTTGATGGGGCCATAAAAAAGATTTTGTCCGGCGCCGGCAGTAACAAAAGATTTTACCTGCGGAATTACTTTTACCGTCAACGCTTTTGGCAACACGTATCCTTCAGTCATTCCTTTTCGCATATTGGCAATGGCAGTGTCTGTCCAGCTGGCAAAGCCATTTATCCTGCCTAAAAAATCTTCATAGTCTTTCACTGTTTTAAAAGGCTGGTTCCCTTCACCGGAACCTAACTGCCCAAAAGTTAAATGAAGTCCCCAAAATTGGTTCATCGGCATCAGCTCATCATGAAACTGGAATCCTTCCAGTTGCATTTCCATCTCCCTGCTAAAAATATCGTAGCTGATGCGGTCATTTTCATTCAGGCCTTCGCGGTTAAATCCTTTGATGCTGTCTGCATAACGGCTGTAAAATCTTTTAGCCTGGTTAATAAAAGCAACACTGATATCATTTTGCAGAATATTATTGTAGCGGTTGTCACCATTTGTGGTTGCTTCAAGCGGGTATAATTTCATCCTGTCTTCCCAATAATTGGCAAACATGCGGTTGATAGCGGCTGAATCATTGGCTGTGCCGGCAGATTTTGTGGCTGCATTGTTGCAGGCACTAAAGCAAACAGAAAGAAATAAAAAGGCTCCCAATAGTTGTTTCATAAAATGAATGTTTTGTAAAAATGGTATAGTGAATTTGAAAAGTATGAATTTTTTAAAGGACTTGGAGGATAAAATGTTTAAATGGGGAAACGAAGAGGTTATCCTGTTGGTACCAGCTTTTCATTTGTCCATTATCTTTACCAAAAATAAGCAGTGGCAAAGAAGCAAACTTACCGGCAGCGATATACCAACAAACTGATAACGGCAGGGGAAGAACAGGTGGTGCAGCAACGAAAGGAAAGGATACCCATTGACCCTGAAATACAACTGCCTTTTGCAGAGGGTAAAGTAATATTGGTGGATAAGCCGCTTCACTGGACGTCGTTTGATGTGGTAAGGAAAATGCGCAGCCTGTTGCAGATAAAAAAAATCGGCCATGCCGGTACCCTTGATCCATTGGCTACAGGCCTCCTGATAGTATGCACCGGAAAATTCACCAAGAAAATAAATGAGTACATGGCGCAAAAAAAAGAATATTCCGGCCATTTTACTTTAGGGGCAACCACACCCACTTTCGACCTGGAAAGTGAGCCGCAGGAAATAAAGGACTACAGCTTTGTAACACAGGATTTATTGCAGGAAACCACCAAACAGTTTATTGGCACTATTCAGCAGTTTCCGCCAGTGTATTCTGCTATCAAAAGAGATGGCGTTGCATTATATGAACTGGCAAGAAGGGGAGTGGAGGTGGAATTAAAAGCCCGGACCATCTCTATCCATCATTTTGAAATCATGTCGGTTCATCTCCCTGTGGTGGAGTTTAAAGTGATCTGCTCCACAGGAACGTATATCCGGAGTTTAGCAAACGATTTCGGCGCTGTATTAGGCTGTGGTGCGTACCTTAGCAGTCTTCGGCGTACAGCTATTGGTGAGTTTAAAGTGGCCGATGGGTATACTATTGAAAGTTTCGAGTTGTCCCTGGCACCCAATCCGGTGGCCGGCTAAAAAGGATAGGTAAGCCCGATAGAGAAATTAAAATTTTCATACCGCCATTTCCTGTATTCATCATTTGTGCCGCGGCTGAATAATTTTGAAAAAAGGTCGTCAAAGCCAATGGACGGAATTTTCCAGCCGGCGTTTTCCTGTAACTCGGGACGTTTAAAGCGGAAACCCAGGTCAAATCTCAGCAATACATAATTAAAGTCAAAGCGAAAACCCGTACCGAGGTTAACCCCCAACTGCCTGTAAAGATTCTTAAATTCAAATTTGGTGCTGTCGAAGCTGCCGTTTGGGTTGGTATTATTAAAATTCCATACATTGCCAATGTCTGCAAACAGTGCCCATTTAAGGGTGAGTGTGTTGGGGATTAACTGGAAAAGGTCTTTCCTGTATTCAGCATTGAATTCAACCCGGATATCGCCGGTACGGTCGCTAAGTGTACTTACCCCATAAGCCGCCAGCGGTTTTGACCCGGGCCCGATACCCCTGATCGGCCATGCCCTCATACTGTTTGGGCCACCTGCAAAATACTGTTTGAAAAATGGAAGCGTAGTATCCTTTTTACCAATCGGTATGCCTACACCGCCAAAAAGGCGAAAAGCCAATGAAGATTTGCGATGGGTGATATTCCAAGTTTGCTCAACATCAAGTTTCAAAAACTTTCTTAAATCTTTTTTTAAAAAGTTTATTTGATCCAGGGGCACGGCAAAATATAACAGGGCACCGGATTCTTCAAAATTAAATTTAAACGAACTGATCCGGTTGGTGTGTTTAGGATTGATATGCGTTTCGGTGTACCCGATAGTGCTTCCTAAAACCAAAGCGGTATTGAAGGAGTACCTTAGATAGGGGTTGGCCTTGATAGTGGAATCAAAAGCCGGTGTTCCGTCATAGAGGTTGGAATATTCAATATTGAGTGGTTTTATGGTTAGTGTCTGGTTAGGTTTAAAATTAAATTCGTATCCCATGGCAAATCCCAGTGAATTTAATTTGAATAAGCCGATCCTGTTGGTGTGGCCTGCACTGGTACTGAAAAAGGTTTGCTGGGAGGACAGCTTTCTTTCCGGAACCTTTTTAAATGGATACAATAATTTGGGAATAGAAATGGTGTTGTTAAAGCTCAATTCATTTGAGTTAATAAAATTTTCTGCACCCGGCCTGGCATTCAGGTTTAGTTCTACCCCTGCCCGTACAGCATTCGTCATTTTAATGCCCTGCCTGGCCACATTTCTGTTTTGTAAGGATACATTTCCCGAAATGCCAAGCAGGTTGCCGGCATTAGCCACGTTTACGTTATTACTGTTGCTGTTTGCTGAATAGCTTGCTTCTATGGTTGTTTCAAAACCGAATTTTTTCGAAGGCACCAGTTGCACCATCATATCAATTTTGCCCATACTGTCTTTGCCCTCCACAATTTGAATGTTTACATTTTGCCAGACACCCGTTTTGGAAAAACTATTGATCGTTTTTGCATAATCATCCTGGCGGTAGATATCCCCTTTTTTGAAAAACATATTCTTCAGCAAAAAGTTATTCTTTACGATGCTGTTGTGGTAGCGTATAATGTAACCTTGTTCTGTGGTATCGTTATACAGGGCGGTGCCTGTTGCATCTGCCGGAGTAAAATCGGGCCAGATGTAAATATTGTTGATATAATATTTTCTGATCCTGAGGCTGTCAGCAGCGGGGGTCAGTACAAGTGCCAGTTTGATGGTAGGTCTGTTTCTTTTTTCATTTGCTTCTGCCAGCAATTTAATGTTTTCAAACGGGTCATCAGAAACGCTGGTCAATGCAGCTATAGTGGTGTCCCCTCTCATCTTCAGGTCGTCTGAAGTAAATTTATAATACCCGTTGTTCCTGAATAGTTCCACCAGCCTGCTTATTTCAGCCAGTACATTTCCTTTGGTTACCGGAGTGCCTTTGGATAAAAAGGATTGCGGCATGGTTTGTATGGCCAATTGCTGCAGTTCGGGAATTTTTAAGTGGTAGCTGATAGTGTCTATCAGTGTTGGATTACCGGCTTCAACTGAATATTTTATGGAAACCCTTTCTTGTTTTTCCATGCTGAATGTAAAGGGGAATTGATACGTTAACACTTTGCGTTTTGCAGTATCAGCCTTAAAATTTGAAGTGGCACCATAGTAGCCCAGGTGCAGCAGTGTATTTTTCATATTCCTTGCAGAAATACCCGCATAAGCACTGTCGTAAGCTGGTGGTTGTTTTATTTTGTGATATAAAAAAGCGTAATCTTTGGTATTTAATTTCATACTGTCGTCCAGTTGGGTAGAAAATTTTTGTTTAAGTGATTTTCTTTCGTCCGCTGAAAAATCTCCACCTTTCAGGTCAATTGTATTTTTAAACACAAAGGGTTTGTTTTTTTGATACTTTCGGGGGGTGGTACAGGCAGCAAGAAGTATTGAAATAAAAAGAATATTTTTAAACCGGTTAGCCATCTTTATTTTATCGGGAAAACTATACAAGTAATTTATTTTTAGAGAAACATGCTTAGCAAAACACATTCCAAATATATCCAAAGTTTGCACCAAAAAAAATTCAGGGATGCAGATAACGTATTTATTGCCGAAGGTAGTAAAGTGGTGCTGGAATTATTGAGGTCGGGCAAATTTGTTTGCATAGAAATTTTAGGTTTACAGGAATGGCTGCACCAAAACGAGGCATTGCTGAGAAAATACTTCAACGGCCCGTTAGAGGTGGTAGAACAGCATGAACTGGGGAAGATCTCGCTATTAACCACACCCAACCTGGTGTTGGCAGTTTTCAAAAAAGCTGCTGCTTCCGCAGTAACTGCAAAAGGAAAAATAAATTTGCTGCTCGACAATGTACAGGACCCCGGTAATATGGGTACCATCATCCGCATTGCCGACTGGTTTGGAGTCAGCAATGTTATTTGTTCTCTTCACTCGGCAGAAATGTACAACCCTAAAGTAGTGCAAAGTACCATGGGCAGCCTGGGGAGGGTAAATGTAGTATGTACTGAACTGGTTGAATGGATACAACATAACGACGCCGTTAAAGTATATGCTGCTGCATTGCATGGAAAAAATATTCAGGAATTAAACGGATTAAAAGAGGGGTTGATAGTGATCGGCAATGAATCGAAAGGGATCAGTGAAGAAATACTTACACTCGCCGCGGAAAGGATTACCGTTCCCAAATTTGGTGAAGCAGAGTCATTGAATGCGGCAGTGGCAACCGGGATCATTTTATCACATATTATCAAATGAGGTAAAGATATCCTGCTACGGGTAAATATATTTGTGATAATTTTGAATAGGATAAGCACCAGGAATTATTCCAGGATACATTATTTTCTTTAGCACCTTGCCGGGAACAGGTTCTAAAAAATAGCCACTCAATATGAAAAATATTTTTTTAACCGCTTTTTTTGCCATTATTTTCAATGCATCTTTTGCACAGAAATTGGCCAGGATAACTTTATATGCAAACAGTAATCCGGATGTAGTTACCATTGAAGCCGACCAGGGATTACTGATCAATTTTTCAAAAGAAGGAAAAATGATCAGCTGGGGCGTGGAAGATTATTGGGGAAGGTTGCTGAACTATATGGGCAGGGTGGAATATTATTCAGCCAATGATGATGCCGCCTTCAGAGGAAAAGTGCGGTACATAGGAATGACACAGATTACTTACTATGCTTCCTACGATGATGAATCGTTAAAAGGGAAAATAAGAACTGTAGGTACCAATAATTTTGATTATTACGGTCCTTTTGAAGATGAAGCCATAAAAGGGAAAATAAGAAGTATCGGGGGTATTCCATTCAGCTACTTTTCATCGTTTGACAATGAGGCCTTTAAAGGAAAATTAAAATCTGTGGGAGGTACCAACCTTTCTTATTATGCTTCTTATGATGACAAAGCCTATAAAGGCAAAATAAAGCAGATAGACAATATAAACTTCACCTATTATTCTTCCTTCGACCGCAAAGAATACGCAGGGGCAATGAAGTCAGGCGCTTATATTCATATCATCAATGGTATTAAATATGTGGTGAGAAATTAATTCCATAAAGTAATTAATACCCTCCCCGGTTGGCAATCCTCCACTTTCAGTTTTTATTTACTGCCGGTATTATATAACGGTACATGCTGCACCGCCGCCATATTGTAACCCGCTACATTGGTATTAAAACTAACGCCCGTATCGAAGCTTGAAAAATCAGCCTTCAAAAAATGAGAAGTGATCACTAAATTTTCTGCCACTCTTCTTACAGATAAATAATGAAACATGGGTTTATAATCAATGGCAATATCGGAAAGGCTTGCATCAGCATTACTGAGCGGCTGGTGTAAGCCACCGCCACCTCCAATGACCAGGAAATCTTTTCCCTTCATTTTAAAATGTTCAAAAGCATGGGCATGACCGGTGATAAACAACTGTGCCTTTTTTGACTGGATATATTCCGGTACAAATTGGTCCTGTACTTTAGAGCAACATTTTACAATTTTACTGTTGGTGAATGGAGCATGATGGCAGCAAACGATCACCGCCTTAATAGAATCTGCTGAATCCAGGCCTGCAAGCGTTGCCTTGTACCATTCCCGTTGCAGGTTTTCTTCTGCTGCAGAAAGTGCATTAAAATTAGAATTGAGCAATACTACCGCCACGGAATCGGTTACTGATACATAGCCTGTGTTTACATTCATCGGGAATCTTTTTTGAAAATTCCGTTCCCCTTTTTTTCTCCGCCCCATTACTTCATGATTACCTAATACCCCGCATACTGCTGTTCCTTCTTTACGGCAACTGTCTAAAAAACGATCTACTTTTTTCCATTTATGGTTGGCAAATCCAAGCGCTACTACATCCCCAAGCATGTACAGGCTTTTTGGCCTGTCTTTTAAAATAGCTGCAAATATATCGGCGGTTGCCTCCAAATTATGATTTGATTTAAGTAATATTTTTTCTGCCAGCATGGGTTGTTGTGTATCACTAACGAAGTACAATGCATCCCTGGTTGAATCTGCAGGACCCTGCACCTGGGCACTTGAAATAAAGTGAAAAAATAAAAAGATAATCAGTGAAAAGGTTTCTTTTATCATATAGGTATTTTTATAACTGTATAAATTTCCAGATCATTTGCACCTGTAAACTCAACATGGCATCCTTTGTTTCAAATGCGTTGATATATTTTGCCTCGGCTGCAATACTTGCCCTTGTTGAAAGCGGCAGCGTGTAGGCCAAAGCAACATTCGAGCCCAAAATAACAGTTTTTGAATTTACCACACCGTTGTAATCGAGATGTGTAGTGAGAATATAAGAACCAAAGCCTGCATAGATATTTATCCTTTTCACTATCGGCATTGACCATACCAGCAGTAAGGGAATGGCATTGAGGCTTACCCTGCCGGGAGTATTCCCATTTTTTACCCGGTAAGAATAAAAGTTGGTAAAGCCGGTTTCAATCCCCAGTCTAAGGCGGTGATTGGGATACCACATCAGTCTCGCCGTGGCAGCACCGCTGCTTCTTTGAATACTGGCGGGTATTCCAATTGACCGGATATTAACATCCGCAATGTAATAGGAATACCCGCCGCCGAGATGTAAAACGAAATAACTTTTTCTTTTTGCTGCAGGGGCCTTTTTAACATTTGTTTGTGCAAATGAAGTACTGACTGACAATATTGCCATAATTGCAACTGCCAATAAAAGCGGCTTATTGATGTACATAATGATAATAGGCTACGCAGGATGGAAAATTAGATAAGATACCGTCGAAGTTTCCTTCATTAACAAACCGGGCAATAAATTCCGGTACATCCACTGTCCACACAAATGCTGATCTGCCTTGTGCATGCACCGCAGCCACGTTGTCGTTTTGAGTGCCTTCTGTAAAACGTGGTGCCCAAACTTTTGCATTTATTCTCTGAACATCTTCAATTGATAACTCACAAAGGGAAGGTGTAGTGCTGTAATCCGGTAATGCCTCAAACTGGGTCAATTGATCCTGGCCGGGCAGCCCGATTACAATTTTAAGTGACCTGCCTGCCGCTGCGGCCTTTTGAATGAATTCTTTTTGCAGGGCATGAACAGGGGCAATAGAGCCGACATACTTTGTATCTAACCATACAAAAGATAAATTGGTTTGATAAACCACTGCAGCTAATGCTTCCCTTAGGGTTGGTATTTTTTCTCCATGGATCAACCGGACAAATGTAGATAGTTGATCGTATGTGTAATTTTCAATCGGCCCAACCAGGCCGCTTTTTTGGGTTTCCCGAAGATTTAAAGTATTGTCATGATAAAGAATCGGTACTCCATCTTTGGTATACCTGGTATCAATTTCAATACCGGTAGAACCAAATTCAGCCGTCATTAAGATCATTTCTACCGAGTTTTCAGAAACCGTCAGCAGGTCGGATGTTCGGCCACCGGATCGATGTGCCATTATCTGGAATCCGGCCGGGCTGTAATTCAACTTACGGGTATAGGTAAACGCTATGCTTTGCTGCGGCACCTCTTGCCCTTCACCGAATACACCGGTAATTTTTATACTGCCGTTGGTAACTACAGGAACGGGGCCTAACAAAATAGATGCGCCGTCCTGAGGGTTGATGGTTAGCCGAATGATGCCTGTTTCAGTGCTTACCATTTTTCGCCAGTAGCCATTTAAAATAACAGACCCGTTCAGTTGTTTTCCTTCACAGATAAAATAAGCGATGTCCTTTCCAAAAAAACCTGAGACATGAAAACTGGTATCGTTGTTTTTTATGACAAAGCTCCACTTAATAGCAACAAGATCGCCAAATATATCTGCGGCATTGGTAATGTTGTACACCCCTTCCATTGCCAATCGGGTAGTTTGGTTTAATGGCAATGCTTCGGGTGAATTAAAGAGTTCCCAGGCTGAGGTATCAGGCATTATTACCTGGTAAGTTTTTTTACAGGAAAAAAAAAGGAATGGTAAAAACGTTATGATAATTATTTTTCTCATAGAATAAATCCAACAGTGATTTGAGGATAAAATACTTTACGGTTTGTTTTATAGTATAAAGACCAGGTTTGCCAATAAAAATAATTGTTGATGGTAGAAAAAGCAAGGGTCAGATGTTTATTATCAAAAAACGGTTGCTCCAGTGCCAGCGTAAATGTTTCACCGTTATAATAATTATTGCCGGAAGTAAACTTGTTATCACCGTTAACAGCCTCGTAATAAAGGTTTACCGATACCTGCGCTTTAAGGGTTATCAGCAGGTTTTTATTCGTCTTATAACCGATTGAAATATTTGAATAATTCATCCAGCCCGATGCTTTGCTGTTAAATCCATTCAGGTTTAAAAAGCCAAACCAAAAACCAATATCATCCCCGGTACTGAAATAGAGTTTATCATTTATTGGCATCATGTAGTGCAGCCCGGCGGAGATATGGTTTTGTATAAACTGGAACATGACTCTGCCGTCTGCCATAAAATGATCATTGATTCTTCTTAATACCCGGAAATCACCACAAGGAACCCTCATCCTTAATTCTTCCGTGATATCTTCAGGAGTGGTTAACAAAGTAAAACCAATGGAGGAACGCCATTTCTCTTTATACATTGGATAAGGAAAAAAGATGGCCGCATGTTTTGGCCTGAAAGCAGTATCCTGTGCAGTTGCGGTTAATGTGATACCAAAACTGATGACTAATATAAAAATAGTTTTTACCGGGGATACTGACATGCGATTGGATTGTTGTATAAAGATAGCATATAAATTAAGCGCTTTGAAAATTTATTAACCACCTCCGCAGGTCAATAGCATTAAAAATGATGTTGAAAAACGACACCAGGGTATTACAGTATGGATGCTGATTTAGAGAAATAACACCGGTGTCAATTTAGGTTACCTGAACTGAATAGCTTTTACCGGTTTAATATTCTTTACCAGTAAGGTGGGTATAATTAACGTGGCAAAACAAATTACCAGGGTAATCAAATCAACTAATGCTACCTGCCACCAAACCACCTGTGCATGGGCAACACTCATGTAGTACGCTTCTTCATCTAATTTTATAAAGCCTGTTTTTTCCTGCAGCCAGCAAATAGCGAGGCCAAAGGCTGTGCCTGCAATGATGCCTGTCATCGCAATCAGGGTAGTATTAAATAAAAATATTTTTTGCACGATCCAGTCGCTGGCGCCAATAGCTTTTAAAATCCCTGTCATTTTTGTTCTTTCTAAAACAATGATCAGCAGGCAGGTGATCAGGTTTACAACTGCTACTACCATCATGATCCCGATAAGGATAAGTTTGATTTTATTCTGTAAGGCGAGCCAGTCAAAAATATTGGGGTTAATTTCCCTTAGGGTTTTACTGTTCCAGCCGGGGGGTGTTTCTTCCCTTATCTTTTTAGAGATGGAATCTGTTAATTCATAATCTTTCAGGAATACTTCGTAACCCCCTATCTGGCCCGGCTTCCAGTCGTTCATACGCCTGATCAGGTTGAGGTCGCAAAGGCCAAATTGTTTGTCGTATTCATCAATGGCGGTTTTATAAATGCCGGCAATTTTCAGTTTCCTGGGCCGCTTCGATCCGTCCTCCTGGATAAAAAATGACAGCAGGGTATCGTTTACTTTAGTATTGAGCTGGTTAGCCGTATAGGAAGAAATATTGATCTCCTTGCTGTAATTGCTGTCTGCAAAGGAAACCCACTTACCCTGCAGTAAAAAAGGGTCCAGCCTGCTGAAATCAAAAGCGGAATCAACACCTTTTAATAAAATGCTTTCAATATCATCCCCGTAAGTGAGTATGACTGATTTGGTGGCAAACCGTTCTACCGTTTTCACACCAGCTATGTTCCTGATCAGATTTTCTACTGAATCATTTTTAGTGATCACATATTCTTCTGCAGTACTCACCCTTTTTTCAATATCCTGCTGCACATGAATGTGGCCCCAAAAACTAAATACTTTATTGCTGATCACATTTTGAAAACCATTTACAAAACTTAGCGCTACTATCATCACGGCCACACTTACAGCAGTGGCTGCCGTTGCCAGCCGGATAATAAAACGGGAAAATGTTTTTTCACCGGTAAAAGACATTCGCTTTGCGATAAAAGCAGATATATTCAAACGGAATAATTTTTGTTACCTTTCAAAAGTAATGAATTCTTTAGTACACGAATTTTTACTAATTGCACGAATTAATCAGCAAGCATGGTATTCTTGTATTTTATTAATTAACATAGTTGCTGAATGAATTACCGGATATTTATAAAATTGAATGTAATAATAAGTGTAATTCCCACCTGAATGAAAAGTTGTGCAGGCGTTTTAATTCGTATAATCAAAAAATAATTAAGTAGATGAACCGTTTTAAATCAACCAGTTTAGCTGCAATTGTTTTGCTGTTAACCTCTGCTGTAAATGCTCAGGTTAATCCTGATGCTGTATATAAACAAAATATACATTCCGT
>JAYVUL010000158.1:0-7912 GCA_043787935.1 Chitinophagaceae bacterium | reverse complement strand
AAAAAAAGCACTGAAAGCAATTTGATAGAATTTTACTTTAACTGATTACCGGATGTTTTTTAAAAGAAAATTATTACCAAATAGCGGTGGCTTTTTGTGCTGGACTATGGTTTTGATAATGGCAATGTCTTTGCCTGCTCATGCCCAAAAAGCTTCTTCCAATACCACCAACACTACACTGATAGACAGTACGCCGCCAAAAAATACAGGCCCTTTGCCATTCCCTATTCAAGACCGGCGGGGTGACTTTTTAAGCAGTGGAAAAAGAAAGACTTTCGATTTTAACACCCCTTCCAATATTACCGACTCTATTGGTTACGACCCCAAAACACAATTGTATACCGTTTACGAAAAAATTGGTACCCGGTATTACCGCACCCCTACAACATACACTTCGGATGAGTATTGGCAAATGAGGGGCCGCCAGGCGGAGATAGAATATTTTAAAAAGCGGGCCAACACCATGAACCTGCTCAACAGAAAATTAGCAAAGCCAAAGCTGTCTTTATACGATAATCTTTTCAATCGCCTCTTTGGTAATGGTAAAATTGAAATTGCACCGCAGGGAAATGTGGATATCATGGCCGGCTATCAGGGGCAAAATATAAAGAACCCCACATTACCGGAAAGGGCAAGAAAGAATGGTGGCTTTGATTTTAACATGAATGCCCAGGTAAATGTAAATGCCAACATCGGCGATAAATTAAAATTCCCGATTGCCTATAATACCCTGGCCAATTTTGGGCAAGACAACCAACTGAAGTTAGATTATACCGGGGTAGATGATGAGATTATTAAACGGGTAGAAGCAGGTGCAGTGCAGTTTCCTTCACGCAGTACTTTTATACCCGGGTCGCAGCAATTGTTTGGATTAAAAACACAATTACAGTTTGGTAAACTCAATATCACCGCCGTATTGGCGAATCAAAAATCGCAGCGCCAGAGTGTAAACCTGCAGGGTGGCGCAGCAGCACAACCGATAGAATTTAAAGCCGATGAATACGAAGAGAACCGGCACTTTTTGCTTGGGCAATATTTTAAAGATAACTACAACAAAGTCCTTGCAAAGATACCTGCTGTAACCACCCCGGTGCAGATCTTACGTTTGGAAGTATGGGTGACCAACAAAAACGGCAGCACCACCAACACAAGGGATATTATTGGATTGATGGACCTGGGTGAAACGAAGCCCTACCGTTCCGACATCATTCATCCGTTATCTACTTACGCCAATGTGCCTTCAAACATTGCCAATGACTTATACAGCAACTTGAAAAATAACGAAAGTAACCGGCAGCCTGCATTGGTGGTGAGCAACCTGCAAGCTTATGGCCTTCTTCCGGTGCAGGATTTTGAAAAAACTTTTGCCCGTAAGTTAGATTCAACGCAATATTATTTTAACCGCCAGGCCGGGTATATTTCTCTCAGCCAGCCCTTATTGTCTGATGAGGTATTGGGCGTAGCCTATCAATATTCTTACAACGGAAAAATTTACCAGGTAGGTGAGTTTTCGCAGGACCTGCCGCCGGATAGTGCAGTAGCCACCCAAAAAGTGTTGTTCCTTAAATTATTAAAAGCCACCTCACAGCGCACCAGGTTGCCCATCTGGCAATGGATGATGAAGAACGTTTATTCTGTAGGCTATGGCACACTAACCCCTACCGACTTTAAATTGAATCTCTTATTCCAGGAGCCGGGCCAGGGCTGGAAAAGGTATGTGCCTTTTGGAAACAAGAACGAAGGAACGCCGCTTTTGACGCTGGTAAATTTAGACCGGCTCAACAGCCAGCTTGATCCGCAACCAGACGGGGTATTTGATTACGTGGAAGGATACACTGTTTTATCCCAGTACAGCAGGATTGTTTTCCCCGTGCTGGAACCTTTTGGAAGAGACCTTGCCAATGCGATATACAACGACACTTCCGACACCCGGATCAAGGACACCTTGTATTACGCCCTTTACGATTCCATTAAAGCAGTGGCACAGCAGTACCCTAACCTCAACCGTTTTGTGGTAAAGGGTTCGGCACATACTTCCGGCTCTTCCGATATCAGTATTGGCTATAATATCCCCAAAGGCAGCGTTACAGTTACCGCAGGCGGGCAAAAGCTGATAGAAGGAAACGACTATGATATTAATTACGACCTGGGTACCATCAAAATAACCAACCAGGCTATTTTAAATGCCGGCCTTCCGGTACAGGTAAATTTTGAAAACAATGCGGCTTTTGGCATACAGCAGAGAAATTACCTGGGGCTGCGGTTAGATTACCTGGTAACTAACAAATTAAAAGAGCAACTATCCGTTGGCGGTACCATTGTGAGGCTGGGCGAAAGGCCTTTTTTCACAAAAAATAATTTGGGGGAAGAGCCCATCCGTAATGCCATGTATGGGCTGGATGTGAATTACCGTAAAGAAATGCCCCGGCTAACCAAGTTGTTAGATAAGCTGCCGTTTTATTCTACCACGGCGCCTTCGTCCATTAATTTTTATGCGGAGGGGGCCATGTTAAAACCCGGCCATGCACCTCAAATTGGCAGCGGCTCGGCAGGTACCGTGTATATTGATGATTTTGAAGGAAGCAAATCAGGTATTGATCTTCGGTTTCCGGCTATCAGCTGGGCACTGGCATCCACTCCCAAAAAAGCTACCAGTGGATTGAATGACAACGATCTTTTTCCGGAAGCTTCTTTAAGTGCCCCATCCATTGCTTCCGGTAAGAACAGGGCAAAACTGGCCTGGTACCAGATTGAACCTGCACTGCAGCAATTCAGGGGATCCAACAACCCGTTGGGTGATAACCGGGTTGAACTGAGTGACCCCCGCACCCGGCTGGTTAAGCAAAGTGAAATTTTCCCGCAAAGAACAACTGACTTTGGGCAAAACCAGCTTACTACTTTTGACCTTGCATTTTATCCAAATGAAAAAGGGCCGTATAATTACGACGACTCCCCGGCAAGTGTAGACGCAAATAATAACCTGCGTAACCCAAAGCAAAGATGGGGAGGATTGATGCGTAATATAGACCAGACGGATTTTGAAACCGCCAATATTGAGTTCATAGAATTCTGGATGCAGGATCCCTTTGTAAAATTTGGCAACAGGGACCAAACCAACTCTGCCGGAGGTAAATTATATTTTAACCTGGGTAATGTTTCAGAAGATATATTGAAAGATGGTAAACGATTTTATGAAAATGGTTTGCCCACACCCACTCAAAAATTACCCACTGATACTTCAGTATGGGGAAAAGTGCCACTAAATCCTATACAGGTTACCAATGCCTTCAGTAACGACCCAGCCGACAGGGTGTACCAGGATGTAGGCCTTGACGGAAACAACGATGACTCCGAAAGAATTAAACTGGGGCCTTATCTTAATAATCTTTCCTTCCTGACCCCAGCTGCAAAAGCTGCGATACAAAATGATCCCGCTCAGGATAATTACGTGTGGTACAGGGATGCCTCTTTTACAGCAAATGACGGCATTGTAAAAAGGTACAAAAGTTTTAATAACCCACAGGGTAACTCCCAGGTCAATGATGGATCAGCATTTTCTTCAGCGGCAACATTGTATCCGGATGGTGAAGACCTTAACAGGGACAATACCATGAATGAAACGGAAGAGTATTTTCAATACATCGTGGACATTCAGCCGGATGGAAGGGCCATTATGGAGGTTGGCAAAAATTTTATTGTAGATAAAAAAGTAGTACCCATTACGGTACCTGACGGAAACAGAAATGAAACCTGGTACCAGTTCAGGATACCTATCGGTTCTTTCAACAAACGGGTGGGCAACATTCCTGATTTTAAATCAATTCGTTTTATCAGGATGTTTTTAACCGGCTTTGACAGTACTGTGGTTATGCGTTTCGGAAAACTGGAATTAACCCGCAACATCTGGCGCAAGTTCCCTTTCATTATTGATACTACCGGCAGGTACGCTCCCCCGGTAACGGATGTTAATTTTAATGTGAATGGGGTAAACATTGAAGAGAATGATAAAAAAGAACCGCTGCCTTACCGCACACCAAAAGATATCCAGCGGCAGCAGATACAAAGCAATAATGGGGTTAACCTGCTGCAGAATGAACAAAGTATGTCGCTTCAATTTTGTAATCTTCCTAAAGGGGATGCCCGTGGTGTACAGCAAACTTTTGCCAACAGGGACCTGAGGCAGTTTGGCAAATTATCCATGTACATTCATGCAGAAAATTTTGTAAAAACACCCACCAGTATAAAGGATGGCGACCTGAATGCCGTGATCAGAATAGGCACCGACTTCGGAAATAATTATTACGAAGTAAAGATTCCCCTGCACATGACGCCGCTGGATGCTGCCCGGCTTGATGCCAACGGTGATGCCTATAACGATACCTTATGGAATGCCCTTAACAGCCTTGACCTTGACCTTACTACACTGCCTAAAATAAAGGCCGAGCGCAATGCCGGCGGCGCTTCCTTAACCATCCCTTACCGCAAACTTCAACCTAACGGACATACCTATTCGATAATGGGCGACCCTAACCTGGGCGAAGTGCGGGGTATATTGATTGGTGTGGAAAACGTAAAGAACCCTTCAGCCTGTGGTGAAATGTGGGTAAATGAACTCCGGCTTACCTCCATCAATGAGCAAGGCGGATATGCCGCCATGGCAAGGGCTGATATCACACTGGCTGACTTAGGCACCATCACCGGATCAATCTCCACCCATACTACCGGCTTTGGTACTTTAGAGCAGCGGGTAAACGAACGCTTCCGGGATAACCTGGTGCAGTTTGATGTGGCTACCACCCTTGAACTGGGAAAACTGTTACCCAAAAAAGCAGCTATTTCGATTCCATTTTTTGCCAGCTATTCCCAAACCGTAAGCAAGCCGCAGTATGATCCATTTGATATGGATATCAAACTGAAAGATAAACTGGGTGCTGCCAGGTCATCTGCCCAACGGGATTCCATAAAAAATGCTGCCGTAGATTTTAACAGCACCAAGACGATCAATTTTACCAATGTACGCAAAAACCGCACGGGCACCGGAAAACCAAAGATCTATGACATTTCCAATATTGACCTTAGTTATTCTTACCTCAGCACAAAATCACATAATCCATTAATTGAAAACAATGAGGTAACAAGGCACCGCGGGGCAATTGGGTATAATTTTGCTCCCCAACCAAAGTTTATAGAACCTTTTAAGAAAATTAAATTTTTCAAAAAACAAAAAACACATTGGTTCGACCTGGTGAAAGATGTCAATTTTAATATTGCACCATCCCAGTTGAGTTTCAGGGCGGATATACAACGGCAGTTTGGCGCTGTAAGGCCCCGCAGTATCGGATCGGATAAATACAAAATACCTGAAACCTATGATAAGTATTTTATTTTTCAGCGGGATTATATCCTGCGATGGAATTTTACAAAATCAATCAATTTTGATTTTACCGCTACCAATAATTCAAGGATAGATGAGCCTTATGGCCGCATTGATACCAAAGAAAAAAAGGATACCGTTTGGCGGAACCTGGTGAAAGGCGGAAGAAATACCTTATACAATCATACGGCTAATTTTTCTTACACCCTGCCTACCACCAAATTTCCATTACTTGACTGGACTTCGGTAAACCTGAAATACCAGGCTACTTACAAATGGATCGGTGCATCCAGGCTGGCCATTGAACTGGGTAATATTTTAGAGAACGGGCAAACAAAGGAAGCAACTGTTCAGTTGGATTTTACCAAGTTGTATAACAAGTTTAAATTTTTCAGGGCCATTGACCAGCCAAGAGCGGAGGGAGGAAATAAAACAGAGCAGCAAACAAGAACAGATACCGTATTTCGCAACATAAGGAAAGATGGCCTGAAGGTAAAAGAAGTAAAAAGATTAAAAGTCCGTAAAATAAAAGACCCGAATGCCCTGCCGGATGTGGGCCTGATGGGCAGGATATTTGGTAAACTCATCACCAGTGTGAAACAGGTAAACCTGTCTGTTTCAGAAACGGGCAATACCCGCCTGCCGGGCTATACAGACAGTACACAATATGTTGGCCAAAACTGGAGCAGTATGCAGCCTGGCCTGGGCTTTGTTTTGGGCGCTCAGCCGGATACCAACTGGCTTAACAGGGCTGCACAAAAAGGAGTCATTTCTAAAGACAGTTTCTTCAGCAGCATCTTCCAGCAATCCTTTAACCAGCGGCTGGCACTTACTGCACAAATAGAACCGGTGAGAGACCTTACCATTGCCGTTAACCTGAATAAAACATTCAGTAAAAACTATTCAGAGTTGTTTAAAGATACTACCGGCACCGGCAACAGTTTCGGCCATTTAAGCCCTTATTCAGGTGGTGGTTTTGATGTAAGCTATATTGCATTTAATACTTTGTTTGGAAAATTTGATCCCAATACCATTTCCCAAACCTTCCTCAAATTCCAGGAAAACCGCAAGATCATTTCACAGCGGCTGGGCATTGCCAATAAGTACAATGTGACTAATGGTAATATCAGCCCTGATGCGGAAGGATATTATTACGGCTATGGAAAATATGCCACCGATGTACTGATACCGGCATTTATATCTGCTTATACCGGCAAGGATGCAGGTAAAATTTCGCTGATTGATCAAAGCAACCGGAATGTAAAATCCAATCCGTTTAAAAATATTTTCCCATTGCCTAACTGGAAAATTGATTACACCGGGCTGAGCAGGATAAAGGGACTGGATAAAATTTTCACCAACGTAACCATTTCTCATGGCTATACCGGAAGCATGAGCATGAACGGGTTTACTTCGGCATTGCTTTACCAGGATGTATCCCGTTATGGCTATCCATCATTTTATGATTCCGGTTCCAAGAACTATGTACCTTACTTTTTTGTACCCAACATTACCATTCAGGAACAGTTTGCCCCGTTATTTGGTATAGACATGATGTTTACCAACCAACTACAGGCTAAGGTGGAATTTGTAAAACAGCGCACGCTTAGTTTAAGTTTGGTGGATTTCCAGTTGAGCGAAACCAGGTCAACAGAGTTTTCTATCGGTGGCGGGTACCGCAAAAAGGGGCTGAAACTTCCATCCTTTATTAAATTACCTAAATTTTTAAGCGATAATAAAACCAGCAAACTGGATAACGAGATCAACTTCCGCTTTGACTTTAAGGTTAGGGATAATGTGACCGTTAACAACCGGCTTGACCAGGATGCCACTTTACCAACCGGCGGAAGCAAAGAAATTACATTAACTCCCAGCATTGATTATTTCCTCAGCAGCAGGGTCAATGTAAAACTGTTTTTCGACCAGCGGAGGGTAACTCCTTACATCTCTTCCAGTGCACCCATAGTAAATACAAGGGCAGGCGTGCAGATAAGAATTTCGCTGGCACAATAAAAACCTTTAATCCCTTTAATAAAATCCCCGGTTGTAAAAAACCGGGGATTTTTTTTTGACAGGTGGCTCATGACTTGCTTGCAGCAAGGCAGCAGGGTAAATCCAGTCAGTTGTGAATAAACAACGGAGCCTGAACACTTAAAACCTGGCAGGAGTCAAGTTTACAAAGTACCCGCACAAAACCTGTGATGAGACTGCAATACCAGGATCGCTTTTAAGAAAGTTCAAAGCGAATTAATTTACGCCATCAGGATAGCCATACATTTCTCCAGGCTGCTTCTCCAGGCCGGGATGCAGATATTAAAAGTTTGTTGAATTTTTGAAGTATCCAGTACAGAATAGTTTGGCCGCTTCGCCGGTGTTGGATATTGTGAAGATGGGATGGGGTTAACGATACATTTACTGCCGGATATTTCTTTTATGGCTGTTGCAAACTGGCACCAATTGACCACTCCACTGTTAGAAAAATTATAGATACCTGCTGCCTTAATATCACTATTGATGATTTGCATAATAGCCTCGGCA
>JAYVUL010000157.1:0-16678 GCA_043787935.1 Chitinophagaceae bacterium | reverse complement strand
CATGTTTGCTTGCGCTGATCTTGTTTGCTCAGCCGGTACAAAAGAAATACCCTGTTGTAGACATACCCTTTAAGAAGTTTGTACTGGGCAATGGGCTTACCCTGATCGTGCATGAAGACCACAAAGCCCCGATCATTGCCTTTAATGTATGGTACCATGTAGGGAGTAAAAATGAAAAGCCAGGCAAAACAGGCTTTGCGCATTTGTTTGAACATTTAATGTTTAACGGAAGTGAACATTTTAACGATGACTATTTTAAGCTGATGGACCAGATTGGTGCCACTGATCTGAACGGTACTACCAATAACGACCGCACCAATTATTTCGAGAATTTTCCAGTGGCTGCACTGGATAAAGTATTGTGGATTGAAAGTGACCGGATGGGCTATCTGCAAAAAGCCATTGATAGCCCGAGGCTGAATGAACAAAGGGGAGTGGTGCAAAATGAAAAAAGGCAGGGCGAGAACCAGCCTTATGCAGTGGCAGAAGAACTAACGGTAAAGAGTACCTATCCTGCTGGCCATCCTTACTCCTGGTCGGTGATCGGCTCCATGGAAGACCTGAATGCTGCTTCGCTGGATGATGTAAAGGAATGGTTCAAAACCTACTATGGTCCTAATAATGCGGTGATCTGCGTGGCCGGGGATATTACGGCAGAAGCGGCACTTGAAAAAGTGAAAAAATATTTTGGCAATATCCCTGCCAGTCCGCCGATAGCCAAACATGCTGCGTGGACAGCGAAGATGCCAGGCAACCACTACCAGCAGGCGCAAGACAGGGTGCCACAGGCCCGTATCCAAAAAACATGGAATGTGCCTGGCTGGGGTACAGCAGATATGACCTACCTGAATATTTTGCTGGACATATTAACCAATGGCAAAACATCCCGGTTGTATAAAAGGCTGGTATATGATGACCAGCTGGCCAGTAACGTTTTTGCCTATACCCAGGAAAATGAAATTGGAGGACAATTCAATGTATTTGCCGATGCAAAACCCGGTGTGGCATTGAATAAAATAAATGAGGTAATAAATGAGGAACTGAAAAAAGTATTGGCCAACGGGGTAACGGCAGCCGAGCTGGAAAGGGCCAAGACAAGGGCCTTCACAGGATTTGTAAAAGGTGCCGAGCGCATTGGTGGTTTTGGAGGAAAGAGTGATATCCTGATCCAGAACCAGGTATTTAGTGGTGATCCCGGTTATTACAAGACGGTGTATAAAAGAATTGCAGATGCCACGCCCGGCAATATTAAAGATGCCGCAGTAGCGTGGTTATCAAATGGGGAATACCGGCTGGATATTCTTCCTTACGGAGAGTTTGCTGCAGATTCATCAACGCTCGACAGAAATGTGCAGCCTGCAATGGGCGCTCCGGCTGTAGTAAAATTTCCTAACGTAAAAGAGTTTGCCCTAAGCAATGGCATAAAGGTATCATTGGTGGAAAGAAAGGCAGTGCCGGTTGTAAATATGTCGTTGATGGTGGATGCAGGTTATGCTGCCGACCAGTTTGGCTTACCCGGCCTTGCTTCCTTAACAGGCAAGATGCTGACGGAAGGAACAAAATCCAAAACCTCCTTACAGATAAGTGACCTGCAGGCTGATCTTGGCGCATCGGTTTACAGCAGGTCAGACCTTGATAAGACCTACTTATCACTGAATGCCCTCAAAACTAATTTTGATGCTTCCCTGTCCTTATTCACCGATGTATTATTAAACCCATCCTTTCCGCAGAAAGATTTCGACAGGGTAAAAAAGGAGCAATTGCTTTCCATTAAACAGGAGCAGGCACAACCTGTATTGATGGGGTTGAGAATATTGCCGAGATTATTGTATGGCAAAGAACATGCGTACAGCAATCCGTTTACCGGTTCGGGTACAGAGGCATCCGTTAATAAAATTGTGAAGGACGACCTGGTGAAATTTCACCAGTTGTGGTTTGTGCCAAACAATGCCACCCTTACGGTGGTAGGTGATATTACTGCAGAAGAATTAAAAACAAAACTGGAAAAAAGTTTTGCCGGCTGGAAAGCAAAACCGGTGCAGCAAAAAAATATCAGTGAAGTGCCATTGCCGGCGCAGCAAATGGTGTATATTATTGATAAACCAGGCGCCCTGCAGTCAATTATTTTTGCAGCAGAAATCAGCCCATCTGCCAAAGATCCGGATTACGAATCTATCCAAATGATGAATAAAATACTGGGTGGAGAATTTACAGCACGAATCAATATGAATCTCCGGGAGGATAAGCATTGGAGTTATGGGGCATTCTCTGTAAACATCGATGCAAAAGGGCCCAGTTTCTTTACCGGCTATGCACCGGTGCAAACTGATAAAACAAAAGAGTCGGTAATAGAACTACAAAAGGAAATGACACAATATGTAAATGAAAAACCTGCAACAGAGGCAGAGTTTAACAAGGTAAGGGGTAACGCTATTTTGCAATTGCCAGGCACCTGGGAAACCAATGAAGCAGTGCTGGGTTCATTGCAGGATGCCATTAAATATGACCGCGGCATCCCTTACCTGAATAATTATCCTGCTATGCTGCAGCAGTTGCAACTGGAAAAAATTCACAGTGCCGCAAAAAAAGTGATCAAACCTGCAAGCCTTGCCTGGGTGATAGTAGGGGACCGGGCTAAAATTGAAAAGGGGATCCAGGAATTAAATCTCGGACCGATAAAATATATTGATTCGGAAGGAATGGGAGTAAAATAAAAGAAGTAAATACATTATTTCACGCAAGGAAGCAAAGGAATGCAAAAATAAGACGCAAAGAAATTACACCAGCTACTTTGAGTCTTTGCTTTCTTTTTTTCTTTGCGTGAAATTTTCTTTTATAAATAACCATACAAACCTACTTCAGCATATCGTCCATATTCCGGTCATTCGCAATTTTTCCTTTTGCTTCCAGCATCCGCATGTCTTTGGCGTCTTTTAAAAATTCGGAAGCAAAAATAAATTCATTGAGGCGTTCATTTTTAGAAAAGATAATTTCCTGGTTGTTGCCACTCCATTCTTTTTGTCCCTGGTACATGTACAAAATGTTTTCACCAATTTCCATCACACTGTTCATGTCATGCGTATTGATCACCGTAGTCATGTTAAACTCTTTGGTGATATCGTAGATCAGTTTGTCTATCACCATGCTGGTTTGCGGATCAAGGCCGGAGTTGGGTTCATCGCAAAATAAATATTTGGGGTTCAACACAATGGCCCTGGCAATGCCCACTCTTTTTTTCATTCCGCCGCTTATCTCTGCCGGAAATTTTTTATTGGCACCCTCCAGGTTCACCCTGGCCAGTACTTCGTTTACCCGTTGCTGTTTTTCGGAATGGTTCATTTTTGAAAACATGTCCAGTGGAAACATCACATTCTGTTCCACCGTCATACTGTCAAAGAGGGCCGAACCCTGGAACAGCATACCGATCTGCTGGCGCAGCTCTTTGCGGTTATCTTCTGTCATTTCAGTAAAGCTGGTGCCATCATAACTGATCTCCCCGCTGTCTGGCTCCAATAAACCCACCAGGCATTTTTGCAATACCGTTTTACCGCTGCCGCTGGTACCGATGATCAGGTTGCAGATCCCTGTTTCCATCTGGTGGCTAACGTCATTCAGTACCACCTTATCACCAAATTGTTTATGAATATTTTTAAACTCGATCATGATATTAACCAGGAGGGTTTAGTAATAATTGACTCAGTACATAATCAGCCAGCAGCAGCATGATGCAGCTTACCACCACGCTTTTGGTGCTGCTGCGTCCAATTTCCAAAGCACCGCCCTTTACATAGTAGCCATAGTAAGCAGGTATGCTGCTGATGATAAAAGCAAAGGTGTAAGATTTTATTAAGGCAAAAGTAACGTTGTACGGAAGGAAGTTGCTGAGCAGCCCCTTATTAAATTGTTCCGGTGAAAGGATGCCCGATGCCACGCCGGCAATCCTTCCGCCCAAAATACCCAGTACCATGGATATCACCACCAGTAAAGGAATGGTTACCAGCGCTGCCGCAATCTTAGGCATTATCAAATAGGATTTGGTATTGATGCCCATGATCTCCAGGGCATCTATCTGTTCGCTTACCCTCATGTTGCCCAGTTCACTGGCGATCTTACTGCCGATCACACCGGCCAGCACAATACAAACCAGTGTGGGGGCAAATTCCAGTATCACGGTGTCTCTGACAATTTGTGCAATGGTTTCTTTGGGAATGATGGGGCTTACCAGCTGGTAGGCAGTTTGCACCGCACTTACCGCACCGATAAAAAAGGAGATTATGGTAACTATGCCGAGCGAGCCGATGCCGATATCATTGCACTGGTGCATAAATTCTTTCCAGTACATTTTATAATTTTCCGGTTTGGAAAACATTCCTTTTATCATCAGCAGGTACCGGCCAAAGTCAGTAAAAAATGTCATACGGCAAATGTATTGAAAAAAGGGTTTAGGGATAAAAGTATGTTGGTTGGGGATTTTTTATTACGGGCTTACGTTTTCCATGCCGTCATCCTTGTGCCTGCCTGCCGGCAAAGGCAGCTCACTCAATTTTGCGGCCTGCCATTGGGGAACTTTTCGGCATTCTCTTAATACCACTTTGGAAGTTGCAGAAAACACACAACTACAATTCACTCAGGAATTGGAACAGGTAAATGAATAAGCAAAACACAAACAATAGTGTGACAATAAAAGTACCAGCGGGACTATAATTGATTAAAGTACTTCCTTATGATTTTTTCTGATCACTCTTCAGTAATTCCTTCAAATGCTGGTACATCAGCTGCGGCATGGTGGTACATTTTTTAAACTCCTTATCGTCGTGGTGATACTGGCCCAGTTCTTCTGCCAGTTGTTTTATTTTGGCAGGTGTGGAAAGTGCTTCATCTGCAGCCGCCACCCTCATGTCACGCAGGCGCTGCCGCTGGGCTTTGATGCGCCGGATGATCTGCGACCGTTCTTCCTGCTGGTATTGTTTGATCACGTCGGGATGCAGGTGTTGCTGCACCAGCTGAACAAAGATGCTGTTCTCTTTAAAAAATTGCGGGAGGTAAATGTTCTTACTGCCTTCATAACTCTGCTGGTCAAAATCTATTGCCCTGATACGAAACTGGATGTCATCAAAGTCCTGCGTAATATCAAAAACAAAATTGTAACTCCGCATATCACCCAGCAGGCGGATAAAACAGCGTTCATTAAATTTTACAAACTCTTTCGCAATTTTCCGCACATTAAACTCCGGCCGGTTAAGGTAATCTTTGATAAACATATCACCCGGAATGCCTGATATATGTTCTTCTGCCAGTGTGTTGGCATCCACCAGGAAATTGATCCAGTAAGGCGACAGCAGGTGCTCCAGTTCCATTCCAAATATCCGGGAAGAGTCGGCTATCTTGATGTAGAAATAATCATACACCTCGTTGTAGTTATTCACTATTTTTATCCGGAAAGGCTTGGAGTTGCCAAAGAGGCAATAGTCTATCCGTTCAATGTAGAGGTGCTCCTCCGCCTCTGTGTTGCCGCTTGATTTGAGTAAGGAATACACCCGTTTTAAGGCAGCGTGTATTTCATCTGTCATCACCGGGTTGTAAAAAACGGTTTCCCAAAAAGTGTCTTTTCCCCTGCTGTCCATAACAGGGATGCCGAAATCAAAATGCTTTAAGGTGTCATAGGATAAAGGCAATGCGATCTCCCTGCCGTATCTTCTCAGGTATTTCTCAAAAGGTTTACTTACGGCAAAGGATATCTTTTTCTTGCTGATATGGTCATTGTATTCCAATGGCATTACATGTCATGTGATATTTTTTTAAACCCTTTCCACCAGCCTTTTTTATTTATTTTTTCTGTACCGGGTTTGCTTTTCATCTGTGCATCTACAACCGCAATTAATACCACATTAAAAATGGAACGGATAGAACTGCCCAGTTGCAATACATGCACCGGCTTTTTTAAACCCAGCAAAACAGGGCCGATGGCATCAGCGCCACCTATTTCCTGCAACAGGTTGTACGCAATATTACCGGCGGCAAGGTTGGGGAATATGAGGGTGTTAACCTCTCCATCCAGCAGTTCGGTAAATGGATAATTATCTTTTAAAATTTCTTTATTAAAAGCCAGGATGCCCTGTACCTCGCCATCGCAAATTAACCCGGGTTCTTTTGCCTTTACCAGTTCCCTTGCATGGCGCACGAGTTTTGCTTCTTCCCCTTCGCTGCTGCCAAAGTTAGAATAGGAGAGCATGGCAATACGGGGCACTATATTAAACTGCCTTACTTCTTTTGCCACCAGTAAAGTGATCTCTGCCAGTTCCTCGGATGTGGGGTTAAAGTTGATTGTTGTATCCGCCAGGAACAATGGCCCCCGTTTGGTGAACATGATGTACATTCCCGCAATTTTTTTCACTCCATCCTCTGTGCCGATGGTTTGAATTGCAGGCTTGATGGTGTCAGGATAATTTCTGGTGAGCCCGCTGATCATACAGTCCGCTTCGCCCGTTTCCACCATCATGCAGCCAAAATAATTCCGCTCTTTCATTATTTTGCAACTTTCATGTTTGTTTATCCCTTTGCGCTGGCGCTTGGCATAAAACAGGTCGCCAAATTTTTTCCTTACCTCCTCATGCTCATCATCTTTAGGGTTGATGATGGGCATATCTTCCAGGTCAATGCTGTTATCAAACGCCATTTTCTTGATCCTGTTCACATCGCCTAACAGTATTGGGTAGCCCACGCCTTCTTCCTGCACCAGTTGCGCCACTTTCAGTATCCTGATGTTTTCTGCATCAGCAAACACCACCCGCTTCGGATCTTTTCTTGCTTTGTTGCCGATTACCCTGCTCAACTGGTTATCGAGGCCGAGGCGCTTGTTCAATGACAGTTCATAGGCTTCCCAGTCTGTGATGGGGTATTTTGCTACACCACTTTCCATAGCTGCTTTTGCCACGGCAGGGGCTACGGTAGACAGCAGCCTTGGATCTACTGGTTTTGGAATAATGTAATCCGGGCCGAAAGAAATGGTCTTTTCATTGTAAGCCAGGTTCACAATATCCGGTACCGGCTCCCTGGTAAGTGCAGCCAGGGCTTTTACTGCTGCCAGTTTCATCGCTTCATTAATGGTAGTGGCCCTCACGTCCAGTGCACCCCGGAAAATATAAGGAAATCCCAATACATTGTTTACCTGGTTGGGATAATCACTTCTGCCGGTTGCCATAATAATGTCTTTACGGGCTGCAGTGGCTATCTCGTAACTTATCTCAGGATCCGGGTTGGCCATCGCAAATACAATGGGGTTTTTTGCCATGCATTTTATCATCTCTTCATTTACCATATTGCCGCTGCTGAGGCCAACAAAAACATCTGCATCTTTAAAGGCATCTAAAAGAGTGTAGTCTTTATATTTTGCATCGGTGCAAAAATCTTTTTTAAGGTCTTCCACATCGGGCCTTCCGTGGTACAGGATCCCTTTCCTGTCAAACACCATAAAGTTGCTGTGCGTGGCACCCAGGGATTCATACAGCTTCATACAGGCCATTGCAGCAGCGCCGGCACCACTTACCACGATCCTCACTTTTTCAATTTTCTTTTTCTGTATTTCCAGTGCATTCAGCAAAGCTGCAGCAGAGATGATTGCAGTGCCATGCTGATCATCATGCATTACAGGAATTTTCAATTCTTCTTTCAGCCTTTGTTCAATGTAAAAACATTCCGGGGCTTTGATATCCTCCAGGTTGATGCCGCCAAAAGTTGGCTCCAGTGCTTTCACTATCTGAACAAATTTTTCCGGATCAGTTTCATTTATTTCAATATCAAACACATCAATATCTGCAAATATTTTGAAAAGTACTCCTTTGCCTTCCATCACCGGTTTGCCGGCCTCGGGGCCAATATTACCAAGGCCTAATACAGCAGTGCCATTGCTGATCACGCCTACCAGGTTGCCTTTGGCGGTATATTTATATACATCTTCCGGGTTGGCAGCAATCTCTAGGCAGGGCACCGCCACGCCTGGTGAATAGGCAAGAGAAAGGTCACGTTGTGTTTTGGCTTCTTTTGTTGGAACCACTTCAATTTTACCGGGCCTTCCTTTGGAATGGTAGTCCAGCGCTTCCTGTTTTCTTAATTCGTTTGACATAAATATTTGTATTTATCTCCGCTGGCTTGCAAAGAATGAGTTTATTTATTAATATTTTTTTGTTACCGGCATTGTATCTTTTCTCAAAATCGTTATGCCTGCCTGTCGGCAAAGGCAGGTCATTCACTTGCACTGAATACCATTCCGCAACTTTTTTTAGCAATCCTGGCAGAACAAATTTCCTCTTCAGTACCAGTTGTAGTATTCATTTAGCATTCAAATAATCAACTTCTAAAAGTGGTGCAAGGTACAAAAATCATTGTCATTCATCATAAACATTCCATCCGGTTTGTTCAAGAAGATTTCAAGTTGGATTTTACGCTTCAGCCACAGTGCTCCCATTCTTACCGGTTATTGGATAAGGTGCATCTTTTGGTTTGGTCACGCCGGTGGCACGATTCAAAAAATGCGGAGTATATTTTTGAAAAACGTAAAAGTAGTCCCGCCGATGGCGGGATTACAATACCGTCCCAACCCAAAGCCGGGAACGGCTGAGGAGGCAAATGATACTTTTCTAATACCGATTTTTTTCAAAATACACTTCAATTATTATTAACAGGATATCTAATAACCTTTCACCGAAATGCCCATATTTTTTATAATTCTGTATAGTTATCCATATTCTTACTAAGTTTGGCGATATAATAAAAACTATGGCAACCAGATTTATTTTCGGCGCAATTGCAATATTATTTTCCCTGAGTCTGCCTGCACAAAATGATTCTGCAACAATTAAAAAAATTGCTGATGAAGTATTGACAAATGGAAAGGCCTACGACAACCTGCGGTACATCTGCAAAAAGATTGGCCCCAGGCTAAGTGGTTCTCCCAATGCACAAAAAGCAGTTGAGGCAACAGTAAAGATGTTGAAAGAAGCTGGTGCGGATACCATTTACCTGCAGCCCTGCATGGTGCCGCATTGGGTAAGGGGAGAAAAAGAAACCGGTTATATACAACTGGCGGGAGGCAACAAAAGGAAATTGCATTTGTGTGCTTTGGGCAACTCCGTTGGCTCAGGCAAAAAGGCGTCGCAGCAGGAGTGGTGGAAGTAAGGAGCATTGCAGAACTGGATGGGGCAGGCGCTGACGTTATTAAAGGAAAAATTGTATTTCTGAATTTCGCGATGAACCCGGATTATATTGAAACTTTCAGGGCTTATAGTGAAAGTGGAATAGCCAGATGGGGAGCCCCTGCGATAGCGGCAAAATATGGTGCAGTGGCGGCAATAGTGCGTTCTCTTGCAAGCAACCCCGATGATTACCCGCATACAGGGGTAACTGTTTACAACGATTCCTTTCCAAAGATCCCGGCTGTTGCCATCAGTACCAATGATGCCATATGGCTGAGCGGGCAGCTGGAAAGGAAAATCCCACTTACTGCATTCATTCAAACCCATTGTAAAATGTTGCCTGATGCGAAATCCTTTAATGTAGTGGGTGAAATCAGCGGCAGTGAATTCCCCAAAGAAATTATCACTGTTGGCGGGCACCTTGACAGCTGGGACCTGGCAGAAGGGGCCCAGGATGATGGGGCAGGTGTGGTACAAAGTATTGAAGTGCTGAGGGTACTGAAAGCATTGGGCATTAAACTAAAACGAACCACCAGGGCAGTGCTGTTTATGAATGAAGAAAATGGCAGCAGGGGCGGAGAAAAATATGCGGTGCTGGCGAAAGTAAATAAAGAGCAGCATGTGTTTGCATTGGAAAGCGATGCAGGAGGTTTTACCCCAAGGGGATTCAGCCTGGAGGTTACAGATACCCAGTTTGATAAAATTAACCGGTGGAAAAGCTTGTTTTATAATTATGGAGTATACAATTTTTCCAGGGGTGGCAGCGGCTCGGATGTGGGCCATCTAAAAGGAACCGGTGCCGCATTGGCCGGCCTTAGTCCCGATACCCAACGCTACTTTGATGTACACCATGCTGCAACTGATGTATTTGAAAATGTAAGCCGCAGGGAGCTGCACTTAGGCGCTCTGAATATGGCAGCACTTGTTTATTTGGTTGATAAATATGGATTATAATTATCTTGCATAAAAATAATTACTAAGTTATGGCTGATCTTCAACCTTTATCGCCGCAACCAAAAAGGGCAGGCGGGTTTAAAAAATTTCTCCGGTGGCTGGTATTTATTGGTATTGTGGTACTTGCCATATTCGGCTGGTGGAAATATTTGTATACCTACAGCGATGGCTACAGGAGTGGGTTATTGCAAAAATTATCTCATAAGGGAAATATTTTTAAAACGTATGAAGGCGAGCTGGTGCAGCGAAGTATAGTTTCAACAAATAATGTGGGTATTGCTTCTGAAAAATTTTATTTTTCCGTTGCCATTGACAGCGTTGCTAAAGCCATGCAAAATTTTGAGGGCAAAAATGTAAAGTTGCATTACCTCCAAAAAAATGGAACACTTCCCTGGCGCGGGGAAAGTGAATATATTGTTGACCAGGTGGAACCTGATAACAATCCATAAAATGATTTTAGCTCATCAGTAAAAATATAACCGGCTTTTTATGAAAGTCGGTTTTTTCATTTTTCCAATCCGCTACTGTTTTCGTTTTTACAAATTCACTGGTACCGGTAAGTTCTGCAGCGATACAGATCCTGGTAGTGGGCTTACAGGTTTTCAGTAAGGTTTCAAGTAACTGGTTATTGCGGTAGGGTGTTTCAATAAAAATCTGGGTACTGTTTTTTTTCTGCGAAGTAATTTCCAATTCTTTAATTGCCTTCGCCCTTTCATTGATATCGATGGGTAAATAACCAACAAATTCAAACTGCTGGCCGTTCATACCGCTGGCCATTAATGCCAGCAGGATAGAACTTGGCCCCACCAATGGTTTTACAGTGGCATTCATTTGCTGGGCTACTTCAATCAGCACCTGGCCCGGATCTGCAATGCCCGGGCAACCAGCTTCACTGATGATGGCTATATTTTTTTTGTCACTGATCTTTTGGCGGAAATTATTTTTTTGCTCTTCCTCCGCTTTATGAATAGCAAACCATTCATAATGATCAATCACTATTTCTTTGCAGATGCTTTTTAAAAAGCGCCGGGCAGTGCGCTCGTTCTCGGCAAAAATTACCTGGCAGTTTTTCACAGCATCGATAATGTAGAGTGGAATGGTTTGGGTGGCGGTTTCATCCAGTACAGATGGAATTAAATAAACGGTGCTGCTCATGGGTTTTATTGTTTGGCCTTGATTAAACTTAATGTGGCGGCAATCACGGCATAGCTTGGTGCCAGAATCCAACCCACTATAATAACGGTATGCATTAAATAGAATACAATGCCATTTCCAATGGCCAGGCCCTTGTGTTTGCTGATGAAGGCAATGCTTTGTGATGTGGTCAATTTATTTCTTTCGCTGCTGTAATCCAGCATTGAAAATCCGAGATAGTAACATTCTATGAGTAGGGCAAAAAATGGCGTGAACCAGCCCAATACCGGGATGAAAGACAGTATTAAAATGGAAACAGTATATACGGTTTGCCATAAAGTATTTCTGAGTGCCAGTTTAATGCCTCTTGCAATATCTTTTATCAATTGTTCAAAACTGAATGGAAATTCTTTTCCTTCCATAATTGCCTCTGTCTTTTCACTGAGGTAAGCAAATAAAGGGGAGCCAATGATCAGGAAAAGATATTTGAACAGCGAAAAGTATAAGAGCATCAATACCAGTTTTAGTATCACCTGCCCAAAGATGAATAAAAATTTCAGCCAGCCCCCTTCTATTGCGTACATCCATTTTCCTAAACCGGTAATATTTAACAGGTGCTCGATGGCAATATCGCTGCTGTTCCAGAATAGAATAATGCCTGCAAAAAAAAGGATGGCGTAAATTATACCGGGTATCAGTATCCATTTCCACAACCGGTGCTTTACTATAAAGCGGTGGGCTTCCCCGTAAGATTGTATGGCTATAATAATTTCCTTAAGCATTGGGGTGTTGTTTTTTGTTGAAAGTTAATGGTTCATGGTTGATGGTTAATGTCTGAGTACTCATTGCCGGTTGCTGGTGTAAGTTGTCCATAGTCCATAGCCGATGGTCCATAGTAGAGTACTCATTGCCAGTTGTTTACCGGCCATGGACTATGGACTATGGACCATTGACAATTCACCATTCACCAATCACTCCCTACCTTCGCAGCTAAAATTACAGATTAGTTGAAGAAGTTGAACGCTGATTTTTATTTAAACAAAAATGTGTTGCAGGCAGCAAGGGATTTACTGGGTAAAATAATCGTGACCAATTTTGATGGGAAACGCACCAGCGGAAGGATTGTAGAGACGGAAGCATAAATTGCCATTACGGATAAAGCTTCTCATTCTTATGGAGGCAGGCGAACCAGCCGCAATGAACACATGTACGCAAAAGGCGGTGTTTCGTATGTATATATCTGTTACGGCATGCATCATTTGTTTAATGTGGTGATGAATGAAAAAGATATTCCTGATGCAGTATTGATAAGGGCGGTTGAACCTGTTAGCAGTATTGAACACATGTTGATACGGACCGGGAAGAATGCCGCTGATTTCACTTTAACTAAAGGCCCGGGTAATGTAAGCAGGGCTTTGGGAATATCTAAAATACATTCTGGTATTTCATTGACCGGTAAAGAAATATTTATTGCCGATGATGGGTTTTCTTATGAAGCTGATTTGATTACATCCAGCAAAAGAATAGGTGTTGACGGGGCAGGGGAGGATGCCCTGTTGCCTTATCGGTTTTATGTAAAAGGAAATAAGTATGTGAGCGGAAGGCTTGTTAAGTGAAGGGGTTTAGCAGTATAGAAAGTTGAACAGTTTTGTTTGGTATTGTAGTTCCCGTTCTTCACACCCCGGGTATGATCTCTATTCGCCATTCACAATAAACCATTCACCACCTCACTTCACTTTAAAATACTCCACCATTTCCTCATAAGCCGATTCACCCCCTGCAATATCTTTTATTATTTTCCCTTTCTCCATCAGCAATATCCTGCTGCATACCTCCGATACATGATTGATGTCGTGGCTCGAAACCATGATACAGAGCTGCTTTTCAGCTGCCATTTGCTTTATCATATCCACCAGCCGAAGCTGTGTGGTGGGGTCGAGGTTGGCAAAAGGTTCATCCAGAATCAAAAATTCCGGGTTGGTAAGCAGCGCTGCAATGATGCCAATTTTAAATTGATTGCCTTTTGAAAAATCACGGATGTATTTTCCTTTATTTAAAATGGCATCATCAAAAAAGGAATGGTACTGCTGCAGGAAATCATCCACATCGGCTTTAGACAACTGGTTTAGTTTGCCCACAAAATAAAAATATTCTTCGGGAGTTAAGTAGTCTATCAGGAAGCCTTCATCAATGTATGCAGCGGTGTAACTTTTCCAGTCCTCAGTTTGGGTAACTGCCTTCCCTTTCGACAATATTTGCCCCCCATCTGCCCTGATCAGATCGAGCAGGAGGCGGAAAAAAGTAGTTTTACCGGCGCCGTTATTACCCACCAGTCCAATCACTTCTCCTGCCGAAATTTCCAACCGGTCAATAGCTACTGCAGGTATGCCTTTATACGATTTGTGTAAGTTGTTTACTGTTATCATGATAGTTTGTTGGTTGATAGTTAATTGTTCATTGTCAATAGTCCATAGTCAATAGTTCATAGTCAATAGTCCATAGTTAAAGGCGCCAGGCAGCTTATTGGAATTCAGTATTTAGAACTTTCATCTATGGACTATCGACCATGGACTTTCTTACCGCTCCCTGAAACCCTCCAGTATCTTGTGTTTGCGGAGATTGAACTGTTTTACCAGCCAGCTAATGATCATGCCGTGCAGTGCCAGCCCTGTAATGCCAACACTGCAGATTACAATAATGGCAGTCCAGAAGCCAATGAATTTATTCAGCAAGAAAAACACGAGTACAGGCCCAAAAGAGATCAGTAAAGATTGCAACCACTGCATTGCCCCCACCCCCTGGAAGTTCATGCTGGCTGATTTATTAAGATTCAGATACCTGTAGTTGTACGTAGCTGCGTAGATAGTAACAAAGGTATTGACACCAATGCTGTAAAGAAACGCAGCCAGTTGAATTGGTAAAATTTTCCAGCTCATAAAACCATATAAACTGGCGATTAAAAATTGCAGGGAACACACTGTGAGAAACAGGGAAAATTTTGCTTTGATATATTGCTCCATGTTTATATTATAACTCATCATGCCGTCAAAATGACTGCTTTGCCAACTGAATAAAAACTGGCCATAATTGGAAATAAACAGTCCTGTAATCAGCAAAGCGAATAAAAACAGCATGCTGTAATTTTCGCTACTCAGGTATTGCGGATAAAACATTAAGCCATACAATAAGATAACACCGGATAATATCACCAGAGAGCGTGGCCGTTTGTTCCTGAATATTAATTTCAGGTCCAGCGCAATGATATCCCCTACGTCGCCAAACCGGTTGAGGAAAGCAAAGTTTTTGCCGGCCTTCAATTTTTTTTCGCTAACTAATTCTTCAATGTATAAATGGTTGCGTAAATAATTATTATTGATAAAAATGGTAGTTGAAGCGATCAGGAGGGGAATAAAGCAAAGCCCGGGATGATGGAGTAGATAAATAAACAGGGCCGCAGATGATCTTTCAAAAGAAAGCAGTTTGAAATAATCCAGTGCTTTGAGCCCCGCCAGCAGCAGCACAACGGACAAAAACCACCAACTGTTATCCACCGATTTTCTCTTGATATACATGTTGAGAAAATGATTGTTGAGTACCAGCGCAAACATGGCCACTAAAAAACAAAGCGCTGTAAGGCTGCCAAATTTTGGAACAAGAATAACGATAGTAAAAGGGATAAAAACAAACAGGGGTAAAAAATTGATCACATGAGCCAGTGACCTGGCATTGAGAAACCGCAACATACTGCTGCGTTTTATATTTTGTGCCAGGTAAGGCTGGATGCTGAGTGAAGGCAGTTCCTGCATCTGGAACCGCACCAAAATACCGATTAAAAAATAGTAGATGATATAGGAGCAAAACAGAACCACTGGGTCTTTCCCGGGCAGGGATTCTGTTATCAAAAAGGGCAGCGCAATCCCCAGGCCTGCCACTTCTAAAAAAATGAGTAAGTAAAAAATGCCAAGGATTATCTGCAGCACCAAACTCCTGTTGGCATTTCGGGCCCTCCAGAAACCTAACCATTGGTGGGAGAGAAAAGTGGATAATTTCATGCAATACACAGTTAGTGGTAAATGGCAAATATAGCCCAAGCCTTTTATTTTGCAGTTTGCTGTTGCAGCTGATGCTATTTTGTACATTGCCTGCCCCGTTACTATGATCTTTGATTTGCCCTGGCGCTTTTAACCCTTTTCGGAGAAAGCACATTTGGAAGGATAAGCAATGACAGCAAGGTTTCTGCCTGTATTTTGTGATGCTATAACGGCCGTATCTTTCCATTACACTTTACAATGCAGGTAAATAAACGTACCTTCGCAAAAAATAACAAATTATGATTAACGACGTAATTGCAAAATTTGTAGAAAATGGCTTTTTGGCCAAGAGTCCTTTGAAGATAGAATTTAAGAAGCGCAACGCCATCTTTGGCATATTTGTGAAGTCTCCGGATTATGAAGATTTAAAGTCGAAGAATTTCTGGCGTATAGTAGCCGAAGCCAATATCAGTGACTGGCAAAAAACGCATGATAATAATTTAGCGAAAATTTTTAATGGCTCAGAATTTAACAGGCTTATTGTACCCAAGCAAGTTCCTGTTGTATAAGGCTATTTTACCCGCCTGCCTGTGGCAGGAAAGGGAATTTTATTAATTTGAACAGTTTCAGCATATCATAATAAAAAGAGCCTGTATTAAACAGGCTCTTTTTATTACTGAAAAGTTCCGGTCATTAATTTGATACCGTTGCTTCCATATAACTTTCTATAGGCTCACAGGTACAGATCAGATTCCTGTCGCCATGTGTATTGTTTACCCTGCTTACACCAGGCCAGAATTTCCTATCCCTGACATAATGCAAAGGGAAAGCTGCCTGCTCCCTGGTATAAGGTTTGGTCCATTCATTGCTACAAATCACCTGCTGGGTATGCGGTGCATTTTTTAGTACATTATCCTTCCTGTCCGCATCTCCCGTTTCAATTGATTTTATTTCATGATAAATAGCAATCAGCGCATTGCAAAAACGGTCCAGTTCAGCTTTGTCTTCGCTTTCTGTTGGTTCTATCATCAGTGTGCCGGCTACTGGAAATGAAAGGGTAGGAGCATGAAAGCCATAATCCATCAGTCTTTTAGCTACATCTTCTGCCTCAATACCGGCACTTGCTTTAAACGGGCGAAGGTCAACAATAAACTCATGCGCTGCTGTTCCGTTTTTACCGGTATACAATATCTTATAATATTTTTCGAGCCTTGTCTTCATGTAATTGGCATTTAAAATGGCATACTCCGTGGCTTTCCGGATGCCGGTTGCCCCAAGCAATTTTATGTAAGCATAGCTGATGAGCAGGATGCTTGCGCTGCCATAAGGAGCAGCAGAAACCCTGCCACCGGCCACCGGCGACAGGCT
>JAYVUL010000156.1:0-4250 GCA_043787935.1 Chitinophagaceae bacterium | reverse complement strand
GGCCGGTTCGCTTCCACGAGGCCGTATTGCATACCGTGATTTTTTTTGATGGGGGATTGGTTAATGGATGCAACAACAATTTCTCCAGCGCATCAATCTGTTCGGCAGCATCCAGCATAAATTGTTTTTTTATGCGCCACTGTTCTGTTACAAAAGGAACATCGGGTTGAGCAATACTGTTATGAGCACCCCAGGTGTGCTCATGAAACATCAGGATATTGGTCCAAGCGTCATAAAATTTCTGGTCACTATAACCCGTTGGGTTCAGCATGGCATACAAGGTGGTCAATTGCTGTAGACGCAAACTATTCACCCGGTTCTCACCTTCTTCATCAGCGGTAGAAAGAGCGCCATCTTCCCAATAGGGCGTGATGTCTCCCTTCACCAACGGTATACTATTTCCATATTGTTGTTCAAATTTCTGAAACAATTTCTCAGTGGTATTTAATACAATTTTGGGTGAAGCATATTTTTCATTCCATTGCTGCACAAACCTGGAAATAGCGGTATCAATCGGGCCATTATCCGCCACAATATTATATCGCCATTGCACCATTTCGTATGGATAATTATTTTTAGTAAGTTCATCGAGGTATCCGGCAATTTTTTTGGACCCTCTGTCAAATATGCCCCCTGGGGCAGTACCATGCCATGAAGAATACCCCTTTGCCCCAGTCCAAAACAATAGCTTTTCCTCGCCGGAAGGAGAAGTCCACCAGACAGGTTTGTCGCCCCATGTTTTATCAAAATGGCCTACCCTGTCTCCTCCATATGGATGCGTTTCACCCATGTAGTTGGGGCCGCTTGAAAAATATTTCACGCCTCCTTTAGCCAGTCCCGTAACGGTAGTCCATGCATAACCGGGAATATCAGAAATCATAGCGCTGTTGATGGTTAGCCCATATTCCTTCCGAAACTGCTCTGCATAATCTGTATAATGAAACATCTCCTCAGGCTGACTCATTCCGGTTAGTATATTAGCGTACAAAGCCGATAAGCAAATACTACCCGATTTTACTGCGCTGATAAACTTGTTCTTTTGTTCGGGATTTGCCTGTTTCAAATAATTTTCAACCGCCCACAGCGATTCAATGTTCCATTTAAATGTTGCTTCAGGAGGAAAATTTTTTGTTAACTCAATCATCCTTAAAGCATCGTCGATATTTTTTAAATGAATCTTTAATACTTCCGGCTGCAGGTGGGAGTAACCAATATCGGTATGGGAATGATGGATAAAATTCAGTTCCCGGTAAACAACTTTTTTTAATGGGATAAACCTGTTAACCAATGTGCTTTTACCAGCAGTAACAAAAATGAATACACTATCATCCTGCTGCACGGCATTTACCGGAATATCAAAAGTATTAAGGCCATCCTTTACAACAAATGAATAGGTTTCTTTATGATTGACCTTTACCCGGAGTTGTTGATCGTTTCCAAAATGTAAGGCGGTTAATACAACAGGCTGCCTTCCGTTTTTTAAAAGGAAGGGCATCGGTTGGATGTCCACTTTTTCTTCAAAAGAAAACTTAAAAGTCATGTACCAGTCATTGCTGTTTTGGGCCTGGCCAACCACTTTAATTTTAATGGGTTGCCCGGGTTTTACGCTACGCACCGGCAGACGCAGGTAGGCCATCCCGTGCGCATCGTTGGCGCCATCCCTTTTGGTTTGTTGAAATACCAATCTTGAACTATCCGGTGCTCCAAAAGACCAGTCGGGCATTTGTTGGGCAGGAAAAGTGGTAAATGTTAACAGCTTTTTACCATCCACATATAAATCAAAATTACGGTTGCCGCCACTGGTGCCGGATGAATGCGCGGCTACCCAACTAAAATAAACATAAGGGCCCTTTATGTTCGCAGGAACCGGGGCCGTTTCCCATTCAATGGTTTTTTTGCCATCAGTGGTCCGGCATAATAAAGCGGTGGTTGCATAATCGGGGAATGCAGAATAATAAGAGATGTTCTCGCCACTGATTTCCTTTGCGAAACCATTTACCCAGTTTATTTTTCCAAACCAGGGTACTGTTTTTTGTGATTGCCCCTGAAGTGAAATGAAGAACAGTGCGGCAAGCAGGAATATATTTTTCATAAAAATCGATTGATATATTTTGAAAAAAATTATTGCTTCGTCTCGAAAATGCTGATCTCTTCCAGCGTTTTCCCCTTGGTTTCAAACAATTTCCCTTTGGCATACACAAATGACAACAGGCAAAAGAAGGAGAAAATAAAAAAGGTGATGCCAATACCCAGCCCATCTCTCAATACCGGGAATAGCAGGTTTACCAGCCAATCTGCTACCCACATCGTCATAATACAGATCGACAATGCGGTTCCCCTGATATGGGTTGGAAAAATTTCTGTTGCAATAACAAATTTTAGCGGCCCAAGGGAGAAGGCAAAAAACAGCAGGAACAACATGATACAACCTAACATTATCCACCCGGTAATGCCCAATATAAAACAGGTACCGGTTAATGCCAATGCCAATGCGGCACCCAAAGAACCAGTAAGGTACAATGGCCTGCGCCCCCAGCTATCTACTTTCCAGATGGCAATTAATGTGAACAACATATTTGCAGCGCCCAGCATTACCTGGTACAACAATGCATCACGGGTAACTATACCCGCAGATTTTAAAATGGTGGGGCCGTAAAAGATCACGCCGTTAATTCCACTGAATTGCGACAAGGCAGTCAGCACCATCGCCATCATTAATAATTTACTTAAAGGCAGGCGCATTAATTCTTTGAATCCACCGGTTTTTTGAACAGCCATTTCTTTAATGGCATTTAATTCAAGCTGTGCTTCTTCCGGCCCGTTTATTTTGGTTAAAATATCCAACGCTTTGTCATGCTTTCCGTAAAGTGCCAGCCAGCGTGGACTTTCGGGCACCAGCAGCAGCAAAAAACAAAAAATGGTGGCAGGAATTACCCCCACCAAAAACATACCCCGCCATACCTGTTCAGTAAAAAACCAGTCCAGCATCCCTCCCTGCATTCCTGCATGACTGGTGGCGTAACGCTGTAAAAAAAGATTGCTGATATAGGCAACCAATATGCCGATGGTAATGGCCAACTGATAAAAGGTAACCAGGCCTCCACGCTTTTTTGCAGGAGCCACCTCCGAAATATACAGGGGAGAAATATTGGATGCCACGCCTACGCCCATACCTGCCATTACCCGAAAAAATATAAGCATTGAATAGGTTTCGGAAAATGAAAAACCAATGGCGCTGACAAGAAATAAAACAGCTGCCACAAACAATACTTTTTTTCGGCCAATCTTATCACTTAAATAACCCGAGAAAGCTACGCCGATGATACAACCCAATAAGGCACAGGAAACAAATAGGCCTTCCTGTGAAGCCGATAAGCCATATTGTTGTTTTACGGGTTCAATGATACCGCTTACTACGGCCATATCAAAACCAAATAAAAAACCTCCCAACGCTGCGATCAGTGTGATGAGTGAAATAAAATTTTTAGATCTTTTAATTTGCATAGCATATTTTGTTATAAAGCATTTATTATTTAGCTGTTGACAGATTGAATTTATAAGATTAGCTATTTAGTTTATATAGACTTTACTGTTTTAGGTTAGCACTTAAAAATTTATAGGTTTCGCCTCCTCAGCCGGTCCCGATTTTTTATCGGGATAACTGGAACGCCACTGCTTTCGCTACTTTGGAAAAATTTTGCTACGCAATTTTTCCAATTCCGACTTTGTCGGAACCGTACCGAAAGAGGTGGCTTATCCAGTTACTGGTGAGAAATAAATACAGTCCTTCGACGATAATAAGCTTTAACATATTGGGCTTGCGAACCAGAAACCTAATCATATGGATACATTTTAGCAACATTCTTCTTTCATATAGGCTACGACAACAAATGCTTTTTTTTCACCCGTTTGTTGAAGCTCATAATTTTTTACAGCGGCTGGTATAACAAATGTTTCCGCATACTGAAAAGTGGTACTGCTCCCGTTTGAAAATACGTCCACCTCATCACCTTCTACCAACATGCAGATATGGCATTGATCGTTGGTATTGATGGTGATTTTTCCGGTAAACTCATATCGGTCAACTGTATAAATATGTGTCTCGTGAGTGGGCAATTTTAATTTTCTGCCATCAGTCCATTCCTGTTCAATTTGTGGTTTGGATATCAGTTGTTGCTGCACATATTCACCCTTCCTGTTAAAATAAAGATTATTAAAAGCATGTTCAATATTAATGGGGCGTGGTTGCC
>JAYVUL010000155.1:0-8714 GCA_043787935.1 Chitinophagaceae bacterium | reverse complement strand
ATTTCATGGCGGCCATATCATAGTAAGTATAGTTTCCGGTAGCCCTGGATTCCATCACATAAAGGTTAGCCAGCGCCACCAGCGATTTTTTATCTTCGGGGTTGGCGGTGATGGCGGCTATTAATTTAGCGGCTGTTTTCCGGGTGGTAACCCATTCTTCGGATTGTGCCTGTTCACCTGTTCTTGGTTGCAACTGGTAAACAGCAGTTTCTTTTTGCTTTTCGTCTTTTTTATATTTCATTACCACAAAGCCTGCGGCAGCAATAAAAAAAACAAGGAGCAAAGTATAAAGCAAATTCTTTTTCATGATCGTATAATTTTTAGGTTAAAGAATTGTATAAATAATTTTTTATTAAGCATTGTTTACAGTGGATATTCAGAATTACGAAGTTTTAATAAAAACGGATGTTTTTCTGTAAAATAAAATCGGTTTCAATTAACCACTACATTTTACACAGGATGCTGAAATTGCCTAATGATATCGCTTACAGGGGATTGACCTGCCTTTGTCAGCAGACTCGCACAAGGGCGATGCCATGGAAATATTACCCATTAACCTCATTGTACATCCAATTTAACGTCAAATCCCTTTTCTTTCTGCCTAAGTACGGCTTGGTGTGCTCTGCCGGAATAAACCTTTCAGGCTGATTTAATTTGTACTTTATTGCCAATAGCCTGCAAAAATATTGCCTACATAAAGTTTAAATAAACTGAATCAAATTCGTCTGACTAATCCCTTTATCGGACAGGGGTAAAAAAAAACCTGCCTGTTTTTTACAACAGGCAGGGGTACAAACTATCAAAGCAAAATACTAAACTTTGAAAATTATAATTGCTTATCCTTTTACTACTCGGATATTTTGTTTGGATACACCATCTTTACTTACCTGGATAAAGTAAGCACCTTTTGTAAGCTCGCTACCATTCCAGTTTTGAGTATAGGTACCGGCATTTAATCTTTTATTCACCAGTACTTTTATCATTTTTCCTTCAGCATTGTACACAGTAATGTTTACCTGTGCTGCTGTTTCCAAATGGTATTTAACAGTGCTGTTGTCAACAAAAGGGTTAGGGCTTACTGATGCAATCATATCAGGTGCGGCTAATTCCAAAGCTGATCCGGTATTGATTTCAGACCGCAACATTGGTTTTGCATTGTTGATGGTAGTATTCTGGTCGCACGGGCAAATGTAGGAACCTGCAAATGGCTCAGCTACAAATGGGAATACTGTTTTGAATGCTTTATCATTCTTTTCCACACCCGTAGCGTAGGTTAACACATTTACCAGCTGAGGGGTTACAGGGCTGTTTCCGGGTACATAATCATCATACCACAAACCAATAGCTGCCAGCACTACGCCACCTACTGCCTGCAGTTCAATTCTTGTTACGTCATCTTCCAGCCTTCTTCCGTTGGGGAAGCCATCCATGTTAGGAATATTTTGTAAGGCAGTAGTTGTATTGTAAGCCGGGTCGGTTAATCCTAACACTGCTGCCTGCACCAGTCCGAGAGAACTGAATTTTGGGCTATTCCTTGGCGTTGGCGGCACTGCCATATTCAGGCGAAGCATGTCACCACCATTGGGCAGGAAGTTGTTGATGAAAGGTTTACCTGATGCCAATGGGTTTCCGCCCTTCCCGGTTGCCAATTGATAAGGCTTTAAGTTGGGTACACCGGTATGGAATATTGGCCAAAGGTCCACCGAACGGGGTGAGTTAGCTGCCGGCAGCAACAACCCTCCAAATGCTGATTCTGCAAGGGCTGTACCATCTAATGCGGCATTACCTTTTAATCCAAACAGGCCATTCTGACCGTTTCCAAATCCAAAAGCGCCCAAAGAGTTTTTCTGTATCCGTAATTTTGAAAATGAAGGAATTGCGCCACCAAACTGGTCGTCATTCATATACAAAGACAACTCCGGATTGTAAAAGAAATTACCAAAAGTGGAGAGTTTGGAGAGATCCTGGTAAGGGGTTAATGAATTCCAGTAATCTTTGTAGCCAATTGGTACTACCGCTTCATTAGTTAATGGCATACCCAGCCTTGATACCTGTACCCACGGGCCAGAGGTTTCCACCCCTTTACCATCGGCCTTTAAAACACTGATTTTTTGCCTGCTGGCACTTGCCCATACCCCTATCACATAATTTGGGTCAAGTATACCTGCTGCATCACATGCCGCTTTATGGTCTTTTTGCAGCGTTTTAATATTTACCTGCAAAGCAATGGTAGATACATTCAGGCATTTTAAACCATCGGTATATTTTCCGGAAGCCCTTGGTGCATCACCCAAATCGAAGATGCCACCAAGGTCAACAAAGAAAGGATCATCTGCTGTACCGCAAAATACTTTCTGGCCCAATCCATAAGTAACAATGGAATTATTGATCAGCGTATTATAGTCGGGAGCACCCAAACCAACACCTGAGCTGATAGAACGTGGGCCAATGTTTGGCGGAGGTACCACACCATTGGGTACTATTGTTTGAAATGTAGCCCCACCGTCCACACTCCTTTGCATGAGGTAAGTTGTTTTAAGGTTTTGTTTGCCTAAGCGGATGTTGAAAAATGTAGAAGAATCTTCAATGGTCTTTTTGAAGGTGAAGCGGTAGATAATATCATCGCCAGGTGTGTTGATATTATTATCCACATGAATTTCGTACCGGATGTTTTCGCCGAATGAATAATAGTTAGGCCCCCCTTGTGGCAACTGGCCGGGAACATAATTGGCAATGATGTTAATGAAATCAGGATTTTCGGGACTACGGAAGGCATAAACATCAGTGTTGTCTGCCAGCGGATCATTGGAGATCAATGGCGCTTCTCTATGAGAAGATGCAAATACGGGTAATACCGTATTAGTAAGCATTACCATTAACAGGAATGCCGCAGAAATCTTTTTTTTCATAATCAGAATGTTTTTGAAATGATAAATAATTGGTTACTTTTTTTTAATAAGAGATGATAGTGCCGTTGCTGGTTTTTTGAAAAAGAGCATCCGGTACCGGCAGTTATAACATGTATAACAGGCACATAACCGGAAGTTATTTTTACCTCAAAGGATGGAAAGTTTTGATTGGATGCGGCGCCACTATTCAACTCTGAGTTTACTTACGCAAGAAGGAAGAAAATGGATTTAACCTTTTTTAAATTATTTTCCTGAGGTTTAAAAATAAAATGACAGCATAAAAAGTATAGCGGAAGGTTTAAATATCGGGAAGGCCTCCCGATGATACATTTCATTTATTTGCAGTAAAGTGCGTTGTATTTTCAATGATTATATTTTGAAATTCCCCGGTTAAAAAATATCATACCTTTTTAAAGAAGAAATTATTTGCCAAAATTCACAGCAACTTATTTTTAAACTATTAAAAGGAAAAGAAAAAATGCCTTGAATAATAATGGGGATTTGCTGACAAGAAGTAATTTTTCAACACTCTAAGGAAATGAAAACATCATGCCAATGCAATATTTCGCTTTATTCGTAACAGTTGGTTCTACTTACATAACTGGTCGTATAGTTTCCATAGCCCTTTCCCGACTAAACAATCAACCCTATGATTGCCTGGCCCGTTAGCCAATGGTGGCGTTAAACAATATGGTTCCTGGCGTTACACAATGCTAAGACTCCAGGTTATGCAATACCTTTTCCACCCGGGTAAATACAATTTTTTTATTGCCTGTTGAGGGATTATTTACTGCTTGTTGATAATTACAATTTATTGGCCATGATATTTAATGATATAGTGAGTTCATCACTCAAGACCCAACTGCTGCCTCCTACTTTAAAATCCCTCCTGTTGATTTTTAATTCACCTGAAAATTGGTACCCACCGGCCTTTGGCGTAGCAGTAAAAGGGAATACAACCCGTTGTGAAATCCCCTTTATAATTAAGTTCCCTTCCACTGAATATGTTCCTGCCTTAACTGATGGAGCAACTTTTACAGAAACAAAATTCAGTTTTGGATAGATAGCAGCATTAAAATACTCTTCCTTTTTTAAGTGATTATCCCTTGATCCATTTCCTGTATTTACCGTGAAGGCATCCACACTTACGGCAAAGGAGGCTGCCGCAATATTAGCCGGATCAAACACTATTTTTCCCTGCAAGCCCATAAAACTGCCGTTAACGTTTAGCCCAAAATTTTTAATGGTAAACTTTACTGTTGAACCTGGATCAACCGGCGTGTAGCTTTGTGCACCAGCATGCAGGGCACAAAAAAGAAGTAATGGGATTATTGCTTTTTTCATTTTTGCTATAGATTTGTACTGCTATACTAATGACCAGTCTGCCGGTTATGTATCTTGTCAGACTTATTTGTATATAAAAGAAACAGCCTGGTTAGGCCATTATCTGTTACAGGCAAACAACGATTATTATGCCAGTATATGTAAAAAAAGTTAACAGCTGCATTTTTCGGAGTAAAAACAAAAGAAATACACGGATCATTTAAAAAAGTAAAAGTTTTATCCAATGCTACAGGTATCCTGATTAGGATAATTGCTCCCGGCAAAGCTTATTTACAACTGATCATACATCTGCTCCAGCACCAGCAGGTTCTTTTTTACCCAGCTCATTTTTTCTTTGGGCCACTGGTATTTTTTACCAATGATTGTTTCCATCATCTGGTATGCTTTCATTGCCTGGGCTTTGTCATAAAAACATTCAAACCATTTGTCATTAAGGTCTTTTTCCTTTACCATAAAAATTCCACCGGCATACCATTTCAGGCAGGTTGGAAACCCATAAAATGAAATCGCCTTCTCTTCCCTGGCAAGGTTATCCCGGTAAAACAGGATATAAAAATGAAGGCAGTCTTTCAGGCGTTTGCGAAGGAGTGAATCGCTCTCAGGTTTTTTAGGTGCCCACCTCCATTGGTTGTTGGCAATATAATAAGGGTCCTGAACTTTATCGCGATAGCGCTTGCCCTTTGATACAAATTTCAACCTGGCAGGGCTTCCAACTCCACTGTTGACAACTATCAGTTCATTTGCCGAGAGGGCAGCTAATTTATACAGGTCCCTGGCGCCGTTTTGATAATTCAGGGTAATGGTTTTAGCCTCATCATTGTAAGTCCAGTATCCTTGCGCTATAGCATTTCGAGGGTTCCTTATAAAAGTAGAATCAACAGAAAAATAAAAACTCCTGAAGGGAAGCATCCCCATGGAGGCATTATTATTTCTGATTGCATCCATATCCTCCTCCAATTCCCATCCCTGGCAAAGCAATTCAGCGATATTCTTTTTCTCCTTCAGGTCAACCAGTTCTTGGGTATACACCAGGCCCGATTGCTTGCCCGATTGCTTTATACTATCCACTTCAGTCAACTGACCAGGCTCTTTATTATTATCATTACAACCTGCTAAAAGAAAAGCCAAGGCAAAATAAAGTACCGCTAGTTTGCTCACAATTTTTATTTCTTTTCAAATGTACTGCTTATTATCAAGCCGGCAATAGTCTGCTGCGCAACACTCAACAGCATGCACTCCGGCAAAGTTGCCCATAACGAATTATTAAAAATTCGCATTAAGATCAATTCAGATTCAATCAGCAGAAACAAAGAGTTGCCGGCATGAGAGACAAGAAGAATAGTTTCCAAAACAGAAGGGCCATCTGCAGGTTAGCAAATGGCCCTGTAATTTCACTTTATCATTTCAAGACCAACTGCTGCAATCATTCACTTTTACTTACCCGGATTTGCGGGGCAAAATGGGTTGTAATCCGCAGCAGGAAAAAGGCTGTACTGCCAAGCGCTGTAAACAGAAGCAATAACTGATCAATTTTTTTATACCAAATAATAAGATCTATACACGAATCAATTAAAATGCTTCATCATTCAAATGCACTTTGGTCATTTCATAAAAATGGTTTTGCAGTTCATGTACATTGATGGGATGGGTGATATGCCTTCTTTCATCCCGGTACCAAATTTCCATTTTCGAAAAATCACCTTCGGCTGGCAGTAATAACCTGAAAGCTCCTTTGGAATATTTTACCGTACCACTGTCATTTAGCGCTTTTGAAAACTTCAGGCTGGTCAGCTCTTCTTCATTTAAAGGTATGGGAGCCAGTTGTTCCATTTCGTACCAGAACTCCTGTGGGCCAATATCCAGGCATACCTGGTTTTCCCCGTGTTTCAGATTGGTCACTTCACCTTTTAATACGTCGCCATCGTTATTGGCCATCAGGTAATCCCCTACTTTAATGTTTTGAAATTTGAGCATGGCAGTAATTTTTTAGCAATGTTTTTATGAAAAAATTTCTATCTAAAAATAACTAAAAATCATAAAAGGAAAAATAAAATTTACGTTTTCAATCCGCTACCGGGAATACTTACTTTTTATTCTGCCCAGCTCATTACATAGCCTTCATTTTCTATTGTAAGTGCATCCACCGTTAGTTTCAGCGGATGAAAGGTATCCACCATTACCGCCAGTTCATTTGTTGCTTTAGCACCAATACTTTTAATAACTGCTCCTGGGTGCGGCCCATGGGGTATGCCCGCCGGGTGCAGGTTAATCATGCCCCTGGTAACATGTTTACGGCTCATAAAATCACCATCCACATAATACAATACTTCATCGCTGTCAATATTGCTGTGGTTGTATGGTGCAGGGATGGCATTGGGATGGTAATCAAATAACCGGGGTACAAAAGAACACACCACAAAGTTGTTGGCCTCAAATGTTTGATGCACGGGTGGCGGCTGGTGTACCCTGCCGGTGATGGGTTCAAAATCATGGATAGAAAAAGTGTAGGGATAACAGCAGCCATCCCAGCCCACCACATCAAAGGGATGATGGGCATAATGAAGCCCGTACAGCATTCCCTGCTTTTTGGTTTTAATTAGAAAGTCCCCTTCCACATCATGTGTTTCGAGGCTATGGGGTGGGTTGATATCCCGTTCACAAAAAGGGGCATGTTCCATCAATTGCCCGTATTTACTAAGGTAGCCCTTTGGAAAACGGATAGGGCTGAACGACTCCACAATAAACAGCCGGTTGTTTTCTGTAGCAAAAGTAACCTGGTAAATGGTGCCTCTCGGTATCACGATATAATCGCCATAAACAAAATCGAGGTTACCATACATTGTTTTCAGCACGCCGCTTCCTTCATGTACAAAGATCATTTCATCCGCATCGGCATTCTTATAAAAATAAGTGGCCATGCTTTGCTGTGGTGCTGCCAGCACAATATGCACATCATTGTTTACCAGCACTGCTTTACGGCTTTGCAAAAAATCTTTTTCGGGTTTGATATGAAAGCCCTCAAAGCTTCGGTGCTGAAGCATTTTTTCTTCCGCTATTACCGGGCTCACATTCTGCTGCGGCTCCGTTTTAATAATTTGTGTAGGCGGATAAGTATGGTACAAAAGAGAATAATCGTTACTAAAACCTTCCGTGCTGAATAATTGTTCTGCATACAAATTACCATCTGGCTTTCGGAATTGTGTATGGCGCTTGTGGGGGATGGTGCCCAAGGTATAATAGTGTGGCATGATGAATTGAAAGTTGAAAGTTAAAAAAGAAAATGTAAACAATGGACCGGGCTTTATTAATGCTGCTCAACTTCAATGGCGTCGCACTCTTGTACGGTCCATCATTACGCAACAATTAAAGGCAACCAGTATTTAGCTTCTTGAAAGTTCCAGTGTAGCCAAAAGGAAAATGTACTTCCATTTTCTTTTATCGATCCAGTAGGTGAAGTTGCGGTATAATGGCATAAGCTCGTTATTATTGTAAATTTACATTTTAAAATTGAATTCGCTTGACAAGAATAGGATTGATATCAGATACCCACAGCTACTTAGACGAAACCGTTTTTGACCATTTTAAAAATTGCGACGAAATATGGCATGGAGGGGATTTTGGAGAGGGGATCGTTGATTCGTTAAAGACGTTTAAAACGTTTAAAGGCGTTTATGGAAACATTGATAATATAAATATAAGAAGTGAATTTCCGGAGCAACTGGTTTTTATGTGCGAAGAAGTGAAAGTGATGATGCGGCATATTGGGGGCTATCCTCCCCGCTACAATCCAGAAACAAAAAAAGAATTACTTATTCACCAGCCGCAATTATTCATCAGTGGCCACAGCCATATTTTAAAAGTAATGTACGATGAAAAGCTGCAATGCCTGCACATGAACCCCGGGGCTGCAGGCAAGCAAGGCTGGCATAAAGTAAGGACCATCATCCGCTTTGTTATTGACGGAAAGAATATGAAGGATTGTGAAGTGATTGAATTGGGTTCAAGATGACACCTGACCTGGTAAAACATTTAGGCCCATATAATTTTCACTCATCACCCACAAAAGAAGTCAATCGACCCAATCCGCAATAAAAATATTGGTATCATGTGTTACGCCATTATTCCGGTTACTGCAAAAAACAAATCTCTTTCCATCGGGGCTAAACATCGGGAAGGCATCAAAGCCTTTATCACGGCTTATCTTTTCTATATTCTTCCCATCGCTGTTAGCAATATACATATTGAATGGAAAGCCTCAATTATACCCGTAGTTGTTAAGCCGGGGGTAGTGTCTTCACAAACTACTCATTAAAATAATTTATAATTTCCGCTACAGCAAACATGAATGGAGGTGTTGTAGTAGTTCCTGGCATCAAAAAACAAAAGCTGAAGAACAGAAGATTCATTCTTATGTAAAACTATTTGCAGGCAACTGGAAGATATATCTGCCTGATTATTTTA
>JAYVUL010000154.1:0-7817 GCA_043787935.1 Chitinophagaceae bacterium | reverse complement strand
GAACAGGCTGTGGGTAATCAGTAAAATAACTTGATAACGGGGGTATGTGAATAAACAAGAAGTTTTTTGCTTCTATCTTAGCCGCCTGAGAAACAAATTGGTAATTACCAGCGCTATTTGCTAACCATTGGAATTTACTCCTGTGCCGGCTACTCGCTTTTAAAACATCAATTTATAAATATTACAACCCACTATACCTTGTTTAATTTTTTAAAAAATGGATTTAACTAACCTTAATAAAGACAGAAAGACGAGAAGAAAGCCTACGCTTGATCTTGGCAACATGGTATTTGGAAAAGTACCTCCGCAATCAAAGGACCTCGAAGAAGCTGTGCTGGGTGCGATCATGCTGGAAAAAAGCGCCTTTGATACCGTGATCGAAATTTTAAAGGCAGAGTGCTTTTATGTGGAGGCTAACCAGCGCATTTTCAGGGCAATGACTTCGCTGGCACAAAAAAGCCTGCCGATTGATTTACTAACGGTGGTGGAAGAATTGAAATTAAAAGAAGAACTGGACATTGTAGGCGGCCCTTACTATGTGAGCCGGCTTACAAATGCCGTAGTATCTTCTGCCAATATAGAAGCCCACTCAAGAATTGTTTTACAAAAATTTATTCAACGGGAGTTAATAAGAATAAGCGGTGAAATTATCGGTGATGCCTATGAAGACAGCACCGATGTATTCGACCTGCTGGATGATGCAGAAAGTAAATTATTTGAAATCACCAACAACCACCTCCGTAAAAATTTTGATGACATTAATACCGTGTTGGTAAAAACCATCCAGCGTATTGAAGATATGCGTAACCGGGATGAGGATATTACAGGCGTAACAAGTGGTTTCCCATCATTGGATAAACTGACGTATGGCTGGCAGCCAACTGATTTAATTGTACTGGCGGCAAGGCCTTCAGTAGGTAAAACTGCCTTTGCATTGAACCTTGCAAGGAGTGCAGCACTGCATCCAACCAAGCCAACAGCTGTAGCATTTTTTAGCCTGGAGATGAGTGCAGGGCAGCTGGTACAGCGTATCCTGAGTGCCGAAAGTGAAATATGGCTGGAGAAAATTAACCGGGGCAAGCTGGAAGAGCATGAAATGAAACAACTGTACAAACGGGGTATCGAGCGCCTGAGTAATGCGCCAATCTTTATCGACGATACCGCCGCATTAAATATTTTTGAACTGAGGGCCAAGTGCCGGCGCTTGAAAAACAAACATAACCTGGGCATTATTATCATTGACTATCTGCAGTTAATGAGTGGTGCCGGTGATAACAAAAATGGAAACAGGGAGCAGGAAATCAGCCGTATATCAAGAGATCTGAAAGGATTGGCAAAAGAGTTGCAGGTACCCATCATTGCATTGAGCCAGTTGAGCCGGGAAGTAGAAAAAAGAAAGGAAGGAGCAAAGATCCCGCAGTTAAGTGATTTGAGGGAATCGGGTGCCATTGAGCAGGATGCAGATATGGTAATGTTTTTATACCGGCCGGAATATTATGATATCACCGCCAATGAAATGGGGGAAAGCAACAAGGGTGAAACTTACGTAAAAATTGCAAAGCACAGGAATGGTAGCCTTGATACGATCAAGTTAAGGGCACTCCTGCATATCCAGAAATTTGTGGAAGATAATGATGGTGGCGACTTTGGAAGCCCGGCTATCCCGGGCGGCAACTTCAGACCGGTAAGCGGCGAGGAAGGTGGTGGAGCAAAATTGTATATCCAGAAAGGAAGTAAAATGAATGATGGCAACTTTGATGATGAGGCCCCTTTCTAATTGACACAAATCCAGGCTTTTCGGGAATAATTATTTAATTGATAATGGAGAATGAATTTTAGATTTGTTCTCCATTCTTTTTTTATGGCATTACCTTTTTTTTATAGCAACGAAATCAAAACCGATACATCGCATTTTATTTTGAATGAAGAAACATCAAAACATGTTGTGCAGGTATTGCGGATGCAAAATGGTGAACAGTTGCAGTTGACGGATGGAAAAGGAATTTTATTTACTGCTGAGATAACTGACAACAATAGAAAAAGATGTACCGTAAGACTATTACAGACGACAGACCAAAGACGACAGACCACAGAGATCACCATCGCCATTTCGCTTGTGAAAAATGCAACCCGCTTTGAATGGTTTTTAGAGAAAGCTGCAGAGATCGGTGTTACTGAAATTATTCCGCTCCTTTGCGGCCGTTCCGAAAAACAACATTTCCGTTACGACAGGATGCAGGGCATTTTAATCAGTGCCATGCTGCAGTCGCAGCAAACATGGCTGCCTTCATTATCTGAACCAAAAAAGTTTACTGAAGCAATTGCCAAAGCAACACAGCAACAAAAGTTCATTGCCCATTGTGAAGATGAAAATAACAAAGTGCAACTCACAACTCAACTCTTAGACACCTCTGCTTCTAAGCTAATTCTAATAGGCCCCGAAGGAGATTTTACAAAAGAGGAAATTCAGCAGGCTTTGAAAAATAATTTTATCCCCGTTGCTTTGGGCAATACCAGATTGAGGACAGAAACCGCCGGCGTAGTTGCTGCTGCTTTACTTTGCCTGGTCTGAAAAAGTGTTGTCGGGATTATCCAGCACCGGCTCATTCAATTTCACTACCCTTCCTTGCCTTTTCCTCATTACCATATTTAGCATTTCCACGCCAAATGAAAAGGCCATACCAAAATAAATGTAATTTTTGAGGTGCAGGTGTTCGGCTGTTTCACCATCCCAGCCTTCAATAATGAGGCTTAGGCCGATCATTACCAAAAAGGATAAAGCCAGCATTTTTAAAGTAGGGTGCTTGTGAATGAAGGCAGCAATTTTCGGGCTGAATAAAAACATTACGATCATAGCAATCACCACAGCGCCAATCATTATTTCCACATGTTTGGCTGTACCTCCAGCTGTAATAATACTGTCAAAAGAAAACACTGCATCTATCAGCATGATCTGCACCACTGCCTGTGACAGTGAAATACCCTTTGTTTTCCCGGTATGGGCATTGGGATCTTCACCTTCCAGCTTACCATGTATCTCCTTTACCGATTTATAGATCAGGAACATTCCCCCCGCCAGCATTACCAGGCTTGCCAGGTCAAAACCCTTGTCTGCAATGGTAAACACTGCCTTGCCTTTTTGCAACAGCAGCCAGCCCAGCCCCATCAGCATCAGGCTCCTTGAAATCATGCCCGTGATCATCCAGGTTATTCTTGCCTTTTTTTGTTCGGGAGCCGATGAAAGGCGGTTCATGATAATGCTTACAAAAATTACATTATCGATACCCAATACAATTTCTAAAATAACGAGAACAAAAAAACTAATGATGCTTTCGCTGGTAAAAAGATATTCCATTCCGGTAATTAAATTTTGGCAAATATATTACAGTTGCAGCAGGCAAATAAAAAATCCGGTTGCAGCAACCGGATCAATTGAAATTGAAGGACAGTTTATTTTGTATCGTCAGGCTTTTTTTCATCCCCCTTCAGGTCACCCATCTTGTCTTCAATTTTTTCTTTTAGTTCATGAGCCTTTTCTTTGGTGGCGTCCCAGGCAGTTGCAGCTTTATCTTCCACTTTATCCCACACTTCTTCTGCCTTATCTTCCACCTTATCCCAAACCTCTTCTGCTTTTTCCTTTAAATCTTCCAGCTTGTCTTTCATTTTGTCCATGAAGCTTTGCTCCTGTTTTTCTTCACTCATAATTGTAATTTTTATTAATTAAATATTGTTAGGTTTTTGCTTTCTTGCGGGTTTAAAAAGTAGTGCTTTTTTTACAAATTTTTGCAAATTTTTTTTACAATAGCAGGGCCTTCATAGATAAAGCCCGTCCACACCTGCACCAATGATGCGCCGGCATTAATTTTTTCATTTGCATCAGCAGCAGTGAAAATGCCGCCAGTGGCTATTACGGGTATTTCCCCATTCGTTTTTTGATGGATATACTGCACAATTTCTGTGCTTCTTTCTTTTAAAGGTAAGCCACTTAAACCACCTGCACCCATTTTCCCCAGCTGGCTTTTGCCGGTTTTTAGCAGGCTGCGGCTGATTGTTGTGTTGGTGGCCACAACGCCATCTAATTTTATTTCTACTGCCAAATCAATTACATCATCAATTTGTTCCCAGGTAAGATCAGGAGCTATTTTTAAGAGGATTGGTTTTGAATTTGAATGGTCTATGGTCAATGGTGAATGGGTATTTAAATTCGCTGGGTTGTCTTTTGAAAATTGGCCATCGGCCATTGACAAATTAAGTTGCTGCAGATTGGTAAGGATCTTTCTCAGGGACTCCTTTTCCTGTAATTCTCTTAGGCCTGGCGTATTGGGGCTGCTCACATTCACTACAAAATAATCCACATATGGATGCAGGGCTTTAAAACAAATTTCGTAATCCTTCCAGGCATCTTCGTTGGACGTGATTTTGTTTTTCCCAATATTGCCGCCGATGATTAAACGTGAATAGTGAGTAGTGAATGGTGAATGGCTTCTCAAAATCTCAGGCTCTTTAATTGCCAGTTGCACCTTCCCAATTGATGATTGACTATTGACAATTGACAATTCACGCTCCTTCCACACTTTTAACCGCTTAGCGACTGCCTCTACCCCGTCATTATTAAATCCCATCCGGTTAATAAGTGCTTTATCTATTGGCAGGCGAAACAACCTAGGCTTGTCGTTACCGGCCTGAGGTTTAGGTGTTACCGTACCTATTTCCACAAATCCAAAACCGAGGGTTTCCAGCTCATTCAAATACATTGCATTTTTATCAAAGCCTGCACCGAGGCCAACCGGGTTTGTAAAATGGATACCCCAGCAGGTTCTTTCTAACCGTGCATTGTGCATTGAAAAATGATTGCTGATTAATTTCTTTATGAACGGAATACCACACAAAAAACGCAGGCAGTTCATAGAGAAATAGTGAACCTGTTCAGGGTTAAAAAGGAATAAAAAATTGCGGATGATTTTGTACATGCACTGCAAATATAATTGAGTTTGATTTTTTGTAAGGAACTGCTAACTTTGGTATAAAAAGTTGCATAAACAACCATTACCCCCTTGTCGCATAAAGGGGTAAATACAAATACATTAATTTCTTCATCCCCGCTAAAGGAGATGGGGGCAAATAAATTACCATGCAGGAAGCGTATATAGTGGCAGGCTACAGGACTGCTGTTGGAAAAAGTAAAAAAGGCTTTTTCCGGTTTACCAGGCCGGATGACCTGGCCATTGAGGTGATCAAAGGCTTGCTGGGAAGTGTGCCGCAACTTGACCCCAAAAGAGTGGATGATGTGATTGTAGGCAACGCTGTACCTGAGGCGGAGCAAGGCTTGCAGGTAGGGAGAATAATTGCAGCAAGGGCTGTTGGCATCCATGCCCCTGGCATCACCATCAACCGTTATTGTGCCAGCGGCCTGGAAAGTATTGCGATGGCTACTGCCAAAATCAGAACCGGTATGGCAGAGTGTATCATAGCCGGAGGTGCAGAAAGTATGAGCCTGGTGCCAACTGCAGGATGGAAAACATCACCTGCCTATTCCATTGCCAAAGATGAACCGGATTATTATTTGAGCATGGGGCTTACTGCAGAAGCAGTGGCCAAAGAATATAAGGTGAGCCGGGAGGACCAGGACGTATTCAGCTACGACAGTCATGTAAAAGCAGGAAATGCCATTAAGAGTGGTTATTTTAAAAATGGCATTTTGCCCATCACTGTGGAACAGGTTTTCCTGGATGAAAAAGGGAAAAAGCAAACAAAAAATTATCTGGTGGATACAGATGAAGGGGTAAGGGCCGATACTTCGGTAGAAGGGCTCGCCAAATTAAAACCTGCTTTTGCAGCAGGTGGAAGTGTTACGGCAGGCAACTCATCACAAACCAGTGATGGCGCAGCTTTCGTGATAGTGATGAGTGAGCGGATGATCAATGAACTGGGCCTGAAACCGATAGCAAGATTGGTTAATTGTGCCAGTGCCGGTGTGCATCCCAGGGTGATGGGCATGGGGCCGGTGGAAGCCGTACCAAAAGTGTTGAAACAGGCGGGAATGAATCTATCCGATATTGATTTGATAGAATTGAATGAAGCATTTGCCTCGCAATCGCTGGCGGTTATCAGGCAATTAAATTTGAATCCGGAATGGGTGAATATCAACGGAGGCGCTATTTCACTCGGCCATCCGCTGGGTTGTACCGGGGCAAAACTCACTATACAAATTACGAATGACATGAAGCGGTTGAATAAAAAATATGGCATTGTTACTGCCTGTGTTGGGGGCGGGCAGGGTATTGCAGGCATCATAGAGAATATTGATTAAATATTTATTGATTCAAAATATTTTAAAGGGGGTAAATAATTACCGCCTTTTTTATTTGGTTTACTACAAAAGCTATTCGGGTAATTACTAAATAAACGGCTTATTTTTACAGCTTGTAAATTATCAACCATGACAACAGAAACCAAGAGGCAAAAGCAGGTAGCCGGCCTGATCAATGAAGAACTGAATGATATTTTCCGCCGGATGGGGCTTACGATGATGGATGGTGGGATGATTTCCATTTCAACGGTAAAAATTACTCCAGACCTCTTTGAAGCAAGGGTTTATCTCAGCATGTTCCAGGTAAAAGATACCCAGGCAGTGCTGCATACATTTGAAGAAAAATATAAGGAGATAAGAAAAGAACTGGGCAACCGGGTACGCCACCAGCTCAGGAGCATTCCGGAGTTGAAATTTTTTATTGACGACACGCTCGATTACGTGTTTAAAATGGAAGAGTTGTTTGAAAAAATAAAGAAGGAAGAAGACGGTAAAACCAGTGATAAGGGATAGGTTATCAGAGCCGGATTTTAGCCCATCAACTTCGCACCGCAATTAACCAATTAAGCAATGTAACAATAAAGTACATTCCATTCACCATTGACCATTCACCCATGTACTTAACCTTTGCCTGGCGCTATTTTAAAGCAAAAAAAACTGCCAACGCCATCAATATTATTTCGTGGGTTACAGTGGGGGTTATTGCATTTGCCACTGCCTGCCAGATATTGGTTTTAAGTGTTTTCAATGGCTTTGAAGACCTGGTAAAATCTTTATACAGTTCATTTTACACAGACCTGAAAGTATTGCCTGCCAAAGGCAAAACATTTATCCTGTCCGCTTCACAGATCAATGCCATAAAGCAGCAGGCGGGAATAGTTGGTATTTCATTAATTGCAGAAGAGAAAGCCTTATTGCAAAATGCCGATCTGCAGAGTATTATTTACCTTAAAGGAGTGGATGATAATTACGCCAACGTAAGTGGCTTGGCCAATAAAACCATACAGGGCAAGTACAATACCGGCACTGCAGAGGACCCCGGCCTTGTAGTAGGCTATGGTATTCAAAATGCTGCTGGCCTAAACACAGATGACAGGTTAGCGGCCTCAGTCGTTACCGTTATTTTACCCAAAAAAGGGAAAGTAGCCATCAGCGACCCGATGCAGTCGTTAAGCGAAGGCAGGGTAAAAACCACCGGCGTTTTTTCAATTCAACAGGATTTTGATAATAAATATGCCATTACCAATATCAATTTTGTAAAGCAGCAAATGGGCTTTGCTGCTGATGAATACAGTGCATGTGAAATAAAAACCGGCAACAATACTAACGTACAGGCAATACAGAAAAAACTGGGGGAATTATTAGGCAATGGCTATTCGGTACAAACAAAATACCAGCAAAACCTAAGCCTGTACAATACCATGAAATTGGAAAAATGGGTGATCTATGCAGTGCTTACACTCATATTGTTAATCGCAGCATTCAACATGATCAGCGCCCTGACGAT
>JAYVUL010000153.1:0-4991 GCA_043787935.1 Chitinophagaceae bacterium | reverse complement strand
AGATGCTAATCCATCAAGAATACGCTGACGTATTTTATTTAATAGAAGAAACATCGTCTGGCTTTTTTTAAAAGAATAATTCATAAGCAAGCTTTTTTTAAAAGTTTCAAATAAAAAAGATTTCTTGTTTACCAAAAAACCTTAGTGCTATAGGTTAAATAATTATATTAATGATTAATTAAAATAGGTATTGGAATAGCGGACTAATAGCGTGTCTTCTGAATGAGAATGAATAAAAAAAACAAGATGTAACCTGATTAACCTTTAGCAGTTAATAGAACAATCAACACCAGGGGCCATAATTTGGGAATTGACTGTGGTTAAAAATCAAATTATTTTATACCGCTTGATAATTTTCGGGAATACGTTTGTTTTCGGGTATTAAATTATTACGCCTGAAGTAAATATAGTAAGAAAAAAATAAATACCAACTTTTCACCTTGAAAAATCAAATAAGCCTTTGTCCTTGTTCGTGTCCCCCACGAACCTTCAACCTATTCCCGAAAACGTCTCTTTCTTCCTGTGTTCTGTGCCGGCAAGGGGGGCATCATCAGCGATAAGGTGCTAAAAGCGGCCTATGAAAAAAGGGCAACAACAATCACTAGTGCCTGTCCTGTCGCAGTACCGGAATACTTCAATGGAAACTGAACCCAACCCTGGCATATCCCTTCCGGGTGGCAGCAGGTACATAATAAAAAACCTCCCGAAATTTACCGGGAGGTGGACAGCATAAATAGGTATTGATCGGGTCTGGTTAAGCCCTCACTTTTGCAGGTGCTTTTTTCTTTACATTTTTCAGTGCCGCATCAATGGCCTTGCTGATCTCTTCGTAGGTAACTTTTCCTTTAAAAAGTTCACCGTTCACGAAAAAAGTAGGCACATCCCTCACCCCGCGGTTAAGGCCTTCTTTGATATCGCCCTGTACCTGCCAGCCATAAGTGGCATTTACCAGTTCATCCAGGAACCTTTTGTTTTGTACGCCGGCTTCTTTACTGTGCAGCTTTAAACTGGTGGTACCCAGGTTGCGGCGGTTGGCAAACAGGATATTGTGCATTTCCCAAAACTTGCCGCTTTGAGCGGTGGCTACTGCTGCTTCACCTGCTTTTAAAGCACGCTGGTGAATATTGGTCATGGGGAAATGACGGAAGTTAAACCTTACTTTTCCTTCATATTCCTCTAAAATCTGCTTTACCACTTCATTTGCTTTTGCACAAGCCTCACTTTCGTATTCGCCGAATTCTTCTAAGGTAATGGGTGCTGAAATGTCCCCGACAAATACGTCTCTTGGTTCAATAATTTCTACGATCTCTTTTTTAAATGCCATAATTGATATTTTTTTATCGCCCTAAATCAACCAGTAAACTGACAATTTTAAGGCCTGGTGATGGTATCCGATTTATAAAGGCGGGTTTGTTAACTATTTGGTTTACATACCCCTGCCGGATATTTTGAAAGCGGTTGAAGATAATATATTTTATTTCCCTACGCCAACCATTTATACTTTTTCCACTAACACATTATCAACAATGCTGATAACCAATTGTTTATTTTCCTAAAAATTGGTTATTTTAACCTTCAATTAACCTCTTTTCCATGTTTAACCTTTAATTTTTGAGGAGCAGCTTCATTACGAAAGACCACAGTTCCATCAAAAACGTCCACCAAAACGGGTTTTGTTTTATCAATATCCCCTGCCAGGATCCGCTTGCTCAACTGGTTCACAATTTCCTTCTGGATAAGCCTTTTTAACGGCCTTGCCCCAAACTGGGTATCGTACCCATTTTCTGCCAGGTAATCGAGGGCATACTCGCCAAATTCCAACTGGATACCCGATTTTTCCACCAATGCTTTCAATTGATCCAATTGTATGCGGATGATCCCCTTGATCTCTGTCTTCATCAGCGGCTGGAACATGATGATCTCATCGATCCGGTTTAAAAATTCGGGGCGGATGGTTTGCCGCAACAAACTGATCACCTCTGCCTTGGTGCTTTCTACCACTTCTTCTTTATTCTGCTCCGTCACTTTTTCAAAATTCTCCTGTATAATATGGCTGCCCATATTGCTGGTCATAATAATGATGGTATTTTTAAAATTCACCACCCGGCCTTTGTTATCTGTTAAGCGGCCGTCATCCAGCACCTGCAGCAAAATATTATAAACGTCCGGATGTGCTTTTTCAATTTCATCCAGCAAGACAACACTGTAGGGTTTGCGCCTTACGGCTTCTGTCAGCTGCCCGCCTTCATCGTACCCCACATAGCCCGGAGGTGCACCGATCAGCCTGCTCACAGAATGTTTTTCCTGGTACTCACTCATGTCAATACGGGTCATCATACCCTCATCGTCGAAGAGGTAACCGGCCAAAGCCTTTGCCAGTTCAGTTTTACCCACACCGGTAGTACCTAAAAATATAAATGACCCGATGGGTTTCCTGGGATCCTGCAGCCCGGCCCTGCTCCTGCGGATCGCATCGCTAACCGCTTCTATTGCCTCTTCCTGGCCCACTACCCTTTTGTGCAATTCAGCCTCCAGGTGCAACAGTTTTTCTCTCTCACTCTGCAGCATTTTCATTACCGGGATACCGGTTGACTTGGCAACACTTTCTGCAATATCTTCTGCATCCACTTCTTCTTTCAGTAACCTTTTTTCACTGATCTCATCCAGCAGTTTTACCTGGTCTGCAATAATTTTCTCCTGCTCCTGCACCTTTCCATAACGGATCTCCGCTACCATTCCGTAATCCCCTTCCCGCTCTGCTTTTTCAGCAGCGGCTTTTAAGTTTTCAATGTCGCTCTTGGCGGATTGTATTTTTTCCACCACTTCTTTTTCCTGTTCCCACTTGGCCTTGAATGTATCCCTTTCCACGGAAAGGTTGGCGATATTGGTATTTAATTCTTTGAGTTTGGCCGCATCATTTTCTCTTTTGATAGCCTCCCTTTCAATTTCAAGCTGGCGGATCTGCCTTTCTAATTTGTCTAATTCTTCCGGCATAGAATTCATCTCCAGCCGGAGTTTGGCCGCACTTTCATCAATGAGGTCTATCGCTTTGTCCGGCAAAAAACGATCGGTGATATAGCGGTGAGATAATTCCACTGCTGCAATAATGGCTTCGTCCTTTATCAGTACATGGTGATAATTTTCGTACCGGTCCTTCAATCCACGAAGGATGGAGACCGCGTCTTCTACCGAAGGTTCGTCGATCATTACTTTTTGAAACCGGCGTTCCAAAGCCTTATCTTTTTCAAAAAACTTCTGGTATTCACTTAAGGTGGTGGCGCCCACGGCCCTCAACTCGCCTCTTGCCAGGGCAGGCTTTAAAATATTGGCCGCATCCATGGCACCATCGCCGCCACCGGCACCTACCAGCGTATGAATTTCATCAATGAATAAAATGATCTCCCCATCGCTGGAGCCCACCTCTTTCACCACACTTTTTAATCTTTCTTCAAACTCTCCCTTGTATTTGGCACCAGCAATCAACTGGCCCATATCAAGGGCATAAATGATCTTTGATTTCAGGTTTTCGGGTACATCCCCATTTACAATACGCATGGCTAAACCTTCTGCTATGGCGGTTTTACCAACACCCGGCTCACCTACCAGTATCGGGTTATTCTTGCTTCTTCTTGATAAGATATGCAGGGTCCTTCTGATCTCTTCATCCCTGCCGATCACCGGGTCGAGTTTGCCGTTCCTTGCCATCTCGTTCAGGTTCTTTGCGTACTTGTTCAGTGCATTGAATTGGGTCTCCTGCGTCTGGGAAGAGATGGTAGCGCCTTTGCGCAGATCTTTTATGGCGGCAATCAGACCTTTTTCTGTAAGGCCGGCATCTTTCAACAGTTTGCCGCTGTTATCATTTACCTGCAATATGGCCAGTAATAAATATTCAACACTCACAAATTCGTCGCCAAAACTTTTCAGCGCAGCGGTTGCTTTTAACACAACGGTGTTCATATCACGGCTTACATTTTGTGCAGGCTCACCGGTTTTTATTTTAGGCAGTTTACTGATGCTTTCATCAATTTTGGTTTCTACAAAATTTACGTTCACATTATTTTTCTTGAGTAAAAATTCTATTGGCGAATCTTCCTCGCTCAACAGGGCTTTCAGTAAATGTTCTGTTTCTATATTGGGGTTCTGGTTATTGAATGCCAGTTGCTGCGCCTGCGCAATGGCTTCCTGTGCTTTGATGGTGAAATTATTTAAGTTCATATTTTTAGATTTTCAGGTTAACAATGTTCAATGTTTGTGCAAGGGTAAAATACCATCACCTGCCCTTGCCGGCTGGGAGTGAGGCGCAGAAATGCTGCCATTAAATAGACTGCCTGTTACACAAAATCAAATAACTTTAACCCTAATGTCAAATGATACTCCAACAAAAAAAATCAGCAATTATGTCGTATAAATCTCAATTGTTATGCCGCAAGTGCAGAATACTGCTGGCTTTACTGTTAGTATTTCAGGTTGGGTATTCCCAAAACCGGTTTAGCCGGGTGGAGGAATGGATGAGAGAAAACCTGCAAGCCCTGGGCGGGCGGGCGGTATTGGTTATTTATAAAGAGGGTGAACGGGTATACGATCATGCTGAAAATGAGATGAGCCGGGTGCAACAATTTGTTGGAAAACGGATCGCCAAAAAGCAAGGTAAAGATGCGCAACAGGCGCTGCAGGATTTTGACAGTGATACCAAAATGATGATCGCCAGTTGCAGCAAGTGGCTGAGCGCTGCACTGGTAATGACTTTTGTGGATGAAGGAAAATTAAACCTGGAGGACAGTGTGGGTAAATACCTGCCCGAGATGACCCATAATGGGAAAGGGCAGATCAGTATCTGGCAATGCCTGAGCCACCTTACCGGCATTAAAGCGCCACCATTAAAAGAGAGTATCCGGGAAATGAAAACCTTCCGTTCGATGGATGACGCCATTGCCGCCATCGCAGCCCTGCCCATGGAAGGGGAACCCGGAAAATCCTTTCATTACAGTAAT
>JAYVUL010000152.1:0-3725 GCA_043787935.1 Chitinophagaceae bacterium | reverse complement strand
ACCTGGTGCAATTGCCAGGAAAAGTGCTAAAGGGAAAAAAGCCACGGGCAAAAAGAAACCAGCTGCTCCTGCAGCCGCATTACCGGAAGAAATGGCAGGGACAGATGCCCCAAAAGCCTATTATGAAGACACGGTAGCACAGGCTAAGAGGGAAGCCTGGAACAGGGAACAGGAAAAAACAACCACTGCCAGGCAAAAGCAGGTAGCAGACAGTATCCTCAACAGCAGCTTCAACGGAAGCTTTGCTTCAATAGAAAATGAAGTGAGTTATAAAAAAATAATTGACCCTGCGGCGCAGGTATCAGCATGGCTTAATTATGATAACCTCATCAGCCTCTACTGGTCAAATATTTTTAAAGGCTTTGGAAGGATCACTCATACCAGCATGCATCCGGAAAATTTTTATGGCAATGATAATAAAGGCTTTCGTTCGGGTATGAATCTTTTTTTCGACACAGATAAAGTGAGGCTTGAACAAAAAATGTATTCGCCTGATGAGCAGATAGCCGCACTGGGCAGGGAGATTTACAACAGTAAACAAAGCAATTCACTTGCCGGATATGTCAACCAGGGAAATATAGCCTGCCTGTCAGCATCCATCAATACAGAAGCAATGGCGAATTATTATTATAAACTGATCAGGCAATTTTTAAACGGTAACCCATATACAAATGAGTATGCAGATGTGGTGGATGTGTACATGGATTTTATTGAAATTATTATTGATGAAAAAGCTATTGCAGAACTAATGCCCGGCAACATGATCATGGTACTGCATGATATGAAAACTAAAATGGTTACCTATACTGACTATGTTTATGATGAAAAGGATTTTAAAAGTAAAGAAGTGAAGAAAACCAAACAGGAGCTTTCCCCCAATTTTACTTTTGTAATGGAAACAAAGAAGGAAGCTTTTATGCAAAAGCTGGCAAAACTTCCTCTGAAGTATGCTGAAAAAGGAAAATACAATTATAAAGAAAAAGGGGGGTATTACGAACTGGCTTTTGATGCAGATAAATATCCCATCAGCAGCCTGTATTTTATGGTAAAAGGGGGTAAAGCAGTCATCACCACTTCCAAAGAAGTGATAGACATGACACTCAATAACACTGGCTTTAATACCGATGCCGGCACCAAAAGTTCAATACTGAACAACAATGTTTTTTTAAAGATCGATACCAAAAAATTAATTCAGCAGATAAGCCCTGAACTTAGTACGGACCTCAATAAAAAAATAAGCAAATACCTGGAAGAAAATATGGGTGATGTAAAAATGGAGGGTGGTATTAAAGATGGTTTGATGCAGGGTACAACCACTATGACGGTAACGGGCAACCATAGTAACAGCCTCGAATTTTTATTCAATATGATTGATGCCATCAACGACATCATGGAAAAAGACAAAATGGAAAGGGAGAAAAAAGTTGATTAATGGCCGGGGCCTGTAAAGCCTGTTAATTGTGGCATTGTTTTGCCTTTTGCCGATAACTTTAGGCAAAATACGTCATTGATGAATTCAAATAATTATCAGATGACCAGAAAGAAATGGGCATTATTAATAGTATGTATCCTGTTACTGTTTGGCTACTTCAAGCTTTTTTACAAAACCTATACTGAATCCGGTATTCCCAAAAGTGCCGATTGTATTATTGCTTTGGATGTAAAAAGGGTAGCCAATACCATTATCTGGAACTTTGTCACTACCCCCGGTCAATGGAAGGCGGGTCATATTTTTCCTTCTTCCGGAGCAGAATTCAGTTGGTTGGATATGGTGAAGGTGCCCGATTATGTTTTTGTTTTTCATGCAGCCAGTCAGCCTGCAAATGCATGGTACATGATGCTGGAAATAAAAAATACAAAAGATTTTAATAAAGGTCTGCAATGGTATCATTTTGAAAACACAGGAGGTTTGTTTTATTCAAAAGAACTGGGTATTGAGCTGATACAAAGTGGCAGCAAACTGCTTGTGGGTAACCTGGCGGTAGAGGATAAACAATACATAAGGAGTGTAGCGGAGGAACTGTTTGCAAGCAAGCAATACGTTTCGCATGACCTGCTCAGGAAAAACATCGATGCTGCCAGTCATTTATCGGTACAAATTAAAAAGAATACGCTATTGAAAGATGAATACCTCATCACCGCAAATTTTGATAAGGACAAGATAACCTTCACCACTGGTTTTTTGCCAAAATTCAACGCCAATCTTTCGGTAAATAGTTTCCTATACTGCGACAGTTCACTTTGCACGCTTGCCTTCACCCAGCCCAGCCCTGAAGTAATATCGCAATTACCCGTTGCTGCCAGGGACGGTATCTCAAAAGTATTGAACGTTAATATTGATTCATTGCTGCTTCCAACCAATACCTTTTACCAACTGGATGTGGAAGGAATTCATCAAAGGGTTGATTCTGCGATCAGTTATACCTATGATGATAATTTTAACCCGGTAGAAAAGGTGGTGGTAAATGAAGTTGAAGAACCGGCATTCCATTTCTCCGTGCAGGGTGTTGATGTTAATCCTGTTTACAAGTACTGGAAAAACAACAGCAAATTAGAACAAACTGCTGCAGGTGAGTTGTTTATTCCCATGCCTTTTGTAAAAGCTTACTGCGTAAAAAAAAATGAAAAAGAACTTGGAATAACATCCAATAATTACAAGGCTGCACCGGCAAAAAAATCTGTAGATGGAATTTTATTTTTTAAACTCTTACTCAGCAGGATACCTTCTTCACTGATGAAATATTTACCGGTAGCATTGCAGAAGCCATTTAAAAATATAGAGTCAGTAGAAGCCCTTGTAAATGATGAAAAAGGGGTCATCACCTTTCGGGCGAGTTTTATTAAAAAGAAAAATAACCTGCCGCTGATAGAATGGTAGCCATTATAAACTGCATACAATAATCCCGGCGATCATATTGCCAAGCACTGTATAGCCGCCATTGATCAAATGCAGACCCAGCGGCCTTTTTTCGTATAAATAAGAAACAGCTATGGCAGTAACGCCAAAACAAATCCCGGTAAACAATCCTAATTTGGCTCCATTTACCCAGCCAACCGTTTGCAGTTTGTTAGCAAGTATGGCAACAGCCAAACTGGTAACCACCATCAACGCAAAGGAACCTATGAACATTTGTGCAATCCCGTCTGTGGCATTGGGGGCATTGATGTCAATCTTCGTGTATGCTATCCATTTTTTTGAAAACAGCACTTTGGAATACCAGATGGCACCCAAAGCAAAATAACCGAGGCCACCGAGTAATACCGCCAGCCAGTGAATGTTTTGAAAGATTATTGTGTTCATAATATTGAAGTTGTTTAAAGTTTACAGGGTAAAATACAATTCATTTTTACAAAAAGCAAGTGGAGCAGAAAAGAAGTGTTTACCCTTTCGATTGCATAAACTTCAGCAGGTTCTTTTTTGCCTGGTTCTTTATTTTGCGCTGGAAGAAGGAATTCCATCCAAACAACTGCCCGGTAAAACCCAATGCCTGGCTGCTCCATTTGTGCAGGCTGAAGGCATCACTGTGTTCAACAATCTGTCCATTTTCAAAACGCATATTGGCCTTAATCCTGTTCACTACCCGCCTGCCGGTTTTTGAAAATGTATAGGTTGCCACCCAATCGCAGGTATAATATTCATCATCCAGTTTGGTGATGTTATCAAAAGTTAAAGAAAAATTAGTTGCATTTTTGCACAGCATCTCCCACATACTTTTCACTTCTTC
>JAYVUL010000151.1:0-11026 GCA_043787935.1 Chitinophagaceae bacterium | reverse complement strand
GTTTCGCCAACACTTTTTAACGGAATTAAGGGCCATGGCTATTTTTTTCAGAATGATCCCCGGCTGCTGGATGAATTGGGAGAATGGTTTTTTGATACACTCCGCAATACCCTGCAATTATTTTTTGGTAAGCAAAATCCTGCTGCTTATTTAGTCAAGGCAAGCACTGTGGATACCCTCGTTAATGCGGGCAACAGGTCTTTTATCACGATGAGCCGGCTTTCTTTTGAAGGGGCCAATATAAGTGGGTTTTTTTCCAGGAATGGAAGCGATATTACCATCCGGTATTGCAATTTTACCAGTATCGGTAAAAAAGCCATCCAGGTATGGAACAGCCCGGATGTGTTGATAGATCATGTAAATACCAATTACATACTATCAAATGCAATCCAGGTAAGAAATAAGGGTAAACAAAATGTTACTATAAGCAATTGCTTAATTAAAAATACCGGTACCATCATTGGAATGGGTAGTTTTTTTGATGGCAGGGATTATAAAGCAATAGCGGTGCTGGGAAACAATATCCTGATAGAAAATAACCGAATAGATACAGTGGGTTTTTGTGGTATTGAATTTCAGGGAAATGATATAATGGTCAGGAATAACGTGGTGAATTATTTTTGTTACCTGCTGGACGATGGCGGTGGCATTTATACCTGGGTAGTAGTGATTAAGGGCAATACAGAAACATTTACCAACAGGGTGGTACAAGATAATATCGTATTGAATGGTATTGGTGCTACCGAAGGCTGCACCAGGGCAGGGTTGGCAGAAGGGATTTATTTGGATGGGGAAGCGATGAATACCGCAGTGCTGAATAATACGGTTGCCTTTGTTGCTGATAAAGCCATTGGAAACAACAACCCTGTTAATGTAACCATCAGGGGAAATACGGTTTTCAATGCAAAGTGTGGCTGGAGTGGTACCAGGCTGTATGACTGGGAAAATATCAGGCAATTAACTGTCAAGGACAATATATTCTATTCAACGAATGATAAGCAAATCCAGTTTGATTTTTATCATTCAGGTTTAGACTTACCCAGGCCGGCAGGGATATGGGAAGCAATACGCTCAATGGGGGATATAGACAGCAATTATTACAATACAGTTAATCCTGTTGGATTTAATTACAGCTACGCACCCTTCTCAGGAAAGCCAAATCTATTTCCATCACCTTTATCTTTTGAAAACTGGAAGGCGCTCTCCGGCCAGGATCAACATTCTAAAAGACCGGAGAAGTTGATCCCCTTGTATGTTTTGAAAAATATTAAGGGACCCAATTTGGTGCGCAACGGAAGCTTTGCAAAGGATATCAATACAGTGGAGGTTTTTGGAAGCAATACCATTGGACAATGGGACAATTCCGGAAAACTTACCGGTAACGGGTCTGTGAAAATTGAGTTTAGCAAACCAGAGACAAGTCACTATGGGGTAATTCACAGCAGCGTTGGGAAACTGTTGGCAGGCAAAAATTATATTTTTCGTTTTAACACCCGGGGTACTACCGAATATGGCATTGTAAGGGCCGGCCTCAGAAAAACATTATCGCCTTACAATGACCTCATGCCTCCGCAAACACAGGTATTTGGCACGGATGTGCAGCAGCATGAATATATGTTTTCAGTAAATCATACTGATACCGCAAGCTTTGTTATCGCCATTGAAAAAAACTCAGGTACCGTTTATATTGACGATATTGAATTGTATGAAGCGGATACCACTCCGGTGGATATTAACGACCAGGTGCGTTTTGAATATAATGCAACTAACTCAACTATTACCATTCCGCTCAATAAAAAATATGTTGGGGTTGACGGAAGCATGTATAAATCATCACTTATACTTCCTCCATTTTCAAGTAAGATCTTGATTTCAACTGACATGAAGGAATAGTATTGTAAACAGGAAGGGCAGAAAAATAAATTAAAAAGGCCTGTTTGCCTTAACCCATTCCCTGATGTAATCTGCAATATCGGTGGTAGTGGTGCCGGGAGGAAACAATTTACCCACGCCCATTTCATTTAGTGTTTTCATGTCTTCATCCGGAATGATGCCGCCGCCTGTGAGCAGTACATCATTCATTTCTTTTTCCTTCATCAGCCTGATCACTTTGGGAAAGACAGTATTGTGGGCGCCGCTTAGGATACTGATGCCAATCGCATCCACATCTTCCTGTAAGGCAGCGTTTACAACCATTTCTGGTGTTTGGCGCAGGCCGGTATAGATTACTTCCATGCCGGCATCCCTTAAAGCCGTGGCAATTACTTTGGCTCCACGGTCGTGGCCATCTAATCCAACTTTGGCTACTAATACTCTGATAGGTCTTTTCATATAGCGGCTTTCAATTCATATTATTGAAGTAAAGATAAAGTATGTTCTATCCTTTTTACTGTTTCTTCCTTGCCTATTACCGCGGCTATCTCAAATACTCCCGGCCCAAATTTTCCGCCTACCAGCATTATCCTGAAAGGCAGCATCAATTCGCCCGGCTTCAATTGATTAACGGCAGCTATTTCTTTAAATTCATTTTCTAATCCTGCATGTTCCCAGTCAGTAATAAGTTGGTATGCCCTCAACAATTCAGTAAAGAACAGATTTTTCTTTTCATCCCATTTTACTTTAATGGAACCGGTATCAATAGTTGCGGGGGCCTGGAAAAAGAAGGAGCCCTGGGTATAAAAATCAGGCAACAGCGTACACCGGTCTTTAATTAATGCCATTACTTTTAACAGGTATTCTTCCTCAATATTCATTATTCCGTTTGCTTCATAAATATCTTTTACCCGCAATTGATAATCGGCCACGGGCAATTTTTTAATCCATTCATGATTATACCATTTAGCCTTTTCAAAATCAAACTTGGCACCTCCCTTATGCACTCTTTCAATGCTGAATTTCTCAATCAATTCTTCCATGGTAAACAATTCCTGTTCCGTGCCATCATTCCAGCCCAATACTGCCAGCAGGTTGATAAATGCCTCTGGCAAAAAGCCAATTTCTTTAAAGCCTTTTGTAAGTTCATTGGTTTTGGGGTCTCTCCAATCCATCGCATATACCGGAAAACCCAGGCGGTCTCCATCCCTTTTACTAAGCTTGCCGTTGCCATCGGGCTTTAATATCAATGGTAGATGCGCCCATTGGGGCATGGCATCTAGTCCGAATAAATATTTCCATAATAAAATATGCACCGGTGCACTTGGCAGCCATTCTTCTCCCCTGAAAGCATGGCTTAATTTCATCAAATAGTCATCCACTACTACCGCCAGATGATACGTAGGCATGCCGTCAGCCTTTAATAAAACCTTATCATCAACGCTGTTGGTATCAAATTCAATATCGCCCCGAATCATATCTGTAAAGGGAACAAACTCATTGGGATCTACTTTTATCCTGATCACATAAGGTGTTCCGTTATCCAGCATTGCCTGTGTTTCTTCCGGTAATAACCTGAGAGAGTTATTCATTTGCATCCTAATCCCATGGTCATACTGCAAGCTGTTACTGCCTTCGGCTTTTAGTTTTTCCCTCATGGCCTCCAGCTCCAGTGTGCTGTCAAATGCATAATAGGCATGGCCCTCTTGTACTAACTTTTCTGCATACTGGCGGTAGGTTGCTTTTCTTTCACTTTGCCTGTAAGGCGAATAATCACCCCCATGTAACACACTTTCATCAGGCTCTATCCCACACCATTTAAGGCACTCAAAAATGTAGGTTTCGGCACCTTCTACAAACCTGGCCTGGTCAGTATCTTCTATACGTACTATAAAATCGCCGCCATGTTTTTTGGCAAATAAATAATTGTACAACACAGTACGCACACCGCCTAAATGCAGACCTCCCGTGGGGCTTGGTGCAAATCTTACTCTTACTTTATTAAACATACAGCAAAGATACAAGGCATCCGCTACCTCCCCAAAGTTGTATTTCCATTCGCTGCCGGGCGTTGTTTAACAGAACTGGAATTTTTTTTGGCAGCCCCTAAACTTAATGGTGCAATGGATGACTATCCTTACCTAATAATAAGTAATTCGTAATTTGCCGGATGTTTTATCTGGTAAAAACACCGTGGTGGTTACGAAGCCTCTATCCGGGATGTGTCTGGCAGATGCCTGTAAAGGAAAAAATAATTTATCTCAGTTTTGATGACGGGCCACACCCGGAGGCAACGGTTTTTGTGTTGGAAGAACTGAAAAAATTTAACGCAAAAGCTACTTTTTTTTGTATTGGTAAAAATGTTGAAGCGCATCCCGCAACCTATCGAAAAGTACTTGAAGCGGGGCACAGCATTGGCAACCATACACATAATCATTTGAATGGATGGAAAACAACAGATCAGGAATACTTAAGTAATATTTCCCTGGCAAATCATTATATCCATTCCAACCTGTTCAGGCCCCCTTATGGCAAAGCAACCAGGCGCCAATTAAAGGCGCTTTCTTTACCAACCGGTAATTTTATACCAATAATGTGGACGGTATTAAGCGGAGATTTTGATGAAACCATTACCGGGGAGAAATGCCTTGATAACGTCATCCAAAACACAGGCGAAGGCGCTATCGTTGTATTCCACGACAGCGAAAAGGCCTTTGCTAAACTGCAATATGCCCTGCCCAAAGTATTAGAATATTTTTCTGAAAAAGGTTTCCGGTTTGAAATAATTAAACTTTAAGGAATACCATTCCGCTTAAATGAACAGGAATACCATCAAAAGTAAGCGGGAGGTAGGGGCAAAAAATTGGGCCGGAGTAGAAACTCTGGCCCGTTTTTAATCCGTACCCTATGAAAACTGGTTGCAAGATAAGGTGAATTTTGAACAAACCAAATATTTTGTTAACTATTTTTTTACATTGAAAAATAAAGAATTAAACAACCGTGCCTTATTAGGGTGTTTAAAAGCCCTGTTTCATTGATGCCATTGCCTCCTGGCGATTTGTTGCAATATTTAAATAACTATTTTTACAGCGTATGATATTAACAGATACCCATTGCCACCTTTACTCAGACGAGTTTACTGCAGACATTGATACCGTGATTCAGCAGGCAGAAAACGAAGGGGTTCAAAAATTCTATTTGCCGGCTATAGACAGCACGGCAACAGAGGCAATGCTGGCATTGGAAAATCGGTTCCCGGGAAAATGTATCGCTATGATGGGCTTGCACCCATGTTATGTAAAGGAAAATTACCACACTGAATTGGAGGCTGCAGGCAACTGGCTGGCGCAACGAAAATTTGCCGCAGTGGGTGAAATCGGCCTTGATCATTATTGGGACAAAACTTTTCTGCAGGCACAGGAAGAAGCTTTCAGGGTGCAGATAGAATGGTCCATTCAATATGACCTGCCCATTGTAATTCACACCCGAAATGCGATGCAGGAAACAATAAATATTGTGAAAGAATATGTTCCCAGGGGTGTAAGGGGTATTTTTCATTGTTTTAGCGGAAGCTATGAAAGCGCTAAAGAAATTATCAAGGCAGGGTTTTACCTGGGAATAGGGGGGGTACTTACTTATAAGAAAGCCGGGCTGGCGGAAGTATTACAGGATATAGATCTGGAGCACCTGGTGCTGGAAACAGATGCCCCTTACCTCACACCGGTTCCATTTCGTGGTAAGCGCAATGAAAGCAGTTATTTAAAATATATTGCGGCGAAACTGGCCGAGGTGAAAAATATGCCTGTGGAGAAGGTGGCTGCGGTAACTACTGCTAATGCCCAAAAAATTTTCGTTTCATAAATTGGGAAACAGTATTTTTGCCCTCCGTTAAAAAACTGGAGAGTTGTCCGAGTGGTTGAAGGAGCACGCCTGGAAAGTGTGTATATGGGAAACTGTATCAAGAGTTCGAATCTCTTACTCTCCGCAATATTTGAGATTATAGGTACTTAAATTATTTTATTACATTTCGATTTCTACTTATTTTATTGTACTGCGTTGATGCCAATAATCTGACTTTTGGCTTTTCAGGCTGGGCCCTTTTCCGCATTTTCAATTATTCTACCTGCCATCTTCATTTTTTGTAATCAGGTAAATTGCTTTTTATTTTATTGAACAAAGCATCCAGCGCAACTGCAGGCAGTAGCCGTTGCTTTTGGGTGTGATTTATTGAATGGAAAAGGAACCGCCCACCAAAAAATAAAAGAACAGTTGAATGCGCATTGGCTGTTGGTGCAAATACAAAGTCCCCGAAAATCAGTGTTTACGAGGACTTTATTGTTTAGTTTGGTGCCCAGGACTGGATTCGAACCAGCACATCCTTGCGAACGCTGCGACCTGAACACAGTGCGTCTACCAATTTCGCCACCTGGGCAGGTGTTTTTTTGGAAGGGCGAAGATAAAGTTTTTTTGATTACAATCTCTTTGATTGTCCTTATAAAATTGGCTACCGCTCTACCAGTGCTACCATTTTTTAAAAACCAATCATTTCGACATGAAAACTGTTGCAACTATTTTATTTTTTAGCAACATAAAATTTTTTAACCCTGTGTCAGGCAGATACATTAAAATCCCTCAACGCATCATTCAAACTGGTTTTTAGATCTGTGCTTGGCTTACGCTGGCCAATGATCAATGCACAACTTACATTGTATTCGCCTGCAGGGAATTTTTTAAGGTAACTGCCCGGTATCACAACACTCCTGGCCGGTACCCTGCCTTTGTATTCAATTGGTACGGTTCCGCTTACATCAATAATCTTAGTTGATTGGGTCAGCACTACATTGGCTCCTAATACGGCTTCCTTTTCAACTCTTACGCCTTCTACAACAATACAGCGGCTGCCGATAAAACAACCATCTTCAATAATTACGGGCGCTGCCTGCAAAGGTTCCAGCACACCGCCAATACCAACTCCGCCACTCAGGTGTACCCCTTTACCAATCTGGGCACAACTGCCTACGGTGGCCCAGGTATCCACCATGGTGCCTTCATCTACATAAGCCCCGATGTTCACATATGAAGGCATTAACACCACGTTCCTTCCCAGGTAAGCGCCATATCTTGCCACGGCATGCGGCACGGCTCTCACTCCCAGTTCGGCATAGCCGCTTTTTAATTTCATTTTATCATAAAACTCAAAGGGAGGCAGGCTGTGGGTGTGCATCTGCTGTATGCCAAAGTACATCAATACGGCCTGTTTTACCCATTCGTTTACCTGCCAGTGCATAATATCCGGCGAACCTTCTGTTACTGGCTCGGCAGTGCGTAACCTGCCTTTATCTACTTCTTCAATTACGGCCCTTACTGCATCGCTGTAGGTAATGTCCTTTAATAATTCCCTGTTTGCCCAGGCGGTTTCGATTAATTGTTGTAATGAAATATTCATGATTTAATCAGTATGTTTTCATGTTGTTGTAAAAGTTACAGTAAACCGGGTCTTAAAAAAGTTTCTATTGACAAGGTAAGGCCCATGCTTTATTAGGCAACCCAAAATAATATTCAGTCGGCTCATTGTTATACCTTAACTATACCAATTTTTTGTCTGTAGTAATAAAGCCTGCAATGATTCGGACAGATAGTCACTCCTATCCGGGTTGAAAATAGAATTACCGGGATATTTTGTACCGCAAATTTTTTTGGGCGGCCATCGCTTTGAGATAACAGCTGGTGCAACTTTGCAAACAGCCTGCTGCAAAGTTTTGTTCTTTTTACCAGCAGAAAATAAATCCGTTGGTATTGAATTATCGTCTGCATAATGCAGAGAAGCCAGGCAGGCCCGAATTTTTTCTTCTTCAATATAAGTAATGATAAAACCCGAATTGTTTTGCATAAGCTTAATAAACCTGCCGCAAGATACAAAAAGATAAAAGCGTTTAGCCTTTGAAAAATTTAAAGAAGGATTATGGATTGGCAACCGGGGAATACGCATCAAGGCTGCAAGCAGTATAACAAAACAGTTTGAAAAGGTTTTTTATATCTTGCACAAAATATTTCAACATATTTACAGATATGAAAATTGGCTACGATGGAAAGAGGGCATTTCAAAATAATACAGGATTAGGCAATTATACCCGTTCATTAATAGCCAGCCTTGCAAAAGAATTTCCTGAACACCAATACACTTTATTTGCAGCCCGGCAAACTGATCTGTTTGATGTTAAGCAATTCCCAAACATCCAGGTAAAAGGTCCTCAAAACAATTTTGACAAACAGTTCCCGGGGTGGTGGCGCAGAAGCAGTATTATCAAAAACATTGAAGCAGAAGGGATGAATATTTTTCACGGAGTTAGCAATGAATTACCCCGCAGAATAGACAAAATCTCGACCAAAACGGTTATTACGGTACATGATCTGATTTTTGAACGCTACCCGGAAACCTATCACTTTGATGAAAGGTACACTCATCGGTGGAAGATGAAAAATTCCTGCAGAATTGCAGATGCTGTAATAGCAACCAGTAAGCAAACAAAAGAAGACCTAATAAATTATTATAAGATCCCTGAGGAAAAAATTTTTGTGTGTTACCAGAACTGTAACCCCATCTTTGAAAAAAAAATCAGCGGGGAAGAAAAGGCATTGGTAAAAAAAAGATACCAGTTACCCGATCGTTTTTTTCTTTTTGTAAGCTCTATTACAAAAAGGAAAAATTTGATTGCAATTTGCAAGGCATTGCTGGTGCTGAAAGATAAAATGACTATTCCTTTGGTTGTGATAGGAGATGGCAAAAAAGAAAAAGAATATGTAAAGCGTTACCTGCACGCAAATGGATTGGAGAAGCAGTTGATCTTTTTAAATGAACTGCCGCAAGCAAGGGAGTCTGGTTTTGTAAAGAGTATTGATTTTCCTGCTATCTACCAACAGGCCCTGGCCCTGGTTTATCCTTCCTGTTTCGAAGGGTTTGGCATCCCCTTGCTGGAAGCATTGTGGAGCAGATTACCTGTAATTTCCAGCAATAGTTCCAGCCTGCCTGAAGTGGCTGGTGATGCAGCGCTTTATTTTTCACCGGATGATACGGAAATTCTTGCCGGTCAAATGTACCGTATAGCTTCTGATACAGAATTTGCAGATCATTTAAAAAGTAAAGGGTTTGCACAGGCAGGGCAATTTACAGCTCAACAGCATGCCCAAAAGGTGATGGATGTTTACCTCAAAATCTGTTAAAGAATAGCAAAGCCAATACCCAACTGGATGCTTTGGTTTTTCCATTTGTCCCTGTTGTCGATATCATTGAGGTTATTGAGGCCAATGGTATAACGGCCGTATATCCTGATACTGGCCAGCTTCATTTGCACACCGCCAAGCAAACTGAAATCACCCTGCTTAAAAGCCTTCTTCCCGTTTTCCAGCAGGTTTTCATTTTGATTGATCAATATGCCGTATTGAGGCCCGGCCTGAACCGAAAATATTTTTGAGAATTTATAATTTACAAGGAGGGGTATGCTGAGATAGCTTAATTTGATATTTGTAATGGTAGAAGGGCTGATCTTATATAATTGGCTGAATTTATCCGAAGTGTCTGTATTCACCTGGTTAAAAAATACTTCAGGCTGAATGCCCCATTTTTTGGAAAGCTTTATTTCTGCAAATGCGCCTGCACTATACCCATAAGTAAACTTTTCGCTGAAGGATTGTCCCTGAAGTTTATTGATATTGGTACCCAGCTTTATGCCGGCATGAAACCATTGGGCATTGGCAAAGGAAAAAAATGATAAAGCGAATACGGCAGATAAGAATAGTACTTTCATAATAGTAAAGTTGGTTTTCTTCCCTAACCCAAGCAATATGCCAATACTATTTTTTATACAATAATATTTTGTTAACTCAAATTAAAAAGAATATCCCACCGACAAAGTAAATACTTGGGTAAACTTTTGCTCCGTGGTGGAAGGCAAATAATAATCCAGGTATAATTGCGGATTTAGTGAGAAATTTCCGATCGTGTAATTACAGTCTATATTTAATCCCAGAGATTCTGCCTGGAACTTATTGGTTTGTTGCCTGCGGAGTTTTCCTTTTTTTGTCAGCAGCCTTAATAAATTCGGTGCATTGGTATTGTGAGAAATATTTGTGTTGGAAGACCCAAAATTCAATAACAACGCCGGGGCGATGTCAAAGCCATCCCCTTTTTTTAACAGTCCATACCAATCAAAACTATGGCTGGCAGAAAGCATCATAGAAAAAGAGGTAAGCTTAGATGTTGCTGTATCATATATTACCCTGCGGATATTATTGATGGTGGTGTCCTTAATGATCGACTGCTTATACTCACCTGTGGAATAACCAAATGAAATACCGGGCTCAATCCATGGCTTCTTGTATGCAAATGAAGTATAAAAATCATTTTGAATGGGCGATGAGTAAGATGAAAATTCATCTTTGACAAAGTTGCGGGTATAGGAAGCCCCAAAGCTAAAATTATCACTGCCAGTCAGATCAAAAGCAGGTGTTATGGAATACTGGGTAACACCAAAGCCTTTTACCGCATCATTTAACAGGTAAGCCCCTGCAGAAAAACTAAAACCACTTTTATGAAAATAACCGGCAGAAGGATTATAAACAAGGGTTGAGGAGGTGGATTGCTTAGCGTTTAATTGATTATTATGAAGGCTGAAAAGCCTGTTCCCGACATTTGCTGAAACGAATACATAACTCGTTTTCCCACTGGTAGAATCAATTAAATTCATCAGATCCAGCAAAATGGCTGCAGAGTCTTTAAGCACCTGCTCTTTATCAGCGGCAGGTTGCTGCGCTGACACAGTAGAACAAATGAATAGGGAGAAAAAGGCAGGAAGGATAAATTTTTTCATACTCAGAGGTTTGACCAATTAAAATTTAAGAATGACTGTTAAAACTGACTTCAGTTTAATATTGAAGCAAAAGTAACCTGATAATAAAAATTTGGCACCTCCTTTTTTCAACAGGTGGTGCATTGAAAACAGAAAACGATTATTTTCTCTTTAAACAGACAAGATCTGGTGAAATGGCATATACAAATTTTCGTGTTTCCCCTGCCGGTTTAAAAAATGAACTACTATTTTTCAAATATCATTTCCTGCCTTCCGGCAGCCGTTTTTATAATAAGTCCAATTTTACC
>JAYVUL010000150.1:0-2805 GCA_043787935.1 Chitinophagaceae bacterium | reverse complement strand
GTAACATACAAACCTTTTGCATCAACAACCTGTGCTGCTTTTGTTCCGTCAATAATATTGGCGACCTGCACAATTTTACCATCGTTGATGGCCACATCCATTACTGCATCAATATTATTTTTGGGATCGATAAGATGGCCGCTTTTAATTACAATGTCATAAGATTGCGCCCTTACAGAACAAACAGAAAAAAAGAAAAAAGAAAGCAGTAAACAATATAATTTTTGCATAACCATAATTTTATTTTTTTTGAACCGGGCAATAGTACATCTATGAATCTTCTGTTGCGTCGCACTCTTGTACCCAACAAATTTTATGAACAAAAAACGCAACCACCTGCAAGATTGCGGCCCATGCTGCAGGGCTATTCTTTAAGCTCAACAATCATTTCAATTTCTACAGCAATATTATTGGGCAAAGAGCTCATACCAACAGCACAGCGTGCATGTTTACCATTTTCGCCAAATACCTGCACCAGCAGATCCGAGCACCCATTGATCACCTTTGGATGTTGAGTAAAAGTATCTACTGCATTAACCATACCCGTAACTTTTACAATGCGCTTCACTTTATTAAGGTCGCCAATTTCTGCTTTAAGTGTTGACAGCAGGGAAATACCTACTAACCTTGCCGCATCTTTTGCCTGCTCAACTGTAAGATCACTCCCCACTTTACCCGTAACCTGCCCGCCTCCCGGTTTATCCGGACCATGGCCGGAGAGATATACCAAATTCCCCACACGAACCGCTTTTAAATAATTGGCAATTGGAGGTGTTGGCGTTATCAACTGAATGCCCAATGCTTTAATACGGGCTTCCGGATCCACATTATTTTGTGCACTGCTAATAAAAGGATGCATTACCGTTGCCACAAGAAGAAATACTACCAGTTTTTTCATATAGAACTTTGTTTTATGATGAACATTATTTTATGATGAACATTATTTTTTAGCACTCAGGTTGCTTCTCTCTTTTGCAACTTCTTCCTGGTTGACTGAATCAGAAATATTATTAAATTGTTTACGCACATAATTAAGCACCAATGCAAGTTCTTCATCCTTTAAAAAGCTATGCGAGGGCATAAGCCCATTATACGTTTTACCATTTATTACAATGGGTTTTTCCATGCCATTGAGCAGAACATTGATGAGTGTTTTTTTGTCGCCTTTTACCCAGTCAGAACCCGTAAGCGGGGGAAACCTGCTGCCATCACCTTTGCCGTCTTTCTGGTGGCAGGCAACACAGTAAGTATTGTATATTTTTTCACCACCTTCGGCAATACCTTTTTCAAGATTATCGGCAACCTCATCCGGTGTTCTTATATGGGCGCTCATTTTTCTTTTTTCCATACCCGCCAGTTGCTCCGCACCAAACTTTGTTTTATCACCCTTGTACATAATGCGCCATATCTTTCCTTTGTGCGAATCGCTGATGTATAAAGAACCATCCGGGCCTTCTGCCAGCCCCATGGGGCGACACTCTGCATCGGTTGTGTTTACAATAGTATCCATGCCTGCAAATCCATCTGCAAACACTTCCCAAGGACCGGATGGAGCACCATTTTTAAATGGAACAAAGGCAACAAAATAACCTGACTGTGAATATGGTGCACGAATGGTAGAACCATGAAACGCAATGAATGCGCCATGTTTGTAGTGCTCAGGAAATTGATCACCTTCATAAAATAAAAGATCGTTGGGTGCCCAGTGAGCCGGAAAGCCAACTAAAGGCTGCTCGTATTCCTTTCCTTTTCCTTCATTTTTTCCATCGCCGCCGTACTCAGGGTTAAGCAATTTTTTACCCTGCATCTGATCATAATAATAGTAAGGCCAGCCTGCATTGGCACCTTCTTTTATTCTTAAAAATTCTTCTGCAGGCAGTAAGGCACTTTGCCAGCGGCTATATTTGGCGGGCCATGTTCTATGCAGTTCATCCCTGCCATGCTGAACAATATACAAAGTTTTATCATCAGGGTTCCAGGCTATTGCTACGGCACTTCTTATGCCGGTGGCATAGCGTGTTCCATCTTTTATTGTTTGGTTTTGTTTGTTGGGATCAAACTTCCAGATACCTGCATGTTCTTCTAACTGCGGGCAGGGATTTTGTCCCGGTGAAGAAGGTATCCTGTCTATTTCCTGGCATACATCCGAAGGTGAACCATAAGGTACATACATATTTCCCTTATCGTCAAAAGCTACCGGTTTTGCCGTATGATTAAACCCATGCACATCATGCAAATAATCATCCGTAAGAATCAGTTCTGTTGCTGTATCCGGCAGCAATTCGCCCGGCTTTAATTTACAACGGAAAATCTGGTTGGTGGAGCTGTAATAAATATAACCGTTGTTAATCCGCATTGCAGTTCCATAATCCATAGCGTCAGGATATACGCCAAACCTTTTAATAATGTCTGGTTTACCATCATTATTTATATCTCTAAGCGCAACGTTACTTCCTTCGGGATAAGAAGCCCTGAGCTTTACATAAATATCGCCATTATCATTTACTGCCAGATGCCTTGCCGGGCCAAGACTGTCTGCAACTACCAACGCCTCAAAATTACCGGGAAGTACAAGACCTCCGTTACCAGGATCGCCGGGTGGCAAGCCCGTATTTTTACACTGGGTAAAATAAATAATGATAAAAAAATAAGTAAGGGTTCTCAAAAACTTTGTCATAGAAAATAGTTTTTCAAAATCAATTTTATTATACTGGTGTTTTAAAATTACTATCGGTGTTTACTCAATTTTATGGACCCGGCTAAACAATGCTATTAAGCTTTTCTTGCGTCGCACTCTTGTACGTT
>JAYVUL010000149.1:0-3979 GCA_043787935.1 Chitinophagaceae bacterium | reverse complement strand
ATATTTTATCCGATTGAGTTTAGATAAAGAAAAAGCAACCTATCTTGCTTTTAAATTCATTACCATAGAAAAAATGATAGCAGCATTACAGGAAATAATTCCCGGCAATCGGGTTAAGTCAAGATACATCGACCTCGTATCCTTCGCCTCAGATGCAGGATTTTATCACCTCGTTCCTAAAGCGATCGTTCAACCCATTAATGAAGCTGAGATCATTGCATTGTTTCAATTTTCGCAACAACATAACATCCCATTGGTATTTCGTACCGGTGGCACAAGCCTTTCGGGCCAATCAATTACCGATGGAATTCTGGTAGATCTGAGCCAGCACTGGAATAAAATAAAGATAGAAGGGGAAGGTGATTTAGTGCGTGTGCAACCCGGCATTACCGGTGCCATGGTGAATGCTTACTTAACAAAATACAATCAAAAAATAGGGCCCGATCCATCCAGTATCAGCGCTGCCATGATGGGAGGCATTCTTTCTAACAACGCCAGTGGCATGTGTTGTGGCGTAAAGCTCAATTCTTACCACACCACCAAATACATTCGCTTTATTTTGCCTGATGGTAAAATGTTTTCTACAGAATTGCAACCTGATTATGACCGTTTTGAAAAAGACTGTCCTGAATTATTTACACAACTTAGTGATATTAAAAAGGAGATCAATGTAAAGGAAAACCTCTACTATACCATCCGCAAAAAATACCAGACAAAGAATACAGTCGGCTATTCTTTAAATGCTTTTATAGATCACGAACATCCGCTGGATATTTTAGCGCACCTGTTAATTGGAGGAGAAGGTACGCTTGCTTTTATTGCAGAGGCGGTGCTGGAAACAGTTCCTGACCATCCGTTTAAGTTGACATCGCTTTTATATTTCCCTAATATTTATGAAGCCTGCCAGGCCATTGTGCCGCTTACCAATGCAGGTGCTGTAATGGTAGAGTTGATGGACAGGGCATCGCTTCGGGCTGTTGAAAATTTACCCGGCATGCCCGCCATTGTAAAAACATTACCCGAAGACGCAGCGGCTTTGCTGATAGAATTCCAGGAAAGTAGTTGGACGGTGCTGGAAGAAAAAGTAAGTGCCTTTTTGCAATCAACTGCTAATCTTTCTTTATGCAATGCGCCTGTATTTACAGCCGATAAAACGGAGCAGGATTTTTTGTGGAAGGTTCGCAAAGGACTTTTTCCTGCAGTGGGTGCAGTAAGGGCAAGCGGCACAACGGTGATATTGGAAGACATTGCTTTTCCGGTTGAAAAACTGGGAGATGCCATTGTTGATCTGCAGCAACTGTTTAAAAAATACCAGTACAACAATGCCATCATTTTCGGCCATGCCAAAGATGGCAATATTCATTTTGTTGTTACGCAGTCTTTCAATACACCTGAAGAGATTACAAGGTATGATCATTTTATGCGGGAAGTAGTTGCGCTGGTGATAGAAAAATACAATGGCACCTTAAAAGCAGAACATGGCACCGGCCGAAATATGGCGCCGTTTGTAGAAACAGAATGGGGTGGAGATGCGTATGCGATCATGAAAAAGATAAAGCAGGCGGTTGACCCCAACGGGTTACTAAACCCGGGGGTAATCATCAATGCTGATAAGAACGGGCACATTAAAAACCTGAAAGAATTGCCCCCTGTTGAAGAGGAAGTGGACACCTGTATTGAGTGCGGTTACTGCGAACACAAATGTCCGAGCCGGGATATTACGGCCACACCAAGGCGCAGAATTGTTATCAGGAGAGCACTGAAAAAACTGGAGATTGATGGCGATACAGCCAACTATAAATTGCTCCTTAATCAATCTCAGTATGATGTGCTGGATACCTGTGCGGTGGATGGCTTGTGTGCCACGGCCTGCCCGGTGGATATCAATACCGGAGATTTGGTAAAGCGGTTGAGAAGAGAGAATCATTCTGCCAGTGCCAACAGGATGGCATTGTGGGTGGCAACACATTTTAAAAAGATAGAGTGGGGTGCAAGGGCGGCTTTAAAAATCGGCTTTGCGTTCAACAAAGTATTGGGTAAAAATGCCATGACCGTCCTCACCAAAGGGATTAAAAAAATTATTCCTGCCATGCCGATGTGGTCTGCACAAATCAGCTATCCTCCAGATCTGTCTGTTTTAAAAATAAACAAACAGTTGACCAACCTCGCTATAACTACCATCGTTTATTTCCCCAGTTGCATATCCAGGATGTTAGGTTCTTATAAAGGCAAAGAAAAAAACATCCTGCAAACCTTTATGAGTATCTGTAGTAAATCAGGCATTGATGTGGTTGTGTTAAAGAATGCAACGGGCAGTTGCTGCAGCCAGATTTTTTCTTCCAAAGGATATAAAGCTGCTCACCAGTTTACCGCAAATAACATTATCGAAAAACTATGGCAGAGCAGTCGGGAAGGCACATTCCCAATAGTGATTGATGTTAGTTCCTGCGCTTATACATTGCATCATTTGCGGCCTTCGCTCAATGAAGCCAATAAACAAAAATTTGATCAGCTGACGATACTTGACAGTGTTGATTTTTTACATGATATGGTGATGCCTGCGGCGGTAGTGAAACAACAAAAAAGCAACATCGTACTACACTCCGTTTGTTCTTTGGAGAAAATGAAGACAAGCCATAAATTTATAAACCTCGCCCAACATTTTGCTGTCGGCGTTACAGTGCCAAAAAATACCGGTTGCTGTGGCATGGCCGGTGACCGTGGTTTTTTGTTACCTGAATTAACAGCATCTGCCGCACATCCGGAAGCTGTAGAAGTAAATGAACATCAATATGACGGTTATTATTCTTCCACCAAAACCTGCGAAATGGCCATGTCAGATGCTGTTAAGGCAACCTATGAATCAATCCTGTATTTGGTGGAGGAGGCTTTGTGAGTAAAGTATTGGGTACATTTAAAATTGTCGCAGATTTCAGGGTTGCCAACGTTTCGAAATCTACTGCAGAATAGGACAATCCTGCAAAAGGTTGGCAACCCTCTGCCGCAATTTAAATGCACCAGGTATTACTCCACTTTCAATTCGTTTATATTTGCAAAAATGGCTGCCCTAAAAAAATAACAAGGTTCAGAACGTAATTATTTATTAAATCAACATGATAAAAACCGATTGGTACAACAACAAAACCTGGAATGGAAAAATTGACAGCAATTTTGAAGATCATTTAAAGCGTGCCCGTGGTGCAAATAACAAGGCGGAATTTTTGCAGATTCAAGGTTGTTTGTTATTAGACAATCCTCAGCCAAATATACAAGCCGTAGGACTGGCAATTCTTTCAAGGTTATTGGAAGATTTTTCTTTAGAATATTCCAGCATACTGCTGGCACAGGAAAAAATGGGTGATTATTATTTACGACTCCATCAATACGAAAAGGCAGGGCAGTATTTTACCATTGTTAATAATTATTGTATAGCGCAAAATTCTAGAAGCGGTACCAGCACAATGACAGATTTAAAGCTAGCGGAAACAATGCTTAACAGCAATAAAGACGATCAGTTAGAAGAAGCATATCAACTGGTAACGAATTACCCGGTTAAACTGTTGAAATTTACAGCCGGTAAATATTATTATGAAGAACTATGTGCACATATTTGTGATGCCTTGCATAAAAAAGAAGCCGCTGCTGCATTTGCAAAATCAGCATTGGAGTTATTAAAAACAGCGAACAGTCCGCTTGCAAAAAGTAAAACGAGTAGTGGTAAAAAATTTGGAGGACGACAATTTAGAACATTGCCGGAAATAAGTGCCTGCTAATTACAATTTATTGTTTTCCTTAAGCTTTCAACTGAACTACAAACCTGCATCCTTTGCCCGATTCTGAAAATACTTTAATGGTGCCTCCATGCTGCTGAATAATCTGCCTTGACAAACTTAACCCAATGCCGGAACCATTTTCTTTGGTGGTAAAGAAAGGAATAAAAATATCTTCCAGGGCTTCGGGTTCAATACCAGGACCGTTA